>DATNGE010000166.1:0-17857 GCA_035606035.1 Allostellaceae bacterium
CCTTGCGCTCGGCACATGGCGAACAGCTCGTGCTCGACGAAAACGCGTTTGTCGAAAGGATCCTGCCGCAGGCGATTATCCGGACATTGAGCGAGGCGGAGATGAACGCCTATCGCGCGCCCTATCGCGAACGCCAGGCGCGGCTTCCGACGCTGATCTGGCCGCGGCAGATCCCGATCGAGGGCGAGCCCCCCGACGTCGCGGCAATCGTCGAGGCCTATAGCAATTGGCTCGCCGAAAGCAGCCTGCCCAAACTTTTCATCGCCGGCGATCCCGGCGCGATCATCACGGCAACAAGCGCCGCACGGGCGTTTTGTCGGAGGTGGCCGAATCAACGCGAGGTGACGGTCAAAGGCAGGCACTTCCTCCAAGAAGACTCGCCCAACGAGATCGGCCGCGCCCTCAGGGATTTCGTTACGGCGGTTCGGCGTCAACCCCACGATCGCATCAACGCATGAGGAGTCCGATCATGAAACTCCAACAAGATATCGATGCTTTCGTCGCCCAAACGGCCGGCCGCGTTCCCGCGGAATTCGTCGCCGCGCTGCAGACTTCGATCGATACGCTCCGAAATTCGGGCATCGCGTCGCGCACGCTCAACGCGGGCGATCTCGCGCCGCAATTCACATTGCCGAACGCATTGGGACAGCAGGTCTCCGTTCGCGATCTATTACGGCGCGACCCCGTCATAATCAGCTTTTATCGCGGTATCTGGTGCCCTTACTGCAATCTCGAATTGCGCGCGTATCAGCGTATTCTCGGCGACGTTCGCGCCGCTGGCGGGGATTTTATCGCGATCTCGCCCCAGACGCCCGATCGCTCGCTCGCGACCGCTACCAAGAACGAGCTCGCTTTCGAGGTCTTGAGCGATCGCGGCAATCGCATCGCGGCCCAATTCGGCATCGCCTACCCGACGCCCGAGATTGTGAAGAAGATCACGATGATGTTCGGCGCCGACATCGCCGCGATCAATGGCGACGACGGCGACACGCTGCCGATCGCGGCAACCTACGTGGTCGATCGCGACCGCCGCATCGCGCTGGCCCATGTTGATGCCGATTTCCGCGTCCGGCTCGAGCCCATGGATGTGCTGGAGGTCTTACGCGGCCTCGGCACTGCAGTGATCGGCACAGCCACTAAAATCCGCATCTAGGGCTTTCGGTCGGGCCATTCCACCGACGCAGTGCAGGCAAGCCGAAGCCGTGGAGCCTGTCAATCGCCCAGGCAGAATCTTTGCGCTATCGTCGAACGTCATCCTGGTCATGAGTTCGGTCTTGCCTGAATCCGCCACGCCGCCGGTCGCGGCCGATATGCCATCTCACTCCACCACACAGCGCCGCTGGATTCTCGCCGCGTGCTGCGTCGCGATCTTTATGGTGTCGGTCGAATCCTCGATCGTCGCGACCGCGACGCCGTCGGTCGTTGGCGCGCTCGGCGGCTTCGAATATGTGAGCTGGGTCTTCGCCGCCTATCTATTGTCGCAAGCGGTAGCGATCCCGATCTACGGCCGGCTCGCGGATCTCTGGGGCCGCAAATGGCTCTTTATCGGATCGACCATCGCGTTCCTTATCGGTACGCTGTTGTGCAGCATCGCCTGGGGGATGATTCCGCTGGTGATCTTCCGGTTCGTGCAGGGACTCGGCGGCGGCGGGCTTCAACCGCTGGCGCTGACGGTCATCGGCGATCTCTATCCGCCGGTGGAGCGCGTAAAGGTGCAGGGCAATCTCAACGCAATCTGGGGCGTCTCGGCGCTGACCGGGCCGCTGATCGGCGCGCTGCTCACCGCGACCCTTGGCTGGCGCTCGGTGTTCTGGATCAACGTGCCGCCTGGTCTCGTGATGATCGCGATCCTCTGGGTCTTCTATCACGAGCAGCGCCACTTCCGCGCGCATCGCGTCGATTACATCGGTTCGCTGCTGCTGGTGATCGGCATCGGCGCGCTCCTCCTGGCGCTGGTTCAATTCGCGGCGCTCACCGGCACGACCATCGCCACTCTGCTCGCCGTCGCGGCGGTCGCGCTCGCCATCCTCGCTTATTGGGAAGCACGCGCGCCCGAGCCGATCGTGCCGCTCGAGTTGTGGCGCAATCCGATCGTCTCGACCACCAATATCGGCTCACTCGCCATCGGCATCGTGATGATGGGCGTGATCGTCTTCATTCCGCCTTATGTGCAAGGCGTCATGGGCCGAAGTCCGGTTGTCTCCGGCTTCACGCTCGTCAGCCAGTCGATGGGCTGGACGGCCGTCGGCGCGTTCGCCGGCCGGCTTCTGGTCACGGTCACCTACCGTACTATGGCGATCTGGGGCGGCGTTCTGCTCATCGGCGGCGCGCTGATGCTGGTTGCGTTGACGCCGCAGCTCGGGGTGCCATGGGCATTCTCGAGCGGTGCGATGATTGGCTTCGGCATCGGCCTCTGCAACACAACCTTCCTCGTGGCGGCGCAGAATGCCGTGCCGCATCAGCAGCGCGGCGCTGCGACCTCGGGCAACCTCTTCATGCGGCAAGTCGGTGCATCGTTCGGCTCGGCGCTTTTGGGCGGCGTCATCAATTGGGCACTGGCGCAGCGCGTTCAGGAAGGCCGCGATGCGATCGATCAGCTGATGGACCCGGCGCAGCGCGCGGCGATGGCGCCCGACACGCTGGAGCGGCTCTCGAGCGCGATCGCGTCGTCGCTGACTACGGTCTATGTCGCGGTTCTGATTCTGGCGTTGATTGCTTGCGCGCTCTGCTTTCTCGTTCCCGCCGGCGCGCGCACTCAGCGGTAGGTCGATCAAATCGTACCGAGCACCGCCTCGATCTTTTTCTTCAATGTGTCTGCGTTGAACGGCTTGACGATGTAGTTGCTGACACCTGCTTCCTTGGCCGCGACCACTTTCTCGGTCTTGCTTTCGGCGGTGATCATGATGAAGGGTGTATCCTTGAGCAGCGCGTCGTTGCGTACCTCCTTCAAGAATTCGAGGCCCGACATCGGCGCCATATTCCAGTCGGAAATCACCAGACCGATATTGTGCTCGCGCATCTTTTTGAGACCGCCGGCGCCATCCTCCGCTTCCTCGACGTTGGCGAAGCCGATCTGACCCAACAGGTTGCGCAGGATCCTGCGCATCGTGTTGTAATCGTCGACGATCAGCACCTGCCGGTCGGTATTACGCATCCCTGAATCTCCACCCTCGCCAAAAGCACTGAAACCTCGGGCGAGCGTTATCAGAAATAGCAGCGGAGGGTTGAGCGTTCGTTAACGGCGGTTAACAGCTCGACCCCTCAATTGAACATAAAGTCGCTGCTTCGCTTATTATCCGAAAGGATGAGAAACCCGGTTCGATGCGGATAGCGTTCCTGTTGCTGCTGCTCGGCG
This sequence comes from Allostellaceae bacterium, assembly GCA_035606035.1. Classification (GTDB taxonomy): domain Bacteria; phylum Pseudomonadota; class Alphaproteobacteria; order ATCC43930; family CGMCC-115725; genus CAIKMD01. Next base: position 3,356 of record DATNGE010000166.1, read on the forward strand.
TGGCTGCCGCCACCGGGCTGGTCGCCTGGTTCAACGCCGGCGCCATCCTGGCGACGCTGGTCGCGATTGGCTGGGGCGGCTTCGCTCTGATCTGCGGCTTTCATTTCTGCCTGATCGCGCTCAACGGTATCGCCTGGCATGTGCTGACGCCCGATATCGCGCTCCGGCGCTGGCCGATTTTTGTCTGGGCCCGGCTAGTGCGCGCCGCGGCGGCGGAGGTGCTGCCATTGTCGCAGCTCGGCGGTCCGGCTGCGGGCATTCGCCTTGCGATCTTGCATGATGTTCCCGCCGCGATCGCCGCCGCCACGGTGATCGTCGATGTCGCGCTTGAGTTCCTGACACAGCTCGCTTACGCGGTGATCGCTCTGTTCCTGCTCGCGACCGCGCGGCCCGCGACCGATCTGCTGCTGCCCGCTGCTGCATGGCTGTTGGTGGCGGCGGGGCTTTGTGGCGCGTTCTTACTCGCCCAGCGCCATGGCAAAGGGTTGCTCGAGCGCTTCGAGCCGTTGATCGCGCGGCATTTCTCGCAGGCGCTCCCCGGTAAGCTCGAATCCGTTACGGTAGCGCTCGCGCGCATTCACGCCGATCGCGGACGCCTCGCGGTTGCGGCTGTGTTGCATTTTGTCGAATGGCTGGCGACCGGCGCGGAAGCGTGGCTGGCGCTGCGCTTGATGAACGTTCCGATCTCGTTTGCTGCGGCTACCGGTCTCGAGGGGCTCCTCTATGCAGTGCGCAGCGTGGCTTTTATGGTACCGATCGCCGCCGGCGTGCAGGAGGGCGGCTACCTGCTGGTGGGTGCCGCTTTCGGTCTCTCGCCCGATCAGGCTTTGGCTTTGTCGCTGTTGAAGCGCGGCCGCGACTTGGTGCTGGGGCTACCGGCATTGCTCGGCTGGCAGGTGCTGGAGGGTGGTCAGTGGTGGCGTGGTCGTCGCATGGCGTCGCGCGAGGCGAGTCCCTCGGAACGCGGCGAGGGGGCCGGGGATTAGGACCTTGGAGATTGCCTAAGCATTTTAGGGGCGAAGGGAGCAGCACAGTGGAGTCCAGTCCAAGCCAAGCCACAATTGCGCCGGTCGGCATGGGAACGCCGCCTTTGCTGTTGCGCGCGGCTGACTGGCTCTCGGATACGGCGGGATTTCTGCGCCGGCCTTTGGTAGCGGAAGAATTGGTCGCCGTCGCGCAGCGGCGTACCGGGCTCACGGATTTCGGCGAGTGGCACTTCCTCGCGCCGCTGCGCGTCTTGCTGCAGGTCTGCGAGAGCGAAGCCGCGCTCGGCGCCTTCGGGCGCTTCGCGCTGCGCTGGGATGCCCTGCGCTTTCTCGAAAACCTGCTGCGGCTGCGCGCCGCCGAGAAAGCGAGCAGCGCGCCGCCGCCCAAGATCGAGCAGCCGATCTTCGTCACCGGTCTGCCGCGCAGCGGTACCACCTTTCTGCACAATCTTCTGATCGAGGATCCGGGCAACGCCGTGCCGCGCTGCTGGCAAACGATCCATCCCGGCATCGCGGGCGATGCGGCGGGCGAGGCGCGCTCGATCCGCCAGGTCAATCGGCAGCTGAGAATGTTCCGTTGCCTGGCGCCGGATTTCGCCGCGATGCATCCGATCACCGCGACGGCACCGCAGGAGTGCAGCGAGATCACGGCGCATGTCTTTGCCAGCCTGCGCTTCGATACGACGCATCACGTGCCGTCCTATCGCGCTTGGCTCGATAATACCGGCCACCGCGAAGCCTATCGCTTCCATCACCGCTTCCTCCAGCATCTCGCCGCCTGTGGCGAGGCGCGCCGGCGCTGGGTGCTGAAATGCCCCGACCATGTCTTTGCGCTCGATGCGATCCGCGAGGTCTATCCCGATGCGCGCTTCGTCTTCGTGCATCGCGATCCCATGCGCGTGCTCGCGTCGGTCGCGCGCTTGACCGAGGTGCTGCGCCAGCCTTTCACGCGCCATCTCGACCGCGCCACGGTCGGGCGCCAGGTGTGCGACCGTTGGGCCGACGGCGCCGAGCGTGTCGTCGCGGCGTGTAAGACCCTGCCCGAAGATCGCGTTCTCCATATCCGCTATCGCGAGCTGACCGACGATCCGGTCGGCACGGTGGCGCGGCTCTATGCGGCCTTCGGCCTACCGTTCGATGAAGTTTTCGAGCAACGGATCAGGGCATACGTCACCGCGAAGCCGAATGGCGGCTATGGCCAGCTCAGCCATCGCATCGAGGATTACGGCATCGACGCGTCGCACGAGCGGCATCGCTTTGCCGGTTACGTGGAGACTTTCGGTGTCGCGCCCGAGCGGCGCTTGCGGCTCGCGGACGCCGCGGCGTAACGCGTCCCGCCGTTACGGCAACGAGATCGCGCCGAGCGGCACCGATATCATCAACAGCAAATTCTCTTCGCCCGGATTCCGCTTGCCGATGCCGGCATTGGAGACATGATCGAAGACCGGGCCGACGCGTATGCCGTTGGCGAAGACGAGATCGATCTCCGCACCGGTCTTGAATTCGATATGCGAGCCGAGATCCTTGCCGCCGCCTTTCTCGTAATCGCCGACCGCCGCCATCGGCACGATCAGAAGATGCTTACCGATCGGAATCTCGACGCGGAACCCGCCATAGGTGTAGAGCGAGCCTTTGTTGGTGAAGAACGTCCCGACCAGTGGCCGGATATAAAAGAGGCTCTGCTCGAAGCGGAATTCGAGCCGGCCCTCGGCGGCGGTGTTGTTATGAATGAAGTCGAAGACACCGAGCCCGCCCGCGACGTAGCCGCCGAATTCGGCCTTCGCCGGATTGCTCGCGATCGTCATCGCGCCGGCGAGGATGCTCGCCACGCCTATCCGCCGCCACCATGCCCGCATCGAAATCCCCCAACTTGCTCCCGCGCCGGGCTGCATCTTCAAGGAAAGCCTTGAGTGAGGCAAGCGAAAGCGTTCGCCGGGCAGCCCTCGGCGCGGCTCAGCGCAGCGCCTTCAGCCTTTCGGTCGCAGCGACAAGCTGAACCCGGATGCCCGGCTCCATGGCCGAGTGACCGGCATCGGGTACGACGATGTATTCGGCCGCCGGCCAGGTGCGCGCCAACTCGTCTGCATTGACGATCGGGCAGACCATGTCATAGCGGCCCTGCACGATCGTCCCGGGGATGCGATGGATGCGATCGATTCGCGCGATCAGATCGTCTTCCGGCTTGAACACGTTGTAGCGGAAATAATGCGCCTCGATGCGGGCGAGACCCAAGGCCATGCGATCCTCTCCGAAGGCCGCGACCGTGTCGGGACTCGGGAGCAAGGTCGAGCACGCGCCTTCATAGGTGCTCCAGGCGCGTGCCGCCGGCATATGCACCGCGGGATTGAGGTCGGTGAGACGCCGGTAATAAGCGCCCAGAAGATCGCTGCGCTCGGCTTCCGGTATGTAGCCCGAGAAATTGCGCCACGCCTCGGGGAAGACCGTCCGCATGCCGTAGAGAAACCAATCGATCTCGCTTTGCCGGCAGAGGAAGATGCCGCGCAGCACCAGGGCGCTGACGCGCTCGGGATGCGCCTCGGCATAAGCGAGCGCGAAGGTCGAGCCCCAGGAACCGCCGAACACGGCCCAGCGCTCGATGCCGAGGAATTGGCGCAGCGCCTCGAGATCGGTGATGAGATGAGGCGTCGTGTTGCCGTCGAGCGAACCCAAGGGCGTCGACCGGCCGGCGCCGCGCTGATCGAAAACGACGATGCGATAATATTGCGGATCGAAGAAGCGGCGATGCGTCGCCGTCGAGCCGGCGCCCGGCCCGCCATGCAGGAAAACGATTGGCTTGCCGTCGGGATTGCCCGATTGCTCCCAATACATCGTATGCACGGGGTTGAGGCGCAGCATGCCGCTGGCATAGGGTTCGATGGGCGGGAAGAGATCCTGACGGGCAAGCGGCGGGTTACGGTCCATTGCGGGCAGTCTAAAAGACGCGGCTTTTTAGGCAACCCCGCGCGCTGTCGCAGCACTATCATAATCGAGGGCCGCCGGCGCCCCGTGCCTTATTGCCGCCGAAATTGCACGCTGTAGATAGGATGATGCTTCCGCTCCTCGCGCCCGATGCGGCGCTCTTTCTCGATATCGACGGTACGCTGATCGAATTCGTCCCACGCCCCGACGAGGCGCGCGTCCCGCCGGCGCTACTCGGCACGCTCGACGCGCTGCGCCGCGCGCTGGGCGGCGCGCTTGCCGTGGTCAGCGGGCGCAAGCTTGCGGATATCGATCGCCTGTTCGCGCCGCTCAACCTCGCGGCCGGTGGGCAACACGGCGCGGAAGCGCGCTTTGCGCCGGAGAGCAATGTCGAAATCTTCGCCTCGCCCGAGCGGCCGCTCGCCGCGGTGCTGGAGCATGTCGAGCCGTTTCTCGCTCGCCATCCGCGCGTGCGCGTCGAGCGCAAAGGGCTGAGTACCGCTTTTCACTATCGCGATGCGGTCGAACTCGCACCGGAGTTGCGTGCCGTCCTCGAAACGGCGGTCGCGCCCGTTGAGGATACGCTGCACCTGCTCGACTCGCATCTTTGCTACGACGTGCGCGCGCGCCACGCTAACAAGGGGAAGGTCGTCGAGCGCTTCCTTGCGGCGCCGCCTTTTGCCGGCCGCGTGCCGGTCTATGTCGGCGACGACTGGACCGATGAGGATGGCTTCACGGCCGCGCTCGCCGGCAATGGCCGCGCGATCCGCGTCGGTACGCCGCGTCCGACGCTCGCGCGCGAGGAGCTGAGCGATCCGGCCGCTCTGCGGCGATGGCTCGAGCACTCGCTGAAAGCGCTGACCGCCTAGCGCTCGACCGCAACCGCTGCGAGTTCTGCTGGCGGCGCGGCGGCGCGCGGCTTCAAGCGCAGCGCGCGTTTCTCGACGAGGTGCCAGGAAAGAAAAGCGAAGACCGCGCTGACCGGCAAGGCGATCGCGCAGAGCGCCCACCACGACATCGCGCCGCCATTCAGCCAGACGATCGCCTGCTCGACCGGCCAGCCATAGATATAGAGCCCATAAGACAGATCGCCGAAACGCGCCGCCGGCAACGGCTTCAGCCACGGCGCGAAAGCGATGTAGATGACCAGATAAGAGCCGAAGATTGGGAACAGCAGAATGAAGGCTTTGAGCGGCACGCTGAGCGCAAGCCCGGCACAAGCGATAAGCGCGATCCGGCCGTTGATGAAGCCGCTGTCGCGCAGGCGATAAAGCGCCATGCCGCCGGCGAAGAAGGACAGCAGCCAGAGCGCGCTGCCGCTGAAATATTCGCTCGATGCCGTATCGAACCAGATGCCTCCCATGCCGAGAACGATCAGCGCCGCGACGACGCGCAGATCGATCGCGCGCGAGATGCCGAGCAGCAGCACCATGATGTACATCGTTAGCTCGCAGGGCAGCGTCCAAAGGGGGCCGTCGATGGCTCCGCCCGCACCCCACTTCGTGAACCATACCCCGGGGAGCGCGTGTGTCGGATTGATCATGGTAAAATTGCTGACGACGTAAGCATAGGTGCCGCTATCGCGGAAATAATCGCCAAGCGCGAGCGACGTCGCCCACGGCCCGAGCACGAAGCCAGACAGCAGGAGACAGAGGAGGAGCCCGGGATAGATGCGCAGCGCGCGTTTGGCGGCAAAGCGCGGCGCTGAGCGCGTCTGCTCGAAGCTCTGCGTGACGAGATAGCCGCTGATCGTGAAGAAGACGAAGACACCGACCACCCCGAGGATCGTCTGGCCCCCGGTCAGCCGCATCAGCGGCTCGGTATCCTGCCGGCCCTCGCCGATGAGAAAAGCGTGCGAGAAGATGACGCTGATCGCGGCGACGAGGCGCAAGGCGTCGAAATTGTTATGCCGCTCCACCAAATCCTCAATCGGATACCGACGATCAGCATGGGCTCGGGCGCGGCACTGTCAACCGCGCCGCATCGCCGCGGAATGGACCTCACCTCGTCGGCGTCAGGATTTCCGCAAGATCGCCGATGGATGGGATTTGCGCGCGTATTCGGCGCCGGCTTTGGTCGGGCTCAAGCCTCGGCCCGTTCAACCGATTGGCGATGGAGATGTCGTTCGCCGCATCCGTCGCCGGACGATCGACGCGGCGCAGCTGAAAGGCCTGAGCGAGGCGCTCGTGATCAAGCGGCACGGTGCCGATCGGCTGCAATTCCATCCGCAAGTAATGGTTCTTCGAACAAGTCCCGGCGCGCTCGCGGTACCAAAGGCGCTGACCCATCAACTCGGCCAGAGCGGGCTTTTCCGCAAACGCACGTTCGACGACGATCGGACGGTACCAGGCGAGAAAGTCGAAGGCGCGGCCGCATTCGATAATGACGCAGGCGCCCCACGAATCCTGCCGCCAGACCGGCCGCATGCGATCCTTATTGGGAAAATATGGGTTGATGCATTGGCCGCTCGTCATGGGATAGGCCAAGGCCTCGCCGGGATGCAGGAGAAGCGGCTGCGGCGCTTTCAACACGGCGCGCGGCTTTTTTGCAACGGGCGCGGCCAGCCGCTCCCGCAGCTCGGCAAGCATTTTGCGCCGCTTGGCCAAATCCTTCTCCGCCATGCCGAGACGGGCCATCATCGCGAGGTCGGTGCCGCCGTCCATGATTTCAAGCGCCCGTTCGCGAGCGGTTCGGCAATCGATGCCACGCATTGCGAACTGATCGGCGACGGTCAACCAGAAGATGCTGTGATCGGGATCGTCGGTTCGCTCCGCGGCCGCCGGTTCGATTTCGCAGAGAATCTCGATTATCCGGTCCGGCGCGAACGGCAAGCGGGCGAGCGCCCCTATCAACGCGCGCAAATCCTGCGCAAAGTCGCTCGAGTAAAGTCGGGTCCCCCAGCTGCCCATGTTCACCTTACGCGCCGATCTTAGCAGGATCGGCACAAATCGTAGGGTCTTACGCTGCCTTGATCGTGCCGGCGAGCTGTGTGCCTTCGAGATCCGTGCCATCGAGCCTGGCATCGGCGAGATTGGCGTTCGAGAGATCGGCGCCGCGCAACACGGCCTCGCGAAGATCGGCGCCGCGCAAATCGACATTGCGCAGAATCGCTCGCTCGAGATGGCTAACGATGCGTTGCCCGTCCTTCACGACCAGCGGTCCCAATCGGCAATCGCGCATGTCGCTGTTGCTCAGCCGCGCGCCCCTGAGGCTGATGCCGCGGAGATCGGCGCCGCGCAGATTGCAGGAGCGCAGATCGGCCCGGTCGAGCTGCGCTGCGGCAAGGCCGATCCCGGTGAGGTCAAGCCCATAGAAAACCGAATCGCCCGCTTTGACCGCCGCGAGCTCGATACCGGCAAGGGGCGGCGCGGTGCGCAGATCGAAGCCGCTCAGATCGAGCTGCGCGCCTTGATGGCCCTGGCTCCTGACCCAGCGCTCATGCTTCGCGATGAGTGCCGCGAGCGGCTCGTCGAGATCGCTGACCAGAAGGCCGGCCGGCTGGTCGTTGAGCGTACCTTTGAGATTGGCGCCCACGAAATGTGTGTTTTCCGTGACCGTATCGGTGAGCACGGCGTCGTTCAGATCGGCATCGCGCAGATCGGCGCCCGAGAGATCGGCGCCGCCGAGATCGGCGCCGGCGAGCGTCGCCTTGCGCATGTCGGCGCGGACGAGCCGCGTGTTGCGCAGCACGGCCTCGGAAATATCAGTGCGTCCCGATGGCGCCGGCTTGCGGATCCCGTCTTCGTCCATTGGCGGCGCCGTGTTGCCAGTGTCGACCGCGACTGGGTGGAGCTCGCCCGAGCGCTGCCACATCGTGATGAGCCCGTCGCGCAAATCGGCGTCGTAGAGATCGGCGCCGGTGAGATCGGCACCGCGCAACAGGGCGCCGCGCAAATCGGCACGCACCAGCTTCGCGCTGCGCAGATTGGCCTTGCTGAGATTGCTCGCGAAGAAGACGGCGCTAGTGAGATCGGCTCCTTCGAGATTGGCGCCGACGAGGGACGCGCCCGTGAAATCCGCGCCCGCGAGATCGCGCTTGCTGAGGTCGCGGCCCGCGAGATCGCGATAGGTGAAAAGCGCACGCTGCCCGCCCGGCTTCGATTGCCGATAGATCTCGTGCAACCGCAAAGCCTCGTCGAGCTCCCTCTTTGAAATCGCCTTACGCGCTTGCATTACCGCACTCATGCCACCTCAAAACATCGGCCAAGATTGCCGGGGCAAGATTAAGGCGCACTTAAATCAAATCTTTTGCGGCTTGCCGTGACAGGCGGGCCATGGAACGATGTCAGCAATCGCTTAACCATAATCATCGAGCGCCACTGCGGTGCCGACCGGAGGAGGTACTTCATGGCACGATCAACGCGCCGCATTGTCACGGGACACGATGCCGAAGGTCGCTCGATCATTCTAAAGGATGCAGCGGCGCCTGCGATCTTCGAGCCCAAGGCGCGGCCAGGCGAGGCGATCACCGAGCTGTGGCGCACCGGCGCGGCGCCCGCGTCCAATCGCGGCGCCGATGATCCGGCCGATGCGCCGCCCACCGCGCCGCAATTGATGCCGCCGAAGCATGGCACGGTCTTCCGCATTGTCGATTTCCCGCCCGACGCGCAGGTCAAGGATGCCGATCCAGCAAAACTCTTTGCCGAATTCGGCGCTGCCGCCGCACATGCCAAGGATGGGCGGCATGCGATGATGCACAAGACCCCGACCGTCGATTACGCGCTGGTGCTCGAAGGCGAGATCGTCGCGGTGATGGATGTCGGCGAGACGGTGATGCAGGCCGGCGACGTGCTGATCCAGCGCGGCACCAATCATTCCTGGGCCAATCGCAGCAACAAGCCCTGCCGCATCGCGTTCATCCTCGTCGACGCCGAGCCGCTCTAGCTCCTATCACGGGCGCGCATAGCTTCGGCGCTGGAATCGCGCCGCCGCTTCTTGCACAGTCGACGGCGGGAACGAGGGTCATCGAGGGAAGCATGGCGGAGGTCGCCGAGACGCGCCCGCGCCTCAGTCTGGCGCAGCTTTTCACCATTTTCTTCAAGGCCGGTTGCGGTTTCGGCGGCGGCCTCGGCGTGCTGGCCCTGCTGCAAGAGCAGCTCGTCACCTTGCGCCGCATCCTGCCCGACAAAGAACTGATGACACTCTGGAGCATCGGCCGCCTGATGCCGAGCGGCACGATGACCGCCGTTGCCGTCGCGGTCGGTTACCGGCTTTGCGGCTTCATCGGCACGGTGGTCGCGCTGATCGCGATGATCATCCCTGGCTTCATCTGCGTCGTCGTGTTGACGATCGCCTATGGCTATCTCGCGCATGGCGCAGTGCTCGAATATATCGACGCGACCTTGCTGCCGGCGGCGCTCGGCATCGTCTGGATCTCTGCGATCCGGCTCGGCAAGCCGCTCTTCCGCGTCTCGCTTGATATCGCTTTCGCCATGGTCGCTTGCTTGCTGCTGCTCGTCACGCATGTGAACCCGGCGGTGATGCTGCTCATCGGCGGCTTCGCGGGTGCGATCCTGCTGCGCGGTCCATCAGAGAAAAAGGGGCCGCAGGAGGGGACGAAGCGATGAGCTTCGGTCAGCTCCTCCTCGTCATCTTCACGTACAATCTGTTGACCTTCGGCAATGGCAGCGCGGTGCTCGCGCTCTTGCAGCATCGCCTGGTCGATGACGGCGTCCTCGGCCTCAACCAGTTCCTCTATGCTTATGCGCTCGGCCGCGTCACGCCGGGGCAGAACAACCTCTACCTCGCCTCGATCGGGTACATGGTCTCCGGCTGGCTCGGCGCGCTCGGTACGATCGTCGCGATCCAACTTCCGGGCTATCTCGTTATTCCGGTTCTCAAAGGCTATGAGCGCGTGCGCCATCAGCGCTCGGTGCAGGGCTTCATCCGCGGCCTCACCGCCGCCTCGGTCGGGCTGATGTTCGCCGTTGCTTTCAACATCGGCCAAGAGGCGCTGACCGGGCTGGTGCCGTGGATCGTCTTCGTGGCGAGCCTGGCCTTGGTCTTCCTCGCCAAGCGCGGCCTTTTGGCGGGCATGGTGGGGGCTGCAATCCTCGGCCTTGGGCTGAAATTTATTCTCTCGATTTAGAAGCTGGCTCAGAAACTTATACCGCCTGCGCATATTATACATAAAATAAATGTTCTATTTTCCTATTTGACAGGAGAATTTCGCATTTAGGATAATGAATTACTTTTCAGGAGCGCAGTATGGGCAAAGCGTGGCACGCAGATTTCTCGCATGTCTCCCGGCAGTGGCTCGAGGCGGGTCAGGAGCCAGCCCTTGTCGATCTTCTCGCCGATCCGCTGGTGCATCTCGTGATGCGCCGCGACGGCGTGAGCATGAAAGATCTGTGCAATCACATTGCGACCGCGCGGGCGCGGCTCGGCCTCGCCCGCTTTGGCGAAGGCCCCTGTGGCTGCGCGGCTTAGACGACGGCGCGTGAGACAAAAGGAAAGGGGGGACGGTCATGAGCAAGGTGGAAGCCGATTTCGGCCGCAGCGCTATTCCGCGCAGCAGCAGCACGGGCTGGCGCGAATTATGGCTCAAGGAAGATTGGTGGGCCGTGTGGCTCGGCCTCGGCATCGTCGTCATCGGCCTTGCGCTCTTTGCGCATGGCGGCTCGTGGCGCTGGGTCGCGGTGCTGCCGCCGCGCTGGACCAGCTTCAACCAGCTCGGCGCGCATTTTGCCGATGCCTGGCCGCGCTACCTCGTGCAATTCCTGCTCTGGTCGGCGGCGTTCTCGGTCGCGCTCGGCGCGCTCGGGCATAAGGTCAAGGAGTTCCTGCCGTCTTTCGTCTTCGTCTACATCCTCGCGCTCGGCGTGTTCATCTTCGGCCAATGGGACAGCGCGGTTTATTACAATCTCGAGCCGCCGCTCGTCGCGCTCGTGCTCGGACTCGTCATCGCCAATGTGATCGGCCTGCCGCGTTGGCTCGATGCCGGCTTCCGCGTCGAGTTCTACATCAAGACCGGCATCATTCTGCTGGGCGCGACCTTGCCCTTCACGCTCATCGTCTGGGCCGGACCGGTCGCGATCCTACAGGCCTCGATTGTCTCGATCGTCACCTTCGTCACGATCTATTGGGTTGGTCTGCGCTTGGGCCTCGATCGCCGCCTCGCGGCGACGCTCGGCGCCGGAGGCGCGGTGTGCGGCGTCTCCGCCTCGATCGCCATTGCCGGCGCGGTAGGTGCGAAGAAAGACGACGCGCCGATCGCGATCACTTTGGTGATCCTCTGGGCCATCGTCATGATCTTCCTGCTGCCGCTCGTCGCGCGGCTTCTCGAGTTGCCGAGCGGCGTCGGCGGCGCCTGGATCGGCACCTCGGAATTCGCCGATGCGGCGGGCATCGCTGCGGCGCAGGCTTATGGCGGCTTCGCCGGCCATGGCATCGCCGGCACGCCCGATCAGTCGCTCTTCGCCTTCACCTTGATGAAGGTTGTCGGCCGCGATGTGTGGATCGGCATCTGGGCCTTCATCCTCGCGATCATCGCGACGACGCGCTGGGAGCAGCGCGAATTGGGCCGCAAGGCCAATGCGGCCGAGATCTGGTGGCGCTTTCCGAAATTCGTCATCGGCTTCATCGTCGCGTCGCTGCTCGTCACCTGGATCAGCACTGGCTACAGCCTCGCCGATTACAACAAGACCGTGGTGCCGAACCTCGTCGCGCCGATTAAGGATCTGCGTACCTGGGCCTTCATCTTCTGCTTCCTCAGCATCGGCCTCACCACCCGCTTCCGCGAGCTCGCCTCGGCCGGCCGCAAGCCGTTCCTCGCTTTCAGCTCGGGCGTGGTGGTGAATGTGGTGCTCGGACTCATTCTCTCAGCCTGGGTCTTTGCTTCCCACTGGGCGACTCTCGGCCAGTGAACCGTGACGCGACGATCGGACGGTGCCGGGCTTGCGCGCATTTCCGCAATAGCCCGGCCTTTCTCGAATCGCTCTTCCCGGGGATGAGCGCGCTTTCCTCGGCCTGGGGCTCGACCAGGGCTGAGGATGGGCTCTGTTTGAAGCACGATCGCTATCTCAGCGCCGATTCCGGCTGCAACGATTTCACGCCGGCCGGATCGCCGGCCGACGCGCCGGAACGATAAGCGCCGCCGTTTTCGCCCGTCAGCCGTTCCAGTGGCGCACGAAGGACGACAGCTCGGGCTGAGGCAACGCGGCGGGCTTCATCGCCGGCGTGCCGAGATAAAGGAAACCGGCGATCGCATCGCTCGGCGCGAGACCAAGCGTCTCCTTGACGAAATTGTCGTAGGCCGGGGCGCCGGTCTTCCACGCCGCGCCGTAACCGAGCGCATGTGCCGCGACCATGATGTTCTGCGCCGCGGCGCCGGCCGAGAGCAGCTGCTCGACGACGGGAATCTTGTGCCCTTCCTGGACCGCGACGGCGAGCACCACGATCAGCGGCGCGCGCAGCGGTTTCTCGCGCTCGCGCTCCAGCATATTCGCCGGCACGTCGGGCTCGCGCCGCTTCATCGCCTCGGCCATGACATCGCCGAAGCGCTTCCTCGCGTCGCCGCGCAACACGATGAAGCGCCAGGGCTTGAGCTTGCCGTGGTCCGGCGCGCGCATGGCGGCGCGCAGAATCTCGGCGAGGGACTCGTCGTCGGGAGCGGGCTCGGCGAATTGCGCCGGGCTGCGGCGGGTGGTCAGGGCGTCGATCGCATCCATCGGGGCACCATTCCAATCTTCGTCCCTCTTTAGCATGGCGATGCTCGCCGCCAACGCCGAATCGCCCAACCAAGGCATCGGCGAAACCTATGAACCGGGGAAGGTGCCGCTTTGTCCTGGTGCTGCGAGTCCCCTTGTCATCGGCAGCAGAGTGGGCAGGCTCACGATTGTCTATATATTGTGGTCTTAAAATGTTCCACCTCTATATGCAGGAGCCCATGATCTAACCGCGAAAATTAAGAAGCGCATGAATCTTCTTGATTGAATTAGGAATTAACCTGTCGTTAACTGTTTTTAGGACGGGCGCCCCGGGAATGGCGCTGAAAGGTAGAATGGTCGGCCACTCGCAGCTTATTGATTTGGTCCAGGACCGAATTGCCGCCGAGCCGAGCGCCAAGCCGGCCGAGCAGCTCCTGGCCGAGCTGGTAGGCGGCGCCGACGACCCGGTCCAGGCCGCGCTCGATGCCAATGAGTTCAGCGAATTCGACCTCGATTACGATTCCGACGAGAAAATCCTCTTCTGCTATTTCGATTTCGCCGGCCGGCCGTGCTTTACGGAATCCGTTCTGGCCGAAGCGCGCGCAGTCCAGCGCATGGCGCGCGGGCTTTTCGGCGAGCGCGCCGAGACCGAGCCGCCGCTGCGCTATCTCGTCCTCGGCTCCCGCCAGCCGGGGGTTTGGAACCTCGGCGGCGATCTCGAGCTTTTCGCGCAGCTCATCCGCGACCGCGACCGCGCGGCGCTGCGCCGCTACGCGCATGCCAGCTGCGAGCTCGGCTACACCAACGCGACCGGCCTCGGCTTCGATCTGCCGATCATCTCGGTGGCGCTGGTTCAAGGCGATGCACTGGGCGGCGGTTTCGAGGCGGCGCTGTCTTCCAATGTCATCGTCGCCGAGCGCAGCGCCAAGTTCGGCTTGCCGGAGATCCTCTTCAACCTCTTCCCCGGCATGGGTGCTTACACTTTCCTGACACGCCGCGTCGCGCCGGGCCTCGCCGAGCGCATCATCATGAGCGGCGAGCTCTATAGCGCCGAGCAGCTCCATGCGATGGGTGCGGTCGATGTGCTGGCGCCGGACGGGCAGGGCATCGCCGCGTTCTATGATTTCATCGGCCGCGGCGGCAAACGTTATGCCGCGCTCCGAGCGCTCTATCGCGCGCGGCGTCTCGTCAACACTGTCACCTTCGAGGAAATGACGAAGATCGCCGATCTCTGGGTCGAGGCGGCGCTGAAACTCGACGAAGCCGGCCTCAAGCGCATGTTGCGGCTCGTCGCGGCGCAAGAACGGCGGACCATTCGCACCCGCGCCTAACCCGCGTTCGCCTGCCGTTGACCGCAGCCGGTGCCCGGCCGACAATCCATCCATAACTTAATCGGAGGGAAACGATGGCCACGGTATTCGCGCTGCGCGACAAATGGGCAAAGGGCGAGCCGGTCTTCGGCATCTTCGCCTCTCTGCCTTGCGCCTTCGCCTGCGAGGTCGCGACCATCAAAGGCGTCGATTATGTCTGCGTCGATCAGCAGCACGGCGTCACCGATTATCGCGACATGATCGAGATGGCGCGCGCCATCGACGCGCGCGGCGCTGTGCCGCTGACCCGCGTGCCGGCGAATGAAGACTGGATCATCGGCAAGAACTTGGATGCCGGGGCGCAAGGCGTGATCATCCCGATGGTCAGCAATCCCGAGCAGGCGAGAAAAGCCGTCGCGGCTTGCCGCTACCCGCCGAAGGGCGAGCGCTCGAACGGTCCGGCGCGCGCCGCCATCGTCATGGGGACGCGCGACCAGAAGGCGCTCGGCGATGGCGTGCTCTGCCTGCCGATGATCGAGACGCGCGAGGGCCTGGAAAAGGTCGAAGAGATCGCCGCGACGCGGGGTCTCGACGGCCTCTATATCGGGCCGAGCGATCTCGCGATCTCGCTGGGGCTTG
>DATNGE010000167.1:0-6821 GCA_035606035.1 Allostellaceae bacterium
GCCCACGCTATGCCGGGCTCAGGAGAGCGTCAACGCCGCAACAGCTCGGAGGTCGCGGCCAGAACCCGGCGCCAGATCGCTTGCGCGATCTCATCGCCGATCTCCACCGTGCGCTCGGCGCGGGCGAGGACATAGTCGACGGCGCCGGCGCCGTATTTGCCGATCAGGTCTTCGGCGATGCGCTGCGCCTCGCCTGTGTCGAAATCATTCATCGTGAAAGTCGCGTCCGCGGTCACGCCGCGCGCGATTCGCCCAGAATCACATGCTCGATGGGGTGACGGACCCATTCGGCCCTCTCGGCATCGGCGGGTTCGCGTGCCTCGAAGCGGCGCGGCCCGGCGACGAGGCCGAGGAGGTTGCGCTGCTCGGCGAGGTCGAGGGTAATGGCGATCGCCTCGCGTTTATCCGCCGCACGCACCACGGCGGCGGGGCGGCCATCGCAGGTCACGGTGAAGAGCCGCATCGTCGCCATCCTTCGCACCAGCATCGCCATGAAGGAGGCGGAGTTTAAGTGTTTGGAAAGGAAATTCAATGGATTTTCGATATTTACTATATAAATTCGCGGATTTTGCCGCGATTATTGAATACCGGGAATTTATAGTTAATAGATGGCGGGAATTATAGTTAACGGGAGCGCTTATTCCGGCGCGTGGTCCGCGATCTTCCGCGTCACCTCGCGCCGCCAATCCTCGGCCGTCTTGAAGCCGGGCAGCGAACGGGCGAGCGCCTCGCTGCGCTTCATGATCTCGTCCTCGGGCAGGTCGAAATCCATCTCCTCGCGGATCGGCTGGTGCACATACCAGGGCGTGTCGCAATAGACCTCGATGCGGTTGCCCTCGGGATCGCGGAAATAGACCGACCAGGCATGGCCGTGGCAGATCGGATGCACGTCGCTCGCCGCCGCCTCGCTGCGGACGCGGCGGTAGAATTCGCGCACCGCGCGCAGCGAGCCGACGCGGAACGAAAGCTGGTTGATGACCTTATCGCCGTGGCCGGGCGGCCGCCCCGCGACCAGCACGACTTGATGGTGCTCCTTCGGATTGCGGCTGAAGAACATCATCTGCGCGCCGTGCAGCGGGCCTTCGTCGGTGATCGGGAAGCCCATCACGCGGTGATAGAAATCGGCCATCTTCGCGAGGTCGGTGACGTAGATGCCGACATGGGCGAATTGCAGATCGATCGGTTGCGGCATGGCGGCGCTGGCCCTCTTCTCGCATCTCGCGTGAGCGCAAAAGCTAGCGCAGGGGTGCCGGGCGCGAAAGAGCGCGCCACAACGGGTACTGGCAAAGCGCGCGCGCTTGCGACAAACTGGCGGCAAGCCAAGGCGGCCGAGCAAGACGGCCGGACCACAGAGACGGCGCCCAGCCACGCCGTCGGGGAGGAGCATGTTCACCGAGCTTTTGCTCAACGCGATCGTGTCGGGAATCGTGCTCGGCGGCTTTTACGCGGCGGTCTCGGTCGGGCTCGCGATCTCTTTCGGCATGCTAGACATCGCCAATCTCGCGCATCCGGCTTTCGTCATTCTCGGCTCATTTTGCGTCTATGTGCTCAACCAGCGCTGGGGCATCGATCCGCTGATCGCCGCGATCCTGATCACGCCGTTCTTCTTCGTGCTCGGTGCCGGGCTGTATGGCGTCTATCATTATTCGTTCGAGCGCCGCGGCGAAGAAGGCTTGCGCGGACTCGCTTTCTTCTTCGGCATCCTCTTCATCACCGAGGTCGCGCTGATCCTCGGTTTCGGCGTCGATTACCGCTTCGTCCAGGCCTTCTACATCGACGCCACGCTGCATTTCGGCTTCATCGATCTCGCCTGGCGCACGCTGGTACCTTGCATCGTCGCCTTTATCATGATCGGCGCGCTGCAGCTTTTCATGTCGCGCACCTATATCGGCCGCGCCATCCTCGCGGTGTCGCAGGACAGCCTCGCCCTGCGGCTGATGTCGATCAATCCCAACCGCGTGAAGCTGATCGCTTTCTCGCTCTCGCTGGCCACGGCGGCGCTCGGCGGCGCGCTGCTCATCATCATCCAGCCGGTCGAGCCCTCGATCGGCCGCGACTATATCGGCCGCGTCTTCGCGATCGTCGTCTTGGGCGGCATGGGCAGCTTTCCCGGCATGCTCTGCGCCGGGCTCCTCTTGGGAATCGCCGAAAGCCTTACCGCGACCTTTTACGGCCCGTCCTGGGCGCCCGCCGTCTCCTTCGGCATTTTGCTGCTGACGCTGGCGTTCCGCCCGGCGGGCATTCTGGGGCGGGCATGAAGAACAGCACCTTCTGCCTGCTGACGGCGGCCGTCGTGGTCGCGTTTTTTGCCGCCGCGATGTTCACCGTCGCCAACGACTATTTCTTCTTCGCGGGCTATGTCGTGCTGCAGTACATCGTGCTCGCGACCGCGTGGAACATCCTCGGCGGCTACACCGGCTATATCAATTTCGGTACCGCCGGCTTCTTCGCCATCGGCGCCTACGCCTCGGTCGTGCTGCACAAGCTCTGGGGCCCGCCGATCCCGCTGCTGATCGTGGTCGGCGGCGTGCTGTCGGGCCTCGTCGGCCTCGGCATGGGCGTGCTGACCTTGCGTTTGCGCGGCGTGTTTTTCGCCATCGGCACGCTGGCGCTGGCGATCGTCGTGCAAACTTTCGTCACCAATTGGGATTTCGTCGGCGGCTCGCGCGGCATCTACATCATCCGTCCCGCCACTGCACCGCTGCTCGGCACCTATATCCACTATCTCTTTCTCATCATGCTGGTGCTCGCCGGCTTCTCGATCGCTCTGGCGCGCTGCATCGAGCGCTCGACTTTGGGCTTCGGCCTTGCGGCGGTGCGCGACGACGAACAGGCGGCCGAAGCCGCCGGCGTGCCGACCTTGAAGCTGAAATTGATCTCGACGACCTTGTCGGGCGCGCTGATGGGCATGGCCGGTGCGCCTTTGCCGTATTACGTCACCTATCTCGATCCGACGTCGGGCTTCAACCTCGCCTACGCCGTGAACTCGATCGCGATGCCGCTGATCGGCGGCATGACGAGCTGGGTCGGGCCGCTCTTGGGTGCGATCTTCCTCGGCACCATCCAGCAAGCGGCGACGGTGACGATCTCCTCCTCGCTCAATCTGCTGCTCGTCGGCGTGCTGCTGGTGCTGTTCGTCGTCGTCGCGCCAAACGGTCTCATCGGCCTGTGGCGGCCACGCCGCCGCGTGCGGGAACCGTCGTGAGCGGATCGCTGCTTCAGGTCCAGGGGCTCGGCAAGCGCTTCGGCGGCTTCGTCGCGCTCGAGGACATCTCGCTCGATATCAAGGAGGGCGAGCGCGTCGGTCTTATCGGGCCCAACGGCTCGGGCAAGAGCACGCTCGTCAACTGCATTTCCGGCGCGCTGCGGAACGACAGCGGCAGCGTTCGTTTTGACGGCCATGCTTTTGACGGGTTGCCGGCTTATCGGCGCACGCGGCTCGGCCTCGCGCGCAGCTTCCAGCTGCCCAAGCCCTTTCGCGGCCTGACTGTCGTGCAGAATCTGCACGTGCCTCTGCTGTTCACCGCCAAGCACCGAGCGGGCGCGCATCTTTCGACCGCGGAGATCGACGCACGTTGCGAGGAGCTGCTGCGCATGGTCGCGCTCGAGGGCAAGGCCCTGGCGCGGCCGCGCGACCTGACGCAGATCGAGATGCGCAAGCTCGAATTGGCGCGTGCGATGGCGGCGGCGCCGAAGCTGCTGATCGCCGACGAGGCGATGGCCGGGCTCTCGCATTCCGAGGTCGATGACATCCTGGCGCTGCTCGTGAAGCTCAACCAATCCGGCGTCACCGTCATCCTCATCGAGCACATCATGCGCGCGGTGATGAGCTTCTCGGATCGTCTCGTCTGTCTCGTCGCCGGCCGGAAGGTCGCCGACGGGACGCCGCGCGAGGTGGTGGACAATCCGGAAGTCGAGCGAGCCTATCTTGGCGAGTAGCCTTCATATCGCCGGCCTTTCCGCCGGCTATGGTGCCGTTCGCGTGCTCGAGGATGTCTCGATCGCGGTCGACAGCGGCCAGACCGTCGCGCTCTTGGGCACTAACGGCAATGGCAAGAGCACGCTGATGAAATGCGTGATGGGCTTGCTGCGGCCGAGCGCCGGGACCGTTATCGCCGAGATCGACGGCCAGCGCCACGATCTGACCGCGCTCACCACCGAGGAGATCGTCGATCTCGGGATTGCGCTGGTGCCGGAGGGGCGGCGGCTTTTCCCAAAGCTGACGGTTGAGGAAAATCTCCATCTCGGCGCCTATCGCAAGCTCGCGCGCGAGCAGCGCGCGCGCAATCTCGCCAATAGTTTCGAGATCTTCCCCGTCCTCTATGAGCGCCGTCGCCAGCTCGCCGGCAGCATGAGCGGCGGCGAGCAGCAGATGCTGGCGATCGCGCGCGCGCTGATGTCGGCGCCGCGCATCCTTCTCATCGACGAGCCTTCGGTCGGCCTCGCGCCGCTGCTCGTCAGCCGCGTCATCGACAAGATCAAGGAGCTGCAGCGCGATTATCACGTCACCGTGCTCATGGCGGAGCAGAATTTCGCCCAGGCGATCCGCATCGCCGATCGCGGCTATGTCATCGTCCACGGCAAGATCGCCTTCGCCGGCAACTCGGCGGCGGAGCTCGACAACAACGAGCTCATCCGGAAATTCTATTTAGGGCTTTGAATGGAACTCGCCCCCTCCCTACCCTCCCCCTCAAGGGGGGAGGGGATTACATTTTTGAAGCGCGCGAAGATAATCCTGGATACGCTTCGCGTCTCCACAACGCCCCTCCCCCCTTTGAGGGGGAGGGTAGGGAGGGAGGTGCAGATCGCGCGTGCGATCTTGATTTTGGGGAGCAACAAGCGATGACAACCGTCGGCATCGTCGGGCTCGGCATCATGGGCGGCGCGATCGCGCGCAATCTTCTCGCGGCCGGTTTCGCGGTGCGCGGCTACGACATTGACGCGCCGCGTTTCGCGGCGCTGCGGCCGGGCGGCGTGGCGGCGCGATCGGCGGGCGAGGCGGCGCAAGGTACCGATGTCGTGCTCACCAGCCTGCCGAGCATCAAGGCGCTCGATGAAACCGTCGCAAGCCTGCTCGCCGCGAAAGTCTCGGGCCTGGTCGTCGCCGAGCTCAGCACGTTGCCGATCGAGGCCAAAGAGAAAGCGCGCGCGGCGCTTGCCCGCGGCGGCATCACGTTGCTCGATTGCCCGCTCTCCGGCACCGGCGCGCAGGCGGTGACGCGCGATCTCGCGGTCTATGCTAGCGGCGAGCGCGCGGCATACGATCGTGCCGAGCCGGCCTTTCGCGGCTTCGCGCGCGCAACGCATTACCTCGGCGAATTCGGTAACGGCAGCAAGATGAAGTTCATCGCCAATCTTCTGGTCGCCGTGCACAACGTCGCCAGCGCCGAGGCAATGGTGCTCGGCACAAAGGCTGGGCTCGACCCCGACAGCATCGTCAAGGTGATCGCCTCGGGCGCCGGCAATTCGCGCGTCTTCGAATTGCGCGCGCCGCTCATGGCGAAAGGCGATTACGCGCCGACGATGAAGATTGATATCTGGCAGAAGGATATGGCGATCATCGCCGACTTCGCCAAAGCGCTGGGCGTGCCGCTGCCGACCTTCGCGGCGAGCGCGCCGATCTATGACGCGGCGCAGGCGTCGGGTTTCGGCGGCGAGGATACGGCGGCGGTGGCGAAGGTCCTCGCCGCGCGCGCCAAGCCTGCGAAGTGAGAACCGCTATGGGGGAGGTCACGTTGACGAGAGCGTTCTTCCGCTTCGCCGGGCTTGCTGCGGCGCTTTCCTTCGGTTGGCACGTGTCCGGGGCGGCAGCGGAGGCGATCAAGCTCGGCACGTTGAAACAGGCGCCTTACGGCATCGCCTCGATCGCCCAGCAGAAGGGCTATTTCGCGGCAGAAGGACTCGATGTCGATATCGTCACCTTCGATTCGGCCGAGCCGGTACCGGTGGGCGTGGTTTCAGGCGACCTCGCCTTCGGCATTGTCGGCACCTCGGCCGCGATGTTCAGCCTCGCGACACAAGGCGCGCTCAAGCTGATCGGCGGCAACCAGCGCGAGGTGCCGCGTTTCCAATACGAAGCCATCGTCGCCTCGAGGCGCGCTTATGCAGCGGGCTTGACGACGGTGGGCGGCTTCGGCGGACATTCGGCGACGGTGACGCAAATCGGTTCCCCGCCGCATTACGGTCTGGCGCAGCTCGCCGACAAATATCGCGTCGATCTCAAAACCGTGCGCGTCTTGGCGCTGCAAACCATTCCCAACGAGGTCTCGGCGCTGGTGGGCGGACAGGCCGATTTTGGCCTGCTGCCCTCGACCGCCATCCTCACCCCGGTCGAGCGCGGCGATGTGGCGTTGCTCGGCTGGGCTGGGGACGAGGTGCGCTGGCAGTTGAGCGTGATCGTGACAGGCGCCAAGACAGCGAATGCGAAGCCCGATCTCGTGCAGCATTTTCTCACCGCGTTGCGCAAGGGCATGCGCGACTACCACGATGCCTTCGCCGGACCGGGCGAATCGCGCGAGGACGGGCCAACCGCGCCTGAGGTTTACGCGATGCTCGCGAAATACACCGGGCAAACGCCGCAGCAGCTCAAGAGCGGCATTCCCTATATCGATCCCGAAGCGCGCGTCGACGCGAAAGACATCGCGCATCAGATCCAATGGTTCAAGGCCCAGGGTATGTTGAAAGGCGAGCTCGATCCTGCCGGCTTCATCGATGCGCGCTACGCGTTGACGCTCGCGGACAAATGAGGCGCGAGAGCCGCGATGCTCGACGCGGTGCCTGAAAAGAAGAGCGGGGCGAGGCGAAGATGGCTTGGTTGGGAC
>DATNGE010000168.1:0-5402 GCA_035606035.1 Allostellaceae bacterium
CGGCTTCCGCTTCGCGACCTACGCGATGTGGTGGATCCGTGCCGCCATCCAAGAATACATCCTCCACTCTTGGTCGCTGGTGAAGATCGGCACGACGGCAGCGCAGAAGAAGCTGTTCTTCAACCTCCGCCGCTTGAAGGCGAAGCTCGAGGAGTTCGATCAGGGCGATCTCGCACCCGAGACCGTCACCGCGATCGCCAAGGATCTCGACGTGCCCGAGAGCGAAGTGATCGAGATGAACCGCCGCCTCGGCGGCGTCGACAACTCGCTGAATGCGATGCTCGGCGGCGATGCCGACAGCGAATGGCTCGAGCTTTTGCCCGATGAGCGGCCGTCGCAGGAAACCGTGGTCGGCGACATCGAGGAAGGCCGGCGCCGGCGCAGCCTCTTGGGCGCGGCGCTGAAGAAGCTCAATCCGCGCGAGCGCGAGATCGTGGTCGAGCGGCGCCTCAAAGACGAGCCCGCGACTCTCGAAGAGCTCTCGCACAAATACGCCGTGTCGCGCGAGCGCATCCGCCAGATCGAGGTGCGCGCGGTTGAGAAGCTGCAGAAGGCGGTCGCTGCCAATACCTCGACGCGGCCGCCCGAGCGGATCGCGGCGTAACCCGGTCCCTTTTCGCCTCTTCGGGGCCGCGCAGCATGCTGCGCGGCCCTTTTACTTTGCTTACTGGCTGAGCCACCAGGCGCCGAGCGCGAGCGTCGCCAAGGTGAGCGGCGCGCCGATGCGGAAATAAGCCCAGAAACCGATATTCACCGCCTGCCGGCGCGCTTGCTCGACCACGATCAGATTGGCGATCGAGCCGAGGATCGTGAAATTGCCGGCGAAGGTCGAGGCCATGGCCAGCACCAGCCAGGCGCGGTCGGGCTCGGCGATGCCCTTGAGGAACGGCGCCAGCACCAGCACGGCCGGCACGTTGCTGACCAGATTCGACAGCACCGCCGCAAGCACTGTCAGCACCGGCACGTGCACGAGCCCGGCGTCCGCGACAACAGCGCGCAGCGCCGGCGTCAGCAGCGCCTTCTCGGCGCTGGCCAGCACGATGAACAAGCCGACGAAGAGCAGCAGCAGCGACCAGTCGATCTCGCGATAGACGCGCTGCGGCTTCATCGGGTAGAGCAGCAGCAACGCGCCGAGCACGATCGCGACTTCCGCCGGCGGGATGCCGGCGAAGAATCCGGCGATCGCCAACCCGGTCGCGCTGAGCGCGCTTGCCAGCAGTGCCGGATGAACGCGCGGCCGCAGCGCTGCGCTGGCCGGATCGCTGCCGCTGAAGAAGTCGGGCCGATGGAGCGCGGCGACCATCAGGAACAGCACGATCAGCCCCGCCGCCGCGACCGGCGTCAGCGCCGCCGCGAAGCTCGCATAGGGGAGATGCGAGAAGCTGCCGATCATCATGTTCTGCGGATTGCCGGTGATCGTCGCGACGCTGCCGATATTCGAGGCCATGGCGAGCGCCAGCAGATAGGGCAGCGGCCGGCGGCCGAGCTGCCTTGTCATCTCGATCACCAGCGGCGCCAGCATCAGACACACCGCATCGTTGACGAGGAAGGCCGAAAGCACGCCCGTAATGAGGATGATCGCGCCGAGCAAGAACAACGGCCCCCGTGCGCGGCGCGCGACAAAGCCGGTCACCAAGGTGAAAAAGCCCGAGAGCCGCAGATGGGCGACGATCAGCATCATGCCGAGCAGCAGCGTGACGGTGCCGAAATCGATCGCGCGATAGGCTTCATCGAGCGAGAGCCCGCCCGTTGCTACCATCAGCGCCGCGCCGAGCAGTGCGGCGCCGGCGCGATCGAGGCGCAGGAACGGCAGCCGGCCGAGCGCGACGACGAGGTAGGTCGCGGCGAAAATTAACGCGGTTGTCAGCAAATCCGCTCGCCTAAGTTGCGGTCATCGTTTCGCCACGATCGGGCGCCAGACACTAGCATGCACCTGGCATGAGGTGGGGCCGCGACGATCCCGCGGCTGTGCGGGCGGATGTAGAATATGCTAGAAGCGGTCCTCAAGGCCGGGCGTGAGGCGCGCCGCGGCATTTCCCAGAGCAGGGTTCCCGGTTCATGACGCGGTCGACCGGCGATCGTGATACGCGCGCGCCGGCGCGCGGCGGCGCGAAGCGCCCAGCGAGCGGCAAGGGCGCCAACGGCAAGCCCCGCCGGCCACTGCGCCGTGGCGGTTTTTGGCGCGTTGCCGTGCTCGTCGCGCTCTGGTGCTTTATCGCCGGTATGGGCGTGATCGGCTTCTTTGCCCTGACGCTTCCCGATACCAGCGACCTTGCGGCGGCGCAGCGCAAGCCGAGCGTCACGCTGCTCGCCGGCGACGGCAGCATGATCGCAACCTACGGCGATCTTTTCGGCGAGCCGCTGCATCTCAAGGATATGCCGAAATACCTGCCGGCGGCGGTGATCGCGACCGAGGACCGGCGCTTCTACAGCCATTTCGGCATCGATCCGATCGGCCTCGCGCGCGCCGCTTTCGCCAATTTCCGCGCCGGCCATGTCGTCCAAGGCGGCAGCACGATCACGCAGCAGCTCGCGAAGAATCTCTTCCTCACGCCGAACCGCACCTTCACCCGCAAGATCCAGGAAGCGCTGCTCGCGCTCTGGCTCGAGCATAAATTCTCCAAGCCAGAGATCCTCGAGATCTATCTCAACCGCGTCTATCTCGGTGCCGGCACTTACGGCGTCGATGCCGCGGCGCATCGCTATTTCGACAAATCGGCGCGCGAGGTCTCGCTCTACGAGGCGGCGGTGATCGCCGGACTCTTGCGTGCGCCGTCGCGCTTCTCGCCGGCGAACGACAAGGAGCGCGCAGCGCAGCGCGCCGAGCAGGTGCTCGCCAATATGGCCGATGCCGGTTTCATCACGGCGGCGCAGGCGCAAACCGCGGCGCAGCAGAAGACGCAGCTCGCCAAGACGCCGAGCCTCAGCCGCGGCAGCCGCTATTTCGCCGATTGGATCGTCGATCAGATCGACGGCTTCAGCGGCACGCAGAATCGCGATCTCGTCATCACGACCACGCTTGATCCGAAGATGCAGCTGGCGGGCGAGAAGGCGATCTCCGGTACGCTCGACCGCGACGGCGACAAAGACGAGGTCGGTCAGGGCGCGCTCGTCGCGATGACGCCCGACGGCGCGATCCGCGCCATGGTCGGCGGCGACGATTACGCCGACAGCCAGTTCAATCGCGCGACCCAGGCGCTGCGTCAGCCGGGCTCGTCGTTCAAGCCGGTGGTCTATCTCGCTGCCATCGAACACGGGCTCCGGCCGACCGACCATTTCATCGATCAGCCGATCCGGATCGGCAACTGGGAGCCGCACAATTTCGAGAACAAATACCGCGGCGACGTCACCGTCGCGGAAGCGATCGCGCTCTCCCTCAACAGCGTCGCGGCGCAGGTCGTGCAGCGCGTCGGCGTCAACAGCGTGATCGCGACCGCGCGCCAGCTCGGCATCACCGCGGATCTCGCGCATGATGCGAGCCTCGCTCTCGGCACCAGCGAAGTGTCGCTCATCGAGCTGACCGCGGCATACGCGCCGTTCGCCTCGGGCGGCACCGGCGCCTGGCCCTACGGCATCGTCGAGATTCGCGATGCCCATGGCGGCGTGATCTATCGCCGCGACGGCTCGGGACCGGGCCAGGTCATCGATCCGGCGCTCGCCGGCACGATGAATCAGCTGCTCTCGGGCGTCATCGCCTTCGGCACCGGCAGGGCCGCGAAGCTCGATCGGCCCGCCGCGGGCAAGACCGGCACGACGCAGGATTCGCGCGACGCGCTCTTCATCGGCTACACCGCCGATCTCGTCTGCGGCGTGTGGTTTGGCAATGACGATGATTCGCCGATGAAGCGGGTCACCGGCGGCACGCTGCCGGCGCGTGCCTGGCACGATTTCATGACGGCAGCGACGCGCGGCATGCCGGTCAAGCCGCTGCCCGGCGAGAACGCGCCCGCGCTGGTCGGCTATGGCGCCGGTCCCGCGTCACCTGCTCTGCCACCGAGCAATCCCATCGCGCCGGTCGCCAACGGCTTGCGCAACCTGCTCGACCGCATTTTCGGCGGCGCCTCGGCCGCGCCGCCGCCGCGCGCCGCGCCCTATTCGGCGCCCGGCAGCATGCCGCAAGGCTGAGGCGTTTTACGCCTGGTAGCCCTCGAGCCGGCGATAGAAGCCGGCGATCACCGCGGCGCAGAGCGCGACGACCAAAACATTGCCGCAACTGCTGAGCACCGCGCGCAGCAGGAAAAAGCCGACCGGCGGCAGTTGATCGCCCGACCCATCGATGTGGAAACCGGCGAAGAAAGCGCTGACGATCATCGCGGTGATGAACACGACCGGGACGCTGACCAGCATGACCGTCACGAAAAGCCGCCAGGTATTGCCGCCGAGGCCGCGCCACGCCGCCGCCAGCGAGAGAGGCTTGCCGGCGGCCGCGGCGGGGAAGAGCAGCATGCAGCGCACGGGCGCGAGCCAGGCCGCCATCATTAGGATCGCGGCGATGAGCCCGACGTAATCGGGCACGCCATCCTGCTCGCTCACCAGCAGCGCGGCGACCAGCACGCCGGCGATGAGATAGAGCAGCAGCGTGTAGAGCAGAAAGCGCAGCCAGGCGCCGAGAAAGACGCCGATCGGCACGGCGCGTGCGTCGGTAAAGAGCGAGACCTGATACCAGCGCACGGCAAAGGCGGTGAGGCAGAGAAGGCCGGTGAGCGCCTCGATCGCGTTCTCGATGTTCAAGCCGAATTGATCGCCGCGCCAGGCCGGGAGTCCGAGGCCGCGATAGAAATGGAGATAGCCGGGGAGGATGGCCGCCGCGAGCAATAACAGCAGCGGCAGCCAGGCGGTCTCGAGCAGCAGGTTCATCTGGCCGAAAACCCCGCGATAGGCTTCGACCATGATTTCCGCGACCGGCACTTTGATGCGCGTGCCGGCAACGGCCACGGCGCGTCCTCCGCTTATCGTTAGGTTGGTGCCGGGAAAGCTAGCCGATCGGAGGCGCGCGCGACAGTAACAGGGTCGCGAAGCGCAGCCGGAAGAGCTCAGGCCGCGGTGACGCCCTGATCGAGCGCGTAGCCGGCGGCACGCACGGTGCGGACCAGATCCTTGTGGCCGCCTTCATTGAGCGCCTTGCGCAGCCGGCGGATATGGACGTCGACCGTCCGCAGCTCGACCTCGGCGTCGCGGCCCCAGACCGCGTCGAGCAATTGCTCGCGCGAGAAGACGCGGCCGGGCCGCTCGAGGAAAAAGCGCAGCAGCCGGAACTCGGTCGGGCCGAGATGGATCGGCTGGCCGGCGCGGCTGACGCGATGCGCCGAAAGATCGAGGGCGAGATCGCCGAAGCGTAGGATTTCGGCATTGGTCGCCGGGCGGGCGCGGCGGATCACCGCCCTGAGCCGCGCGATCAGCTC
>DATNGE010000169.1:0-19440 GCA_035606035.1 Allostellaceae bacterium
TCGCGGAACTTGATCATGCCTTGGGTCAGGCGCCGCATCGGCGTGACCAGCAGCCATTGCAGGCTGACATAGACGAGCGCGGCGGTGATCAGCGAGATCACGAGCGAGACACCGAAGAGCCGGCCGCAATAGGCCCACATCTCGGCGCGGAGCGGCTTCTCGTCGAGCAGTACCTCGACCGCGACGCCCGGCTCTTTGGAGGACACGTCCATGACGCGGAGGATGCGGTTGTCGGTGCGCGGCAAGGCGAGCACCGCGTCGCGGATCAGCGCCCACATGGAGACGCTGCGCAGGTCGAAGGTCGCGTCCGGCACCGGCGGCATGTCGGCGTCGATCATCAAGGTCGCATCCTCCTCGTGAACGGCGATGCCATGGGCGCCGACATCGGCGAGGAGGTGGTTGGCGAGAGCCGGGCTGACAACGTTGTCCGGCGTCGCTTCGAGGGCAAAGACGGCGAGCCGGGCGGCGTCGATCCGGTCCTCGAGATAGGCGAGCCGGTCGCGGGCCACCGAAGGCACGAAGATCAGGACCTCGGACAGCATCACGAAGAAGACCGTCAGCACCAGCAGACGGGCCGACAGGCCGGAGGCGAGACTGTTCCACAAGCGCTTGACGCTCATACAGATTTCCCGCTTTTAAGATGCACGCAGCGACCTTAGGCGTTGACTTCGCGCCTGCCTAACCCTATACACCGCGCTCATTCCAGTAAAGAAGGGTTGCCCGCGTGAAGCGCACGTATCAGCCGAGCAAGCTCGTTCGCAAGCGCCGTCATGGCTTCCGGGCGCGCATGGCGACGGTCGGCGGGCGCCGGGTACTGTCCAACCGCCGCGCCAAGGGCCGCAAGCGGCTCAGCGCCTGAAGGAAATTTAACGGCTCGCAATCATGGCCGGGCTTGCGCGTCTCAAGCGCCGGCCCGAATTTTTAGCCGTCGCGGCGAGCCGCCGCAGATGGGTGGCGCCCGGCCTCATCCTGCAGGCCGTCCGCCGCCCGGAGGATTCGGATTTGCCACCTACCCCGCGCATCGGCTTCACCGCGAGCCGTAAGGTCGGCATCGCCGTACTGCGGAATCGCGCCCGGCGCCGCCTCAGAGCCGCCGCCGAGCAGGTGCTGCCGCTGCATGGCGCGGCGGGCTTCGATTATGTCGCGATCGCGCGCACCGAGACCGCGACCCGCCCCTTCGCCGAACTCGTCGCCGACATGACGATGGCGATGGAGCGGCTGAACGCGCGCGAAAAGGCTGGAGCGCGGTGATGAGTGGGCAATCGACGCAGCTGTCTTTTTCGCCCGGCCCGCGAAAGCAGGCATCAAGTGTTTACGCTGGGCCCCGGCTCGCGCGGTGGGGACGGATATTTTTTTCGGCGCTCTCGTCGGTTATCGGCGATTTGCTCCGCGGCCTGATCGGCGCCTATCAATTGCTGATTGCGCCACTGTTGCTGCCCTCCTGCCGCTTCGAGCCGAGCTGCTCGCATTACGCGCAGGAAGCGATCGCCGAGCACGGTGCGCGGCGCGGTATCGTGCTCACCTTGAAACGGCTTGCGCGCTGTCATCCCTGGGGCGGCAGCGGCTATGACCCGGTTCCGCCGCATTCGGAACACTGATCGATGGACAATCAGAAAAATCTCATTCTCGCGATCGTCGTCTCGTGCGTGATCCTGTTCGGCTTCCAGTATTTCTTCGCGCCGAAAAGCTCAGCGCCGGATCAAACGACGCAGACGAGTCAGCAAGCCGGCCCGCCCCAGGCGCCCGGCGCGGCGCAAACCCCCGCCGGAAGCCCGCCTGCGGCCCCGGGCATTGCCCCGGCCAATCCTGGCGGCACGACGCCGGCAACGCTCGTTCCGAACGCCTCGCGTGAGAGCGTTCTCGCCAAGACGCCGCGCGTCCGGATCGAGACGCCGCGCCTCAAAGGCTCGATCGATCTCGTCGGCGCGCGGATCGACGATCTGACCCTCCTCGATTATCGCGAAGAACCCGATCCAAGCTCGCCGCAGATCGTGCTGCTCGCGCCCGACGGCACGGCCGATCCATATTTCGCCGAATTCGGCTGGGTCGCGGGCGATGCCAATGTGAAAGTGCCCGGCGGCGACACGCAATGGACGAGCTCGGGCGGCGCCCTCACCCCCGATCACCCCGTCGATCTGACCTGGGACAATGGCGCGGGGCTGCGCTTCACGCGCCATTACGCGATCGACAAGGACTACATGTTCACGCTGACCCAGAGCGTCACCAACGGCTCGGGCGCGAAGATCACGCTCTACCCTTATGCCTTCGTCGCGCGCAAGGGCGCGGTGCCGGAATCGACGACCTACCTCCTCCATATCGGCCCGATCGGCGTCTTCAACAACACGCTGCAGGACGGTTACAAATATACCGACATGAAGCCGGATGGCCCGAACTTCTCCTCGACCGGCGGCTGGATGGGCATCACGGACAAATATTGGCTGACCGCGCTGATCCCCGATCAGACGGAAAAGCTCTCGTCCAACTTCCGCCATGTCACGCAGAACA
Source organism: Allostellaceae bacterium (assembly GCA_035606035.1). GTDB lineage: Bacteria > Pseudomonadota > Alphaproteobacteria > ATCC43930 > CGMCC-115725 > CAIKMD01. Next base: position 2,506 of record DATNGE010000169.1, read on the forward strand.
AGGCCGACGTCTATCAGGTCGATTACCGCGGCGATGCGCATGACGTTGCACCCGGCGCCACGCTCAGTGTCGGCGATCATTTCTTCGCCGGCGCCAAGGAAGTCTCGCTGCTCGACCGCTACGAGGGCACGCTCGGCGTGCCGCGTTTCGATCGCGCCATCGATTTCGGCTGGTTCTATTGGATCACCAAGCCGATCTTCCTGGCGCTCGACATGTTCTACAAATGGATCGGGAATTTCGGTCTGGCGATCATGCTCTTGACCGTGATCATCAAGGCGATCTTCTTCCCGCTCGCCAATAAATCCTATCGCGCAATGAGCAAGATGCGCCAGCTGCAGCCGGAGATGCAAAAGCTGCGCGAGCGCTTCGGCGACGACAAGGTCAAGCTCAATCAAGAGATGATGGCGCTCTACAAGCGCGTCGGCGCCAATCCGATGGCCGGCTGCTTGCCGATCGTCATCCAGATCCCCGTATTCTTCTCGCTCTACAAGGTGCTCTACGTCACCATCGAGATGCGCCAGGCGCCGTTCTATGGCTGGATCCACGATCTTTCGGCGCCCGATCCGACGAGCTTCATCAATCTGTTCGGGCTTCTGCCCTTCCACCCGCCTGAGATCTCGTTCCTCGCCATCGGCGCGTGGCCGATCATCATGGGCATCACGATGTTCCTGCAGCAGAAGCTCAATCCGCAGCCGCCCGATCCGATGCAGGCGAAGATGTTCATGGCCCTGCCCTTCGTCTTCACCTACATGCTGGCGCAATTTGCGTCGGGCTTGGTGATCTACTGGGCGTGGAACAATCTCCTCTCGATCGCGCAGCAATGGGCGATCATGCGCAGCGCCGGCGTCAGCCGCGCCAACCCGCCGGGCGGCAGCAAGACACCGGCAAAAGCTGCCAAGACTTAGGGCCGAACAAGCCATGCCGGCCGCGGTTTATCCTGCCGAGGCGGCGCTCGATGCCGAAACGGAAGAGCGGGGCCGGCTGCTTTTCGCCGCGCCCTGCCGCTTCATCGCCGGCGCGACGAACGATGAGGCGATCCCTCCCGACAGCCTGCCGGAGATCGCCTTTGTCGGCCGCTCCAATGTCGGCAAATCGAGTCTCGTCAACGCGCTGACCGGGCAGAGCGCCCTCGCCCGCGTCTCGAAGACGCCCGGCCGCACACGCCAGATCAATTTCTTCGCCCTCGGCGAGCGGCTGATGCTGGTCGACCTGCCGGGCTATGGCTATGCCGAGGCGCCGAAGCGCGAGATCGCCCGCTGGACCGGCCTCATCGCGCGCTATTTGAAGGGCCGCGCCAGTCTCAGGCGGGTGCTGCTGCTTCTCGACGCGCGTTTCGGCATCAAGGAGACGGACAAGCCGCTGCTGAAGCAACTCGACGAGTGCGCCGTGTCGTTCCAAGCGGTGCTGACGAAATGCGATCTGGTCGAACCAGTAGAGCTTCAGCAAAGACTGGCGGGTCTGGCGCAGAGCCTCGCCAAGCACGTGGCCGCCCATCCAGTCATTCATCTGACGAGCGCGCAGAACGGCGCCGGCATCGCCGCCTTGCGCGCATCCCTCGCCGACCTAGCCGAGGCGCGTAGCGCGCGGTAAATTCCGCGCATGAGCGAGACAGCGGACAAACGGGCTGAGGCCGCACAAAAAGCGGCAACCCTCTCGGCAGCGTTGCCCTATTTCCGGCGCTATTCCGGCAAGACCATCGTCGTCAAATACGGCGGCCATGCCATGGGCGATGATGCGATCGCGCGGCAATTCGCCGACGATATCGTGCTGTTGAAGCAGGTCGGCATGAACCCGATCGTCGTTCATGGCGGCGGACCGCAGATCGGCGACATGCTGAAGCGCCTCAGGATCAAGAGCGAATTCGTCAATGGGCTGCGCGTCACCGACCAGGCGACCGTCGAGGTCGTCGAGATGGTGCTGTCGGGCTCGGTCAACAAAGAGCTCGTCATGCTCATCAACAAGGCGGGCGGGCTCGCGGTCGGGCTCTCGGGCAAGGATGCCGATCTCATCCGGGCCAAGAAGCTCGAACATACGAGCGCGCGCGAGAGCGACAGCAATATCGAAAAGGCTTTGGATCTCGGCTTCGTCGGCGAGCCCGTTGGCATCAACACCAAGATCCTCGACCTGCTCGAGAAATCCGACATCATCCCGGTGATCGCGCCGATCGGCGTCGGCGATGGCGGCGAGACCTACAACATCAATGCCGATACGGTCGCCGGCGCGGTCGCCGCCGCCGTGAAGGCAACGCGCTTCCTGCTGCTGACCGATGTCGCCGGCGTCCTCGACAAGGAGAAGAAGCTGATCGCGCAGCTCTCAGTCGAGAACGCGCGCGCGCTCATCGCCGACGGCACGATCTCGGGCGGCATGATCCCGAAGATCGAGACCTGCCTCGAGGCGATCACCGGCGGCGTCGAAGCCGCGGTCATCATCGACGGCCGCGTGCCGAATGCGATCTTGTTGGAGTTGTTCGCCGAGGGCGCCGGCACGCTGATCCGCCGCGGCCGTTAATTCAGTAGGAAGGAGTCCGCCATGGACATGGCGACGAAGGCCCCCAAAAAGGGACAGCAAGGGGGCAAACCGCGCATCGGCACCGCACCGAAGCGGCGCTATCCCGATCTTCACGACCATCTGAAGACGCTCGCGAAGGAAGGCCTCTTGGTGACGGTCGATCGCGTCATTGACAAGGACACCGAGATGCATCCGCTGGTGCGCTGGCAGTTCCGCGGCGGCATCGCCGAGAAGGACCGCAAGGCCTTCCTCTTCAACAATGTCAGCGACGCGAAGGGCCGGCGGTTCAGCATCCCGGTCGCGGTCGGCGTGCTCGCGACCAATCGCGAGATCTATTCCATCGGCATGGCCTGCGATCTCGACAAGATCGACGAGACCTGGAACCGCGCCGTGGCGCATCCGATTGCGCCGAAATTGGTCGAGACTGCGCCATGCCAGGAGATCGTCATCACCGGCAAGGCGCTCGACAAGCCAGGCCAGGGCCTCGACGGCTTGCCGATCCCGATCTCGACGCCGGGCTGGGACGTCTCGCCCTATACGACGCTCTCGCAATACATCACCAAGGATCCCGAGACCGGGATCCAGAACATGGGCATCTATCGCGGCCAGGTGAAAGCGCCGCGCCGGCTCGGCATGAATCCCTCGCTCGAGTTGCGCCCCGGCATCTACGGGCATTGGGAGAAGGCCAAGGCGAAGGGCAAGAAGCTGCCCGCCGCCGTGATCCTCGGCTGCCCGCCCTGCATCGCCTATACCTCGGCGCAGAAGCTGCCCGAGACCATGGACGAGCTCACCGTCGCCGGCGGCCTGGTTGGCGCGCCGATCAATGTGGTGAAGGCGAAGACCGTCGATCTGCTCGTCCCGGCCGAGGCCGAGATCGTGATCGAGGGCTTGATCCATACCGACGAGCTCGAGCCCGAGGCGCCGTTCGGCGAGAGCCACGGCCATGTCAATTTGCAGGAATACAATGCCTTCATGGAGGTGACCGCGATCACGCGACGGCGCGACGCGATCCTCACCTCGATCATCAGCCAGGTGACACCGTCGGAATCATCGCTTATCAAGCGCGTCGCGCTCGAGCCGATGATGCTCGCGCACTTGACCAACACGCTCGGCATCCGCGGCGTCAAGAAAGTCTCGATGCACGAGCCGCTGACGAATCTGCGCAAAGTGCTGGTGCTGGTCGTCGACCGCAAGCTGCCGACGACCGAGATCTGGCGTGCGATGTATGGCGCCGCGGCGCTCCATCGCGCCGCCGGCAAATACATCATCGCCGTCAACGACGACATCGATCCCGACAATGCCGACGCGCTGCTCTGGGCGATGTCCTACCGCGCCAATCCGCTCCTCGACATGCATATCCTGCCGCATCGGGATCAGGGCCACGGGCCGCGCAGCCACCGCAACGGCGGCGAGGATGGCTCGGTGCTGATCGATGCGACCCTAAAAGAACCCTATCCGCCGGTGTCGCTGCCCAAGCGCGAATATATGGAGCGCGCCAAGAAGATCTGGGAAGAGCTCGGGCTGCCGGCGCTGAAGCCCGAACAGCCCTGGTTCGGCTATTCGCTCGGCGAATGGTCGGAGGAGTTCGACGAAGCCGCCGAGCGCGCGGTGAAAGGCGATTACTTCGTCACCGGCGAGATCATCGCCCAGCGCCGCCGCAAGGATGTGGCGATGAACACGGAGATCCGCGATCTCAAGGATGAGAAGGCGTCAGCGAAAAAGAAGAAGTAGCTGTCAGCGCTCAGTCAGCCGTCGGCTTTCCGCCTAACCCTCTTTCGTCATGGCCGGGCTTGTCCCGGCCATCCATGGATTTTCTCCATCACATTGATGCGCGGAACAAGTCCGCGCATGACGATAATGGGTTAGCGACACGTCAAGCTTGGGCCAAGGTCACAACACCATCCTCGATCGCCACCTCGTAGGCCGGAACTTTGAGATCGGAACCGGTGGCGCTCTCGCCGTAATCGAGCTTGAAGCGGAAGAAATGCCAGGGACAGATCACCTCCCGGCGCTCGACACTGACCGTGCCTTTGCTCAAAGGCGCGCCGCGATGGGGACAGGAATCCAGCAACGCATGGACGCGGTCGCCGCAACGGATGATCGCGATCGGGAAATCATCATCGACCATGAAGCGACGGATGCTGCCATCCGCGAGTTCATCGAAACGACAGATCGGAATCCCCGGCATCTTGGCTCCCTGCAAAAAGATTATCCAGCCGCCCGGTCGGCCGCTTCTTCTACAGTATCGGCATCGCCCTCGATAGCTTCCATGCCTTCCGCTATAAGCGCTATGTTGCGCCTAGCTGATGGAATCGAACCCGCTCAATCCCCTGGCCGCGATCGAAACCTGGATCTTCGATCTCGACAACACGCTTTATTCCGGCACCTGCGAGCTTTATCGCGAGATCGAGCAGCGCATGGCGGCCTTCATCATGGAAGAGTTGAAGCTCGATCAGGAGGGCGCGCATGCGCTGCGCCGGCGTTTCCTCGATCGTCACGGTACGACCCTCAAAGGCCTGATGATCGAATACGGTCTGGCGCCCGAGCGCTTTCTCGATTACGTGCATGAGATCGATCTCTCCGCCGTCGCGGAGGATGTCGAGCTCGGCGAGGCGATCGCAGCGCTGCCCGGGCGCAAGCTGATCTTCACCAACGGCACCAAGCGCCATGCCGAGCGCGTGCTCGGTCGCTTGGGCCTCGGCGCGCATTTCGCCGCGATCCACGACATCGTCGCCTGCGATTACACACCGAAGCCCGATCCCGCCGCCTACGCCGCCTTCGTCGCCAAGCACGGCATCGATCCGACGCGCGCCGCGATGATCGAGGATATGGCGCGCAATTTGCCGCCGGCGGCGGCGCTCGGCATGACGACGATCTGGGTGAAAGGCGGGCCGCATTCCGAGGATGACGGCCACAGCGAGCACATCCATTTCACGGTCGAGCCCAATCGCCTGGCGCCGTTCCTGCGCGCGATGATGGGGCGCTTCATTCCGGCAGGGGAATGAACTCGGTCTCGCCGGGGACCTTGGCGAAGCGCCCGGCTTTCCAATCGGCCTTGGCCTGATCGATCCGCGCCTGCGAGCTCGAGACGAGATTCCACCAGATATGCCGCTCGCCATCGAGCTTGGCGCCGCCCAGCACGACGAGCCGTGTCGTCTCTGCCGCAGCGACCGACGTCGCGACGCCGCGGTTCAGCACCAGGAGTTGATGCTCCTCGAAGCGCTGGCCGTCGAGAGCGAGCGCGCCGGAGACGATGTAGATCCCGCGCTCCTCGTGATCGGCCGGGAGATCGAGCCGCGCGCCGGAAGCGAGTTCGACATCGGCATAGAAGATTTCCGACAGCGTCTTCACCGGCGAGCGCGCGCCGAAGACCTCGCCGATCATCACGCGGATCTTCTGCCCCGCGCGCGCGACTTCGGGCAGGACCGATGCGGGATAATGGGTGAAATCCGGCGGGGCTTCCTCTTGCGCTTGCGGCAGCCCGACCCAGAGCTGCAGCCCGTGAATGCGCGAGCCCTTTGGCCGGAGCTCCGGCGGCGTGCGCTCGGAATGGACGATGCCGCTTCCGGCGGTCATCCAGTTGATCGCGCCGGGGCGGATCGGCTGCACGCTGCCAAGGCTGTCGCGATGCATGATCTCGCCCTCGAAGAGATAGGTCACGGTGGCGAGGCCGATATGCGGATGCGGCCGCACGTCGAGCCCGGCGCCGGGCGTGAAGCTGGTCGGCCCCATATGGTCGAAGAAGACAAACGGGCCGAGGGCGCGGCGCTTGGCGAAGGGCAGGACGCGGCGCACGTGGAACCCGTCACCCAGATCGCGGGTGCGCGGCTGGATGGTCATTTCGAGCGCCGCGCTGGGCGCGGCGGCGGCTTGCGGATCGGCAATCGGAAGAACGCTCATGCTAGCCTCCTTGGCCTAAAGATGGTGACGCCGTGCGCGGTTGACAGCAACCACCCGCTTTCGCATGGTTCCGCTCCATGACCAGCACAGACAGCGCCAACCAGCTCGAAACCGCGATCGACGCCGCCTGGGAGGCGCGCGATCAGGTGAATGCCGCAACCAAAGGCGCGGTGCGCGAGGCGGTCGACGCCGCGCTCGCGCTGCTCGATTCCGGCAAGGCGCGCGTCGCGGAGAAGATCGACGGCCGCTGGCGCGTTCATCAATGGCTGAAGAAGGCGGTGCTGCTCTCCTTCCGCCTCAACGACAACGCCGAGATCGCGGGCGCGCCGGGCAGCTCGGCCTGGTGGGACAAGATCCCGGTGAAGGCGCAGGGCTGGGACGCCAAGCGCTTCAAGGAAGCGGGCTTCCGCTCGGTGCCCGGCAGCTTTGTCCGCCGCTCGGCCTATATCGCGCCGAACGTCATCATGATGCCGTCCTTCGTCAATGTCGGCGCCTATGTCGATAGCGGGACCATGGTGGACACCTGGGCGACGGTCGGCTCCTGCGCGCAGATCGGCAAGAACTGCCATCTCTCCGGCGGCGTCGGCATCGGCGGCGTGCTCGAGCCGCTGCAGGCCGAGCCGGTGATCATCGAGGACAATTGCTTCATCGGCGCGCGCAGCGAGGTCGCCGAGGGCGTCATCGTCGAGCAGGGCGCGGTGCTCTCGATGGGCTGCTTCGTCGGCGCCTCGACCAAGATCATCGACCGCGCCAGTGGCGAGACTTATCTCGGCCGCGTGCCGGCCTTCTCGGTCGTCGTGCCCGGCACCTTGCCCGGCAAGAAGCTGCCGAATGGCGAGCCGGGCCCGGACCTTTATTGCTGCGTCATCGTCAAGCGCGTCGACGCGCAGACGCGCTCCAAGACCTCGATCAACGAGCTGCTGCGCGACTGAGCGCCGATGCCGATCGATCCGGTCGAACTCGCAGCGGCGCTGATCAAGCGGCCCTCGGTCACGCCGAAGGACGAAGGCGCGATCGGCGTCCTCGCGAAGGCGCTCGCGCCGCTCGGCTTTGCCTGCCACACCGTCGAATTCACCGAGGAAGGCACCGCGCCGATTCTCAATCTCTATGCGCGCAAAGGCACGGGCGGGCGCAATTTCTGCTTCGCCGGCCATACCGATGTCGTGCCGCCGGGCGATCTCAAATCCTGGTCGGTCGATCCCTTCGGCGGCGAGGTGCTGAACGGCGCGCTTTACGGCCGCGGCGCCAACGACATGAAGACGGCGATCGCTTGCTTCGCCGCCGCTGCCGAGCAATTCCTCGCCGCCCGCCCGAATTTCGACGGCTCGATCAGCTTCCTTATCACCGGCGATGAAGAGGCCGCGGCGATCAACGGCACGAGGAAGCTTCTCGAATGGGTCGCGGCCAAAGGCGAGACACTCGATGCCTGCGTCGTCGGCGAGCCGACCAGCGCCAAAGAGCTCGGCGACATGGTGAAGATCGGCCGGCGCGGCAGCATGAACGGCTTCCTCACCGTCACCGGTATTCAGGGCCACACCGCCAACCCCCATCTCGCCGACAACGCCGCGCATCGCCTCTTGAAGATGCTGTCCGCATTGCTCGCCGCATCGATCGATCACGGCAATGAGCGCTTCCCGCCGACCGATCTGCAAATATCGACCATCGATATCGGCAATCCGACGACGAATGTGATTCCCGGAATCGCCAAGGCGACCTTCAACATCCGCTTCAACGATCAGTGGACGAGCGCCAAGCTGACCGAATGGCTGAAGCAAAAGCTCGATGCCGACGGCGGGCGTTACAAGCTCGACATCCAGGTAAGCGGCGAAAGCTTCCTGACTCCGCCCGGCGAGGTCAGCACGATCCTCCAGCGCGCCATCGGCGAGGTGACGGGCCGCAAGCCCGATCTCTCGACCACGGGCGGCACGTCCGATGCGCGTTTCATCTGCCGCTATTGCCCGGTCGCCGAATTCGGCCTCGTCGGCCTCACCATGCACAAGGTCGACGAGCGCGCGCCGGTCGCCGATATCGCCGCGCTGACGAAGATTTACCGCTCCGTCCTCGAACATTATTTCGCGAAACACTGATGCCGCGCGGCGCCGAGCTCTGGCACGCGCTCTACGGCGCATGGCGCTTCGCGCTCGCCGACCGCAACGCGATTCATTATTTCGATTTGAGCCATCGCGGCACCTGGCGCTCGTTCTGGGCCGCCGCCTATTGCTATCCGGCGTTCCTCCTCGAGCGCTGGCTCGAGATACCGGCCGAGAACGTCGCGAGCTCGGGGCTCGGCCACATCTTTCTCGTCGAGAGCATCGGTTATGTGATCGGCTGGACGGCGTTTCCGCTTGCCGTGGTTGCGCTCTGCCGCGGCCTCGGACGCGAGGAACGCGGCTTTGATTTCATCACCGCCTACAACTGGTCGATCGTCCTGCAGATCGCGCTCTTCGTGCTGATCGGGCTGCTCTCGCTTCTTCTGCCGGACAGCGCCGCCATTGGATTGCAGCGCTTGGGATTGATCGCAGCGCTGATCTATGAATGGTTCATCGCGCTTATCGCCATCGGCGCCGGCACCTGGATCGCCGGGCTGGTCGTGATCATCGATATCGTGCTCGGCCTGCTGATCCAGGTCACGGTGCTCGCCCTCTACTGAGGCGGGCGCGAGTCGCCCATTAAGTTAGCTGCAGCAATCGATCCGGCGACAATCGTGAGCCAGCTGTTGCGATTAACGTGGAGACGCCAACGCGCTCCATGATAGAAGCAATTGCCGTTTAGCTCGTATGGGGGTACGCGTGAACAGGCTAGCTCTTACTGCCTTTGCAACGATTGTGATGGTGAGCGGTGTAGCGCTCGCCGACGAGCGCCCGCAAATCGCGGCGGTCGGGGATACGACCGTCGCCGCCGGCCCGGTCTACCTGCGAGCGGGTATCAGCTTCCAATCGATCGACTTGCCGAGCGTCGATCTCGGCAACAAGCGCCTGGGATTGATCGGCCCTGGTGGCGGACTCGGCAATACCAATAACGGTCCCATCGCGACCTTCAAGCCGACAGCGACGGGTGCCGGCGTCGATGGGGGGATCGGTTACTTCCTGCCGGCCGGATTCGTGCCACCGGGTTTGGGCGCGCGCCCGCGCATCGAGGTCAACGCGTCCTACCTCAAGGCAAACGTGACCCAGTCGAGTACAACGACGCTTTTTCCCGACCAGTGGTCATTCCAACGTGTCGATGGAAGCTTGATCTTCTTTGCCTTCTGCACGGCCGCTGCCCCTTGTCCGACCACAACCAGCCTGCGCAGCCAGTACGAGGCCTGGCATGCCGGCGCCAAGGCGGCGAGCGACTTCGCCATGGGACCGCTCACGTTGACACCGTCGGTGGGCGTGTTCGGCGGCGAGGCGCGCAACGGGCAAGAACTGAACCAAGCGATTCCCGCTGCCACAATCACACGAACGCTCTTCGAGACGGCATCCGAGAACGCGACTGACCGAGTGGGATCGCGAGTTGGACTCAACGGCAAATACGATGTGATGCCTTGGCTCGCGCTCGGCCTCGGCGGCAATGTTGGCTTGGCGTACCGCCATATCGGACTGCATGCCTTCGATATCCAGACCGGCGCCGGCGGGACCGGTCACTTCTCGGCCGGACGCAACGTCCTGGCCTTCCTCGCCGGCGCGGAAGCAAGCGTCGTCGCGAGGGTTGACCCCGCGATCGCGTTCAAGCTGTTCGGCGGCGTTACCTACGACAACGATGTGCCTGGCATCGTCGCCCAGAACTACACGGGTTCGCTGGGCTTCGGCACCAATCCGGTGACCCCGGTCGGCATCAAGACGGCGGGCGAGATCGGTTACTACGCCGGCGTGGCGGTCATGATGAGGTTCGGCCAGTAGCGCGTGTTGCTTGTGGCTCCGCCCCGCCACGGACGCTGATCGCCGCGACCGACAGCCCGTCGGGTGAGGCGCGCCGAGGTAGAACATGCTTGCCGACGATGGGGGCTAATTCTCCGCCGCGCGCTTCTTCTTCTCTTGCGTCTCGGCATGGCGCGCCAGGCGATCGAATTGCTGCGCCATTTTCATCTGCTCGACCCGGCTATCCGGATCGCGCGAACGCGTCGCGAGTTCGCGTAGCTTGACCGCGCGCTCGCGATACCACGCGGTGGTTCCCTCTTTGGCCATGAAGACGCGTCCCCGCTCCCTCTCCCAAGGTCACGTTAGGCTCAGCTAACAATTTGGCAATTCTGTGTCGGCCATCCGACGTCAGCCCCAGCGCGATGGTGGGTCGGCGATGCGCTAGGAGGGTCGCGCGGCAATCAAGAGGCGCTTCTCGGCCTCAGCGATAAGCTGTTCCAGCATCAGACGAATATCGTGATCGGTCTGGGCGGCGAGCAGGATGCGATAGCTCTGAAGGCGAGCGCGATCGGATTGCGGATCGTAGGGGGTGAGGCTCTTTGTCACGCATCCCATCGTAGCGGCGATACGCGCGGCGTCACCTTAGGGCAACAGCGTAGGTAGTCATGCGTAAGCGCTTCGAGTTCACTCGGGATAAATCACCTCGACGAGATATAGCCCGTCGGGCGGCGCGGTCGGTCCGCCGGCGCGGCGATCGCGCGCGGCGAGCGCTTCGCCGATGCGCTGCGCGCGCCATTTCCCGGCGCCGACCAGTTTCAGCGAGCCGACCATGTTGCGCACCTGGTGATGGAGGAAGGAGCGCGCCCGCGCTTCGATCTGCACCTCGTCGCCCGCGCGCGTCACGGCGAGCAGGTCGAGCGTCTTCACCGGCGTTTTCGCCTGGCAGTCGCTGTCGCGGAAGCTGGTGAAATCGTGCTTGCCCAAAAGCAGCTGCGCGCCTTCCTGCATCGCCGCGATGTCGAGCGGCGGACCGACATGCCACACGCGGCCGCGATCGATCGAAGCGGGCGCGCGGCGATTGAGGATGCGATAGCGATAGACTCGGCCGCGTGCCGAGCGCCGCGCATCGAAATTGTCAGCGACGGGCTCTACCGCGACCACCGACACCGCATGGGGCTTCACATGCTGGTTGAGCGCGTTGCGGATGACATCGGTCGGCGCTTCCTTCGGCAGATCGAGATGCGCCGCCTGCGCCAGTGCGTGAACGCCGGCGTCGGTGCGGCCGGCGCCGTGCATGGTCAGCTTCTTGCCGCAGAAACGCTCCGCCGCGATCTCCAAAATCTCCTGCACCGATAGGCCGTTTGCCTGGCGCTGCCAGCCGACGAGGCCGCTGCCGTCATATTCGAGGATGAGCTTGTAGCGCGGCATCTGGCGATCAGCTCGGCAGCACCGTACCCGGCGGCAGCGCGAAGCCGCGCAGGAACGCGCCCGCCTCGACCGCCCCGCGCCCCGGCCGCTGCAGCTTCAGGAGCTTCAGCGCGCCCTCGCCGCAAGCGATCGTCGGTGCTGTATCGAGCACCGTGCCGGGCGCGCCGCTCCCTTCAGCTTGTATCGCCGCCACCAGCTTGATTCGCTCGCCTTTCACCTCGAACCAGGAGGGAAGCGCGCGCACTTGGCGCTCGAGATGGCGCGCCGGCTTCCGCCAATCGAGACGCTCTTCCTCACGCGCCAATTTCTTCGCATAGGTGACGCCCTCTTCGGGTTGCGGCCGCGGCTCGAGCGTCTCAATCGCATCGAGCGCGCGCAGCACAAGTCGCGCCCCGAGCGCGGCAAGGTCGCCGCGCAGGCCGGCCGCGGTTGCATGCGGCCCGATCGGCACGCGCTCCGAGAGCAGCATCGGCCCGGTATCGAGCCCCTTCTCCATACGCATGATGGTGACGCCGGTCTCACCATCGCCGGCGAGGATCGCGCGCTCGATCGGCGCCGCGCCGCGCCAGCGCGGCAAGAGCGAAGCATGGATGTTGATGCAGCCGAAACTCGGCGCTTCGAGCGCGGCTTGCGGCAGGAGCAGGCCGTACGCCGCAACGACCGCGATATCGAGATCGAGCGCGGCAATGCCGGCGCATTCCTCTGGCGTGAGTTTCACCGGATGGCGCACCTGCAAGCCGGCTTCCTCGGCGCGGCGCTGCACCGGCGAAGGCTGGAGCTTGTGGCCGCGCCCCGCCTGGCGTGGCGGCTGGCAATAGACCGCGGCGATGTCGTGGCCGGCCGCGATCAGCGCATCGAGCGCCGCCACGGCGAAATCGGGCGTGCCCATGAAGGCGAGGCGGCGGCGGGTGGAAGCCATAGCGACCTTACTACCCCTCTCCGCGCGAAGTGGGGAGAGGGGGCGCCCCGTCGCGTAGCGACGGGAGGGTGAGGTGTCGTTCAGCACACACCCACCTCACCCTACCCTCTCCGCACTCAAGGGCGGAGAGGGAATTTCGCTTACGCCGGCTCGGTCGCTTCCTGGCGTTTCGTCTTGCGCAGCTTACGGAGGATGATGTTGCGCTTCAGCGCCGAGATGTGATCGACGAACAGCGTGCCTTCGAGATGGTCGATCTCGTGCTGGATGCAAGTCGCGAGCAGGCCCTTGGCGTGCAATTCGCGAATTTCATTCTGTTCATCCAGGTAGCGCACTTTCACCTCGGCCGGCCGCGCCACATCGGCATAATGCTCGGGCAGCGACAGGCAGCCCTCGTTATTGACGAGCAGCTCTTCCGACTGCCAGAGGATCTCGGGATTGGCCATCTGATACGGCTGCGGCTTCTCTTCGGCCTTGGCGCAATCGACCACGATCACGCGCTTCAACTCGCCCACCTGCGGCGCGGCGAGGCCGATCCCCGGCGCCTGGTACATGGTCTCGAGCATGTCAGCCATCAGCCGGCGAATCGAGTCGTCGACTTTCGCGACCGGCTTGGCCTTTTTGGCGAGTCGCGGGTCGGGCGCGATGATGATGGGAAGGACAGTCATAACAGCGCTTTAGGTAAGGCCGAGGGCGCGACTCGTCAACTTGGTACCGATGTCGCAGCCGCTTCGGTTAGACTCGACGCATCATGGAAACGATCATTATCATCCTCCTCGCTGTCGCCGCGGCTGTCGCGCTGGGTCTTGTGCTCAAAGGCCGCGAAACGCAGCGCCGCATCGCCGCCGAAACCCGCCTCGCCGAGGCCGAGAAACGAATCGCCGAGCTGATCGCGGACAGCCAATCGGCCGCCGTGGCGCGCCTCGCCGCCGAGACCGAGCTCGCGGCAGCACGCCAGCGCGTCGCCGATAGCGAGCAGCGCATCCTTGAATTCGAGCGCCTCAAGGAGGAGAGCCTTCGGGCCGCGCGCGCCGCCGTGCTGACGACGGCGCAGGAAGTCTCCTCGAAGCTGCTCGAAGACCATAAGCGCGAGAACGCCGAGGCCAAGGAAGAAGCGGCCAAGCGCGTCGCTACCTATAGCGAGACGGTCCTCAAGCAGATGGAAACGCTGCTCGGCACGATCTCGGCGATCGATGGGCGCGTCCAGGCGCATAACAAGGTGCTCGACACAGTCTGGCGCTCGCTCACCAATCCCTCCGGCGCCGGGCAGCTCGCCGAGGTGGGCCTCGCCAATACGCTCAAAGCTTTCGGCCTCGAGCAGGGCCGCGATTTCCAGCTGCAATTCACGACCCAGGACGAGGAAGGCCGCCGGCTTCGGCCCGATGCTGTCGTCTTCCTGCCGTCGAACGGCGTCATGGTGATCGACAGCAAGGCGTCGAAATTTCTCCTCGACATCGCCGCTGCCGACGGAACCGAGCGCGAGGCCGAGGCCTACCGCAACCTCGCGCGCACCATGAACCAGCATCTGAAGGCGCTCGGCGAGAAGGATTATGCGAACGCGATCCGCAGCGCCTGGCGCGAAAGCGGGCGCGAGCACGAGGTCACGCGCATCGTCAGCGTGATGTATCTGCCGAACGAAGCGGCGCTCGACAAGCTCAACCGCGCCGATGCCGAATTCCTGCACAATGCGCGCGGCCGCGGCATCTATCTCGCCGGGCCGACGACCCTGCATTGCCTGATCTCGCTCGCCTCGGCCGAGATCAATTTGGAGCGCCAGGTCGAAAATCAGCAGCGCATCGTCGCCGCAGCCGAGGCCTTGATCGACGGACTTTCCGGCGCGCTCGTCCATGTCGCCACGGTCGGCAAGAATCTGAGCAGCGCCGCCGAAGCCTTCAGCAAATTCGCCGGCTCGACCAACCGATTCGTGCTGGGCCGCGCGCGCAAGCTCGCGGCGATGGGGCTGGAGCCAGGCAAGCGCCTGCCGCCCAATTTGCCGGTGTTCCAGGTGACGCAGCTCAATCAGGTGATCGACGGACAGGCGACCGAAGAACGCGAGGCCGAGCTGCCGATCGGCCCGACGCGGCCGCGGCTGATCGCCGAGAAGGAATAATCCCCTCACCTCCCACGCTTCGCGTGGGCCCCTCCCTCTCCCGCAAGCGGGCGAGGGGCCAAGCAGCCTCTTGTTCGCCAGCCCCTCGCCCGCGGAGCGGGAGAGGGAGGGACCCATCGCGTGAGCGATGGAAGGGTGAGGGGGATTACACGCCGCTCTTCATCGCCGTGCGCGCGGAGAGCGCGGCGGCGAGCGTGCCTTCATCGAGATAGTCGAGCTCGCCGCCGACCGGCACGCCATGCGCGAGCCGCGTCACCTGCGTCGGGCTGCCCTCGAGCCGGTCGATGATGTAATGCGCCGTCGTCTGGCCTTCGACCGTGGCGTTCATGGCGAGGATCACCTCGCGCACCGGTACTGCGGCGACGCGCCGCACCAGCGCATCAATCCGGAGCTCGCCCGGCCCGATTCCGTCAAGCGCCGAGAGCGTTCCACCCAAGACGTGATAGCGGCCCTTGAAGATATGCGCGCGCTCGATCGCCCAGAGATCGGCGACATCCTCGACGACGCAGATGAGGCCGGCATCGCGGCCCGGGTCATTGCACAGCGCGCAGGGATCGATCGTATCGAGATTGCCGCAAACCGAGCACGGCGTCACCGCCCGCGCCGCATCGGCGAGGGCGAGCGACAAGGGCTCCATCAGCGATTCGCGCCGCTTGATGAGGAAGAGCGCGACGCGACGCGCCGAGCGCGGCCCAAGCCCGGGCAGCTTCGCCAGAAGCTGAATGAGATTGTCGAGCTGCGTGGGAGAATTGGCCATTGGCTGCTTACGAATTCGACATTGCGAGCGAAGCGAAGCAATCCACGATTACCGCGTTGTCGCCCCTGGATTGCTTCGTCGCTTCGCTCCTCGCAATGACGATACTAAAACATCGCGGCTGATCACCGGTAGCCGGTACTAAAACGGCAGCTTCATGCCGGGCGGCAGTTGCAGTCCGCCGGTGAGCTTCGACATCTCTTGCTGGACATGCGCCTCGACATGGGCTTTGGCGTCGTTGGTCGCGGCGACGATGAGGTCTTCGAGCACTTCGGCCTCGTCCGGCACGAGGAGCGATTTCTCGATCTTGACGCGGCGCATCTCGCCCTTGCCGTTCAAGGTCACCTGCACCATGCCGCCGCCGGCGCTCCCGTTCATCTCCGTCTCGGCGAGCTTTGCCTGCAGTTCGGCCATGCGCGATTGCATCTCCTGCGCCTGTTTCAGCATCTGGCCGAGATTTTTCATAACACATCCTCTTCATCGGGAAGCTCGTCGGCATCGGGCATCGGTTCGGCCGGCGGTACGACGGTCTCGCGAACGCTCTCGATGCGCGCGCCGGGGAAAGCCTCGAGCACGGCGCGCACCAGCGGATCGCGCGCCGCCTCGCTTTTCATCGATTGCGCGCGCGCCTCCGCCTGCTCTTTCAGCGTCGGCTCGCCCGGCTCGCTCGAGACGCTGACCACCCAACGCTGGCCGGTCCATTGCGACAAGAGGCTGCCAAGCTTGTTCGGCAAGTCGCGCGGCGCGGCGTCATCGGGTCGCAGCTCGATCAGCCCGAGCTCGAAGCGGACGAGATGGATATGCGCGAAGAGATGCGCGCGCAGCAACGCCTCGTGACTCTTCTCGAAGAGCTCGACCACCTGCAGGAAACTCGCCGGCTGCGGCAGGCTCGGCGCCGCAGCGGGCGCGGGCGCCTCACGCATCGCGAGGCTGCCGACGGCAGAACCACCGCCGCCGCCATTGTTGCCGACCGGCGCCGTCGCGCTGGCACGCGGCGAAGAAATTGGCGCGGGGGCCGGCGCGCTGGGTGCGCCATCCATCGCGCGGATGATCTCGGCCGGCGACGGCAGATCGGCGATATACGCCAGGCGCACCAGCACCATCTCCGCCGCTTGCAGCGGCGAGGGCGCAGCCTGCGCTTCTTCGAGCCCCTTCAGCAGCAATTGCCAGGCGCGGGTGAGCGCGGGGACGCCGAGCTTCTGCGCCAGCGGCGTGCCGCGCACGCGATCGCCCTCGAGCGCGGGATCGCCCTCGCCGGCATTCCCCGCGAGCTTCAGCCGGGTCAGGAAATGCGCCAGCTCCAGGAGATCCTGCAGCACGATGATCGGATCGGCGCCGCCTTCATAGAGCGACTTCATTTGCGCGAGCGCCGATGCGGCATCGCCCTTGAGCGCCGCTTCGAGCAGATCGAACACCAACCCGCGATCGGCGATGCCGAGCATGTCGCGCACGGCCGCTTCGGTGATCGCCGCGCCGCCGA
>DATNGE010000170.1:0-2953 GCA_035606035.1 Allostellaceae bacterium
CTTACCCCAAACCCGCGACCAGATCACGACGCGAGCCGACGATGTTTTCGTCCAGCTCCGGTCCCGCGTCGCGCAGCTTATCCGCCGACAGCCGCACACCGAAGGCAATCTCGAGCCGACTCCGATTTAAGATCGATCGCAAGAAGCGGCGAAGCCGAATCAGGGCACCATCGTCGAGCTCTTCCTCAGAGCCGTCGGGCATCTTCTTGAGCAACGAGGGCACGACACGCTCGGCGGAGCCGGCCAGCCTGACCGATTCCTCACGGCCGTATAGCAAGAAGCTCGCGCCGGCTCGCGCAAGCGCTCATGAAAAATCATCCCGCGGAAGCTCGCGAACGCGTTCGATCTCTGGTTGACGCGAGTGTCCCGACGTCGGCGAACGGTCGTCTTCAGATCGAAGTACGCGTTGAATTAGGTAAGCGTCCGGTGAGCTACGCGGCTTGTGCGGTAGATTCCTTCCAGTTCCAGGGCAGGAGCTCTGCGACGCGATTGATCGGATGATCGGCGATGCGGTTCAGGAGATCGCGGAGATAGGCTTCGGGATCGAGGCCATTGAGCTTGGCGGTTTCGACGAGCGAGTAGATCGCGGCGGCGCGCTGGCCGCCGGCATCCGATCCGGCGAAGAGATAGTTCTTGCGACCGAGGGCAACGGCGCGGAGCGCTCGCTCGGCAGCGTTGTTGTCGATCTCGAGACAGCCGTCGTCGAGATAACGCTCGAGTGCGGGCCAGCGCGCGAGGGCGTAGCGCATAGCAGCGGCGAGCGCGGATTTGGCCGAGAGCTTCGGTCGGGTTGCTTCGAGCCAGGTCTTGAGCTCGTCGAGCAGCGGCCGCGCTTTCTCCTGTCGTGATCGTCGCCGCTCGTTCGGTGGGCGGCCGCGGATATCCGCCTCGATACCGTAGAGAGCGCCGATACGATCGAGCGCTTCCTGCGCGATCGGCGAGGCCGAGTCCGCGTGGACATCGAAGAACTTGCGCCGCACATGCGCCCAACACGCGGCTTCGGCGACCGCGTTGCCTTCGAAGAGAGCGTTGAAGCCGGCATAGCCGTCGGCATGAAGCACGCCTTTGAAGTTCGCGAGGTGACCCCGCGGGCGCTCGCCCTTGCGGTCCGGGGAATAGAAGTACGCGGCTGCTGGCGCGCGCTCGCCGCTCCAGGGCCGCTCGTCGCGCACATAGACCCAGAGCCTCCCGGTCCTGGTCTTGCCGAGCCCCGGCGCCAGAACCGGCACCGGCGTATCGTCGCCGTGCAGGACGGGCGATGTCATCACCTCCTGGCGCAGCGCTTCGACAAGCGGCTCCAGCAATGCTGCCGAGCGGCCGACCCAATCGGCGAGGGTCGAGCGCTCGAGCTCGACACTGTGACGCGCATAAATCTCGCTCTGGCGATAAAGCGGCAGATGATCGGCGTATTTTGAGACCAGCACATGGGCGAGAAGCCCGGGACCGGGACGGCCGCGCTCAATCGGCAGTGACGGCAACGGCGCCACCGTGATCGCCTCGCAGCGGCGGCAGGAGAACTTCGGCCGGATGTGCCGGACCACCTTGAAGGATGCCGGCACGTATTCCAGCACCTCGCTCACCTCCTCGCCGAGCTTGCGCAACGCGCCACCGCACTTCGGGCAGATGCAGTCCGCGTCATGGACGATCTCTTCGCGCCGCAGATGATCCGGCAACGGCCGACGACAGGGCTTGTCCGCCGCTTCGCGCATCATCGCGGGCAGCGCCTGCGCGCGGGCGCCGCCTTCTTCTTGAAGCTCGTCGAGCGCGAGCTGGAGCTGCCCGATCTCTTGTGATCGCTTCTCCGAGGAGCGGCCGAACTGCAGCCGCAGCAGCTTGGCGATCCGAGTCTCGAGCTGCTCGACCCGCAACTCCCGCGCCGTCAGCTCCCCGACCAGCTGATGAACCAAGCCGTGGAGCGCATCGATGTCCCGAGGCAGCGCGGCGAGGTCAATGTCCATGCGGCGATTCTATCGCGTGATCGATCACGCCTCATGACGATCGGCCTCATGAGTCAATCGGTCGCACTCACCCCGCGAGCTCGGGCCGCCAGGTCCGCTGCGGCGCACGCCAATCGATCCCTTCCAAAAGATAACCCAACTGCGCCGGCGTGATCGTTACCGGCTCTCCCGCCGTCGCCGGCCAGATGAAGCGGCCGCGCTCCAAGCGCTTGGCAAAGAGACACATCCCCTGGCCGTCATGCCAGAGAATCTTCACGAGATCGCCGCGCTTGCCGCGGAACACGAAGAGATGCCCACCATGCGGATCGTGCTTCAGCACCTCCTGCACCCGCAAGGCTAGACCATCGAAGCCTTTGCGCATATCGGTATGGCCGGTCGCGAGCCATACGCGCGTTCCCGCTGGAACCGGGATCACCGCCGCTCCAGCGCCTCGATCACGCGTCGCAGCATCTCGACATCGACCGACGCATCAACCCGCAGCCGACGGCCCCCGATCAGCTCGATCTCGATCATCCCGCCGTTGCCAACGCACCCCGGCAATGATGCCGGAGCACCTTCCTTCACCGGTGCCGGAAGCGCGATCGGAATGAAGGGCGGCTCGACCCTGCCCGACGCCGCCTTCGCGGCGAACTGCCGCCGCCAGCGAAACAAAAGTCCCGATGCAATGCCATGCTGGCGCGCTACCCGCGACACGGGTGCGCTCTTCGTCTCCGCCACCAAAGCCAGCTTCTCTTCCACAGACCAGCGGCGGCGCACATCCGCCACATACGTCTTCTCAGCACCAGGTCCAGACATAGAGGCGGTACCAGTCCTATCCTCGCTCCACATGCGACGACAAGACCTATCCCTCACCACCCACTGTCTACAAGGCGTGCCTCACCGGACGCTTACGCACGGTCGCCTTGTTCGCGGACTTCAGCGGCTTTCTGCCGGTAATATTCGGCTGATTGCATTCCCTTCCCCCAAGCCGGGAAGGGTGACCTATATGATAGAAA
>DATNGE010000171.1:0-10802 GCA_035606035.1 Allostellaceae bacterium
CCCCATGTGATGCTTTCGGCCCTGATGCATGGCAACGAGATCTGCGGCGCGGTCGCGCTCGACCGTATGCTCAATGCCGGTGTGCGGCCGGCGCGCGGCACGATGACTTTCGCTTTCTGCAATATCGAAGCCTATCGCAGCTTCAGCCGCGTCGATCCGGCGGTCTCGCGCTATGTCGACGAAGACATGAACCGCGTCTGGGACCGGAGCGCGCTCGAGGGTCCGCGCCATAGCCAGGAACTGCGCCGCGCCCGCTTGCTGCGTCCTTTGATCGACACGGTCGATTACCTGCTCGATATCCATTCGACGACCAACGTCAATCCGGCGATGATGTTGACCGGAATCGAAAAAAAGCATCTCGATTTCGCCAAAGCAATCGGCTTTCCGGTCTATCTCGTGCGCGATGCCGGCCATGAAGGCGGCCAGCGCCTGCGCGATTACGGGCGTTTCGGCGATCCACAATCCCCCGCCGTCGCGCTGCTGGTCGAAAGCGGTCAACATTGGGCGAACGCGACCGCCGAGACGGCCAGCGAAGCGGCGTGGCGCTTTCTCGCCGCGACCGGCGTGCTCAGCACAGCCGACGGGGCGCACTGGACCGAGCGGCCGCGCGCCGCGCAGCGCGTCATTCAGGTGACCGACCGGGTCACCATCGAGAGCGACGACTTCCGTTTTTTCGATACCTATGAAGGCTTCGAGGTGATCGAGCGCGGCGGCACCGTCATCGCGCGCGATGGCGGGCGCGATATCCGCACGCCATATGATTATTGCGTGCTGATCATGCCGTCGCGGCGCTTCGCGCGCGGCCAGACGGCGGTGCGGCTCGGGCGGTTCGAGGAGTAAGATCACCCCCTCCCTACCCTCACCCCTTCAAGGGGGAGGGGTTCAAAAATCCTCCTCCCCCCTTGAGGGGGAGGTCGGCAACGCGTCAGCGTTGACGGGTGGGGGTGAAACGCAGAAGGAGTCGATCATGCGCCAACGCCACCCATCGAACATTGCGGGCGATTGGTACGTCGATACCGACTGCATCAATTGCAAGGCGGCGCAAACCGTCGCGCCCGGTCTCATCGTCGAGCGCGATGGGCAATCGGTCTTTGCGCATCAGCCGGCGAATGAGGAAGAGCGCCTTCTCGCCTGGCGCGCGCGCCTGCTCTGCCCCACCGCCTCGGTCCATGCCGAGCACGCCTCGCCGCCACAGGAAATGGTCTTCCCCGAGCCGATGACCGAGCGCGTCTGGCGGCTTGGCTACAACGCGCGGCATTCCTGGGGCGCGCATTCTTTCTTGATCGAGCGGGACGCTGGCAACGCGATGGTCGATGCGCCGCGCTGGACCGATCATGTCGTTCACGCCATCGAGCAGCGCGGCGGCCTGGCGCTCGTGCTGCTGACGCATCGGGACGATGTCGCCGACGCAGAGCGCTATGCCCGGCATTTCGGCGCGCGCGTCTTCATCCATGAGGACGACCGCAGCGCCGCGCCTTACGCGACCGATCTCATCCGCGGCCGGGCGCCGACCGCGGTTGGCGATGATCTTCTGGCCATTCCCGTGCCCGGCCACACCAAGGGCAGCGTCGCGTTTCTCCTCGAGGAACGCTGCCTCTTCGCCGGCGATTCATTATCCTGGGATTTAACGACCAATGATCTGCGCGCCTCGAAGCATGTCTGCTGGTATTCCTGGCCCGAGCAAACGAAATCATTGCGCGCCCTCGCCGAGCATCGCTTCGAATGGATCTTCGCCGGCCACGGCGGCAGCTATCACCTGCCGCGTGAGGAAATGCGCGTGCGGTTGCTGGCGCTGACCGCGCGGATGGCCGCGCAGTAACTAGCGCTTGCCGTCGATCAGCACGAAACAGATCCGCGCCGGCTTGCCGGAGCGATTGGCCCAGGCGTGGCTGGTGCCGCGCTGGATGAGGATGTCCCCGGCCCTGAGCACCGTCTCGCTGTCGTCGAGCATGGCGACGATCTCACCTTCGAGCACGATCGCGTAATCGACGGTCTCGGTGCGATGCATGCCGGGATGCTTGTCATCGATGCGATGCTCGGCATCGGGATAGAGCGTGCCGAAGGTCGCAGCGAGCTGGCGCCGGCGCTCGGCCGGATCGGTCGCTTCGGGCGGATAGTCGATGACGCGCAGCACCGTGCCCCGAGGCGGCGGCAGCACGCCCTTATGCCCGGCGATGCGGTCGGGCGCGCCGATCGGTGCCGGCGTATCGCCGGTCACCCAAATGTTACTGACGTTGTAGCCCGGCCGCTCCGGCACGCTCATGGCCGGCACGCGCGCATCCTCGACAATACGCGCGCGGCCGGACGCGTCTTCTTCGGTGACGACGCGGCGAATGATGCGTTGAACGTGCTCTGCCATGGTTCCTCTCTGCCGCGCTTGCCGTCGCCCGCGATTGCTGCTTTCTTGATGCCATAACCATATAGGGGGAACGCATGACTCTTGCATCTCGATTTCTGTCGCTGGCCCTGATGGGCGGCACGCTCGCGCTCGGCCTGCCGGCACAGGCGGCGGATGTCGTCGACAGTTGGGCGCAAGTCCAGGCACCGCCGGCGCCGAAGCTCGAAAACGTTACGGTCGACGCGAAATCAACCGCGCTCTTCATGCTCGATCTCCTCAAACAGAATTGCGCGCCCAACCCCGCCTGCATGGCCGCCCTGCCCGGCGTGAAATCGCTCCTCGACCAGGCGCGCGCCAAGAAGATGTACGTCGTCTATTCGAAATTCCCCGGACCGAGTGATGCCGATGTCTTGCCGGACGTGGCACGGGCCGGGAAAGAGCCGATGATCACGGGCTTCCTCGACAAGTTCCTGAAGACGAATTTGGATCAGCTGCTGAAGAAGAACCACATCAAGACGGTGATTGTCGTCGGCAACGCCTCGAACGGCGCGGTTTTGTTCACCGGACAGAGCGCCTTCGCCCTGGGCTATCAGCTTGTCGTGCCGGTGGACGGCGCAACGTCGCGCGTTCCGTACGCGGATCAATCGACCATCTATGATTTCGCCGCCGCGCCGGTGATGGCCGGCAAAGTAAAGCTGACGCGCACCAACATGATTACGATCCAGTAATTGGAACAGTTCACGTAATGCGAGGGCGCGTTTCGGCAACGAAGCGCGCCCTCTGCCATTTCGGCGGTAGAAACACGGGGAGAAACATTATGCGCCGGATCGTCGTGGTATGTGCGGCTGCAGCCTTCGCCGTGCTGTCGGCGCCCCCAGCGCCGGCACAGAGCATCGAGATCAACCCGGCCCTCGCAAAAATTATCGACGGCGCGAAGAAAGAGGGCAAGCTGCTGGTGCGCTCGACGCCGGCCTCGACGCTCGCCGGCCCCGAGGCGCAAGAAGCGGCGCAGCGCGGCATCAAGGCGATGTTCGGCGTCGATATCCCGATCGAATGGAGCCCGGGCGCGGCTTACGGGCCGCTCGCGGCGCAGCTCTTCCAGGAGATGCAGGCGGGAACCCCCGCGAGCACCGACGTCCTGGCGCTAACGCCGGCGCAAATCGTGCCCTATCTCGAGAAGAATTTCTTTCGCGCGATCGATTGGCGCGCGGCGATGCCGTCGCTCCCGCCGGAGCTCGTCGAGGCTGGCGGCAAAGCCATCCGCGTGAACCTGTCGCTGCCGAATATTCTCTACAATCCGAAAGCGGCGCCATGGGCTGCCGACATCAAGAGCTCGGCCGATCTCCTCAAGCCGGAATTGAAGGGCAAGTTCGTGACGACGCCGTTCCTCGGCGGCTTCGACGCGCTGCTCGCCGACGATGTCTGGGGCGTCAACAAGACCACGGCCTATATCAAGCAATTCGCGACCCAGATCGCCGGCTTCGCGAGCTGCGGCAGCGTCGACCGGATCGCCTCGGGCGAGCTCGCAGCGCTCGCCCTCGATTGCGGCGGCGGCTGGCCGAACAACATCAAATTCCGCGGCACCGATCTGATCGCGACCAAGATCGTCGCCGATATTGCCGAGCTGCGTTATTCCTACATCACCGTACCGACCCATGCGGCGCATCCCGATGCGGCGATCCTCTATACGCTTTACCTCACCTCGCCCGAGGGCCAGGCCAAGGTGATGGCCGACTACAACGGCCTCGATCTCGGCCTCTACACCGATTCTTATGCGAAGAAGCTTGTCGATGCCGAGCGCGCCAAGGGCGTCACCTTCGTCGACGTCACCGTCGATTGGTGGAAAACGCATCCGAAGATCGACCAGCAGGTGATCGATCTCATCAAGCTGGTCCAGCACTAGACGGCTGCACAACCAACCTGCGTCCTTCGACCTCGCTCAGGACGAGGAAAGCCGGATCGGGCATCTTCGATCCTAGACGCGAGCCCCGATTATCCTCATCCTGAGCTTGTCGAAGGACGCTCGATGAGAATGCAGCGTTACACCTTACTCCACGAACTCGTTGTCGATGATCGAGGCGTAGTCCGGCAGCATGTCTTCCTTTTTGAGGAAACCCGCCGCGACGTTGAGCCGGTCGCCATTCTCCAGCTCCTTCGGCGTGGTAATCGGCTTCGCCGGCTGGATGGCCACCTCGTCGTCATAGGACGCCGCCAGCACTTTCTCGTCGAAGGCGCTGAAATGCTTCTTCATGATCGCGAGCGTTTCCGGCTTATGCATCTTGATGAAGGTGAGCGCCGCGACAACGCCATGCATGAATTTGGTGCAGACCGAGCGATGCGCCGGGCAGAAATCGGCGCGGGCCAAGATCAGGCCTGAGGAGACCGGCGAATATTCCTTGGGCTCGTGCTTGGTGGTGTCGGAGACGACCACGGCCGCTCCGGAAACGGTGGCGATCTGGGTGAAAGGCGGGCCCGAGACGAAGCCGTCGACCGCGCCGCGATCGAAGGCGGCAACCTGAGCATCCGGACTCATCGGCGCAACCGTGACACTGTTAACCGGCACGCCCGCTTCGATGGCCACCACTTTCAGAATGACGTCGGGAATGGCGCCGGCACCGCCGATGGCAAAGCTGTGTCCTTGCAGGATCTTGCCGCGCTCCTTGAGCGAGGCGTTCGGGTTGAAATGCGTCGCGTCGGCGATCGACTTGCGGATGACGATAGTCTCGCCCGATTCCTGCGACTGCGTCGCGAGAGCGACGAGATGCTGGCCGCGCGCCGTCGCCCGGGTGATCGTTGCCGCCGAGGCAAAGGCGAAATCGATCGAGCCGGCGATCACGGCGTTGGTCGAGCCGACGCCCTGGATGACCTGCACCGTGACGTCGATGCCTTCCTTCTTCCACAGCCCCTCGTCCTCGGCGACAAAGCGGCTCAAGAAACCGAGATTGATCGCGGGAAGCGCCAGGGTTGCATGCTCCATCGCGGCGCTATTCCCCGCTCGGGCCGTGCCGGCGCCGAGGGCAAGCAACACAATTGCCAGCAGGCTTTTCGAAACGCGCTTCATCGCTCCTTCTCCGTCGCTACACTCATTCCGGCAACGGGATCGCATACCGCCGGTCGATAACCGCATTCGCGTCGAACTCGCCTTTGACCATAGCTTGCGTACGGAACCACGCGATCTGGTGGCCGATATCCGTTACGTCGATGCGTCCCTCCGCGTCGAGATAGGTGATGCCGAGCTTTATGTCGGCTTCTTTCTGCCCGGTGTATTTGGCGATGATGGCCAGGATCTCGGGCGCGGTCGCGCCGAAGCGCAGCTTCTGGTCCGGCCCGATAAAAGCATCGCGATAGTCTGCGGCGCCGCGCCGCGAAGCGCGGAGAAAGCGTTTCACCATGTCGCCGCGCTCATTCGTCGCCTTGGTCGAGGTGAAGACCGCGGCCACCTGCCACGGCGTGTTATCGCCGACCCAGCCGAGCAGCTTGGCGTCGCCGTGCTGGATCGACGGCATCGCATAAGTCACGGGGAGGATCGCGCTATCGGCGGTGCCGCCGGTGACGGCGGCGATGCGGTTCGCATTCGATTGCAGCGGCAGCACCCGCACGGTTTTCGCATTGATGTGGAATTTTTCCTCGAGCAGGCCAAGGCTGTAATGCGGCGCGCCGCCGACCTGGCTGATCGCGACCGAATGGCCGGGCCAGTCGGTGAAGGCTTTGAGCCCGCTCTCCCAGGCGCGGTTGGAGACCAGCACCGCCTGTCCCTGAAAGCCGGCGCGCTCGAAGCTCCCCGAGGCGATCATCTTCAGCGCGCCCTGGCCGGCAAGGGTGTAGAAGCCGGCGGTCAGCCCGGTCGCGCCGATATCGACCGCGCCGGAGACCACCGCGACAGCGATCGGCTCGGCCGAATCAAAGACAACGTCCTCGACCGTCAGTCCCTCGGCGGCGAGATAGCCCTTCTCTTGCGCGATGAAGATGGGGCCGGCGCCAACCGTCTTCAGCAGCCCGACCTTGATCGTCTCGGCCCGGGCGCCGGCGGCAAGCGCGACGCCGCATATCAGGACGATGAGCAATAGCCGCAAGCTCTTGATCATCGCGCGCCCATTTCCGGCAGGCCCCATTCCTCCAGCCGGCGCTCTGCTTCGCGCGCCCCGGCATCGCTCTCTTCGCCCAACCGCAAGGCGACATGGCCGTTCTTTTGCGCGAAACCGAGATAGCGATAGGACAGACCGGTGTCGCGGATGAATTCCTGGAAAGCGCGCCACTCGTGGCGTTGCCAATTGGGGTGGTTGAAATATTCCTCGAAGACGAGGACGGCCCCCGGCTTCAGCCGCGGCGCCAGCGTCCGCAGCACCAACACGCTCGCCGAATAGATGCCGCAGTCGATATGCAGGAAAGCGACGCTCTCGTCGGCATGCGCCGCGAGAAACGGCGGCAGCGTCTGCTCGTACGCGCCCTTATGCAGAACGACATTGCCCGGCACGTCGGGCAGGCTGCCGCCGCTGTTGAATTTGCTTCGTTGCCCAAAGATGCCGGCCCAAGATTCGGGCCGAGCCTCGAAACTGTCGAAGCCGTGGAAGCGCCGCACGCTGTCCGTCGCGAGGTGACGCAGGCTGCCGCCGTCCGCGACGCCGCATTCGATCATCATCCCCTCCGGCGGCGCCTGGCCCGCGGAATAGCGCAGCAGCGCCCAGCGATCGGCGAAGATCGCGGCATCCTCCATCTCGGCCTGGATGTAATCAACGCTCTGCTGGCGGGCGCGCAGCTGCAGCTCCGTGATCAGATAGCGGCCGTGATATTCGAGGAAGAAGCGTCGATAGAGCCGCTCCGACAGCGGCATCGCGCCTGTATCGCCTTGATTGCGGCCGAACAGAGTCACTTGCTCTCCCTTTCGGCGCGCCGCGCATCCTGGGCCGTCGCCACCTTGATATAGATCAGTAGCGGATAAAGCGCGGAGAAAGTCGCGAGCGCAAGGCCATATGCGCCTTCGCGATGACCGCGGCGCGCGACATAGGATTTCCAGAAGCGGCTGAACACGCGCCGCACCGCGTGTCGGATCGGCGGCGTCTCTCCGGCATCAAGGAGATCGAGCGCGGCGAGATCGGTGTAGCGGTTAAGGCGGCGGAACATGTCGGCGATATCGCGATCGACATAGTGATCGAGCGCCGCTGTGAGCCTGCCGCGCCGGCCGGTCATTGCAATGCGCGGATGCACCCGGCCCTCGCCCCAGTGTTTCACGCCGCGGCGGAAGAGGATCTGCTTCGCGCCAACGCCGTTATAAGCGCCCCAGCCGTGGCGCACGAGATGATCGCCGACCCGATTGGCCATCGGCACGAGAAAGAAATCGCTCCCGCCTTGAGCAATCGCGCCGCGGATCTCTTCAGCGAGCGCCGCCGGCACGCGCTCGTCGGCATCGATCTCGAGGATCCAGTCGCCGCGGCACTGCTCGAGCCCGGCATTGCGCCGCGGACCTTCGAGCTCCCACGCGCCTTCGATCACGCGCGCGTCAAAGCTTCGCGCGATCTCGGCCGAGCGATCGGTCGAGCGGTCGAGAACGACAACGATCTCATCCGCGAAGCGCAGCCGCTCGAGACAGGCGGCGAGATTTGCTTCCTCGTTCCGCGCGACCACCACCGCCGAGAGCGAGGGGGCGCCTTGATTTGTACGGGGGCTGGAGCCATCCGACGACATGGATAGAACCTCCGCGATGCCGGGCGCGAGGTCAAGCTTATATGCAGCGCAGCAACGCACGCGATGCTTGCCCTTTGGACGAGAAACCGCCAAAGCTTGAACCGGGTCAGAATGCTGGAGAGAGGGTAATGCGAAAGTTCGGGTTGGTAGCTCTTGTCCTGGCGCTGGCATCGGCGAGCGCGCCGGTCCGGGCACAGCAATTCATCAACGTGCTGACCGGCGGCACCAGCGGCGTCTATTACCCGCTCGGCGTGGCGCTCGCGAACATCTATGCGAAAGCGCTGCCGGATGCGAAATCCTCCGCGCAATCGACCAAGGCCTCCGTCGAAAATCTGAGCCTGCTGCAGTCCGGCCGCGGCGAGATCGCCTTCACCCTGGGCGACACGCTGAGCCAAGCCTGGCGCGGCGACACGGAGGTCGGCTTCTCGAAGAAGCTCGACAAGCTGCGCGATGTCGCCGCGATCTATCCCAACTACGTCCAGATCGTCGCGCTCGGCAGCTCAGGCATCAAGACGCTCGCCGATTTGAAGGGCAAGCGCATGTCGGTCGGCTCGGCGAAATCCGGCACCGAGATCAATGCCCGCGCGGTGCTCAAAGGCGCGGGGCTCAGCTATGACGATCTCGGCAAGATCGAATATCTCGATTTCGGCGCGTCGGTCGACCTGATGAAGAACCGTCAGCTCGATGCCACCCTCATCTCGGCCGGGCTCGGCGTCTCGGCGATCCGCGACCTCGCCACCTCGGTCGATATCCTCATGGTACCGGTGCCGCCCGATCTCGTCGCGAAGATCGGCGATCCTGCCTATCAACCCGCGGTCATTCCGGCGCATACCTATGACGGCCAGAACGCCGACGTGCCGGCGATCAGCATCCAGAACTATCTCGTCACCAGCAGCGATCTGAAGCCCGATCTCGTCTACGCGATGACGAAGGCGATCTTCGACAATCTCAACACGCTGGTCGCGGCGCATTCGGCGGCCAAGGCCATCGCGCTGGCGGACGCGCCGAAGCCCGGACCCGTGCCGCTCCATGTAGGCGCCGAGCGCTTCTACAAGGAAAAGGGCGTGCTGAAGTAGGTGGCCGCGAACACTCGACAATGAGCGCCGAAGCAATCGCGCCCGAGCCGCTGGTCGATCCCGAAAATCCCGCCGCGGGCGTCAGCGCGCCGGGCTGGTCGGGCAAGGCGATCTATGTCATCGCCGTGATCTTCAGCCTGTGGCAGATCTACACCGCCGCCTATTCGCCGTTCTCGAGCATCGTCATCCGCTCGGTCCATGTCGGCTTCCTGATGCTGCTGACCTTCGCGCTGATCCGGGTGCGCAAATCCGCGACCGGCGCGGTGGCGGTGCCGTGGTATGATTGGTGCCTCGGCGGCATCGCCTTTCTGCTCGGGCTTTATCATTGGGTCTTCGAGACCGAGCTAATCCAGCGCTCGGGCGAGCCATCGACGGTCGATCTCGCCGTCGGCGTGGCGGTGCTGCTTCTGCTGCTCGAGGCGGCGCGGCGGTTGATGGGCTGGGGCCTGCCGATCTTTTGCGCGATCTTCATCCCCTATGCGCTTTTCGGCCGCTCGTTGCCGCCACCTTTGCTCAATCGCGGCTTCGGCTTCGATCAGGTGATCGACAATCTCTTTCTCGGGGTCGATGGTATTTACGGCACCCCGACTTTCGTCTCGGCGACCTACATCTTCCTCTTCATCCTGTTCGGCGCCTTCCTCGAGCGCGCCGGCATGATCCGGCTGTTCAACGATCTCGCCCTCGGCACGGTCGGGCACACCCAGGGCGGCCCGGCGAAGGTCGCGGTGATCTCCTCGGGCCTCATGGGCACGATCAACGGCTCGGGCATCGCCAACGTGCTGACGATCGGGCAGTTCACGATTCCCCTCATGCGGCGCTTCGGCTATCGCGCCGCTTTCGCCGGCGCGGTCGAAGCGACGGCGAGCATGGGCGGTCAGATCATGCCGCCGGTCATGGGCGCGGTCGCCTTCATCATGGCCGAGACGCTCAACCTGCCTTATTCGACCATCGCGATCTCCGCTGCGATACCGGCGATCCTTTACTACGCCAGCGCCTTCTGGATGGTGCATCTCGAAGCCGGTCGCGCCCACCTCATCGGGATGCCGAAGGACCAATGCCCGAGCGCGATCGCCGCATTGAAGCGCGACTGGTATCTCGCCCTGCCGCTGGGCGTGCTCGTTTACATGCTCTTTGCCGGTTACACGCCGCTTTTCGCCGGCTGGGTCGGTCTCGCGCTGACCATGATCCTGATCCTCGGCAAGGCGCTGGTGTCGCCGCTTGGCGCGGCGATGATGCGCGCCGGATTCTGGATCGCGCTCGGCCTCGTCGGCGGCGCGCTGGTGATGAGCCACGCGCTGGCGCTCGAGAGCACGCTCTTCCTCGCCATGGGCGCGGTCGGCGCGCTTTGCTTCTTCGCGCCCGATCGCGGCCGTACCGTGCATCTGCTCGTCGATGCGCTCGCCGAGGGCGCGAAGAGCGCGCTCGGCGTCGGCATCGCCTGTGCGCTCGTCGGCATCCTCGTCGGCATCGCCACCATGACCGGCCTCGCCGGCGACCTCGCCCGCATCGTGCTCGATTTGGCCGGCAACAGCCTCTTCCTCGCGCTGTTGATGACGATGATCATGGCGCTGATCCTCGGCACCGGCTTGCCGACCATCCCGACCTATATCGTTTGCAGCGCGATGGCGGCACCGGCGCTCTTGCAGTTCGGCGTGCCGCTGCTGCTCTCGCATATGTTCGTCTTCTATTTCGGCATCATGGCCGAT
>DATNGE010000172.1:0-7522 GCA_035606035.1 Allostellaceae bacterium
CGCCGTGCCGCGCGATATCGATCTGCTCTATCACTTCTGCTACGGCAATTCGAACGGCAAGCATTCGGTCGAGCCGTCCTCGACGCGCGATGCCGTCGTCATGGCGAACCGCGTCGCCGCGCTGCTCGGGGCGGCGCGGCCGATCCAGCTCATTCATCTGCCGGTGCCAATCGCGCGCGACGACGAAGCTTATTTCGCCCCGCTGCGCGCGCTTGCGACCGGGCCCGAGACCGTGATCGCGCTCGGTCTCATCCATCTGCGCGACGGCGCAGAAGGGGCGCAGCGGCGCATGGCGACGGCGCGGAAATATCTCGGCTCATTCGCGCTCGGCACCGAATGCGGCTTGAGCCATGTCGGGAAGGACAACCTCTTGCCCCTGCTGCGCCTCCACGCCGAGATCGCCGCCGCGAGTAACACATAGCATCGGCAAGCAAGAAGGAAGACGAGGATGCCTAACACCGTTCGATTTCACCGCGTGCTGGCGACTAAGCCGGAGAAGGTCTATCGCGCTTTCCTCGAGGCCGATGCGCTCGCGAAATGGCTCCCGCCGAATGGTTTTGCCTGCACGGTGCACCATCTCGAGCCGAAGGTCGGCGGCCGATTCAGAATGACCTTCCGCAATTTCACGACGGGTCATGGTCATTCCTTCGGCGGAGAATTTCTCGAACTCGTTCCGCATGAGCTCGTGCGCTACACCGACAAATTCGAGGATCCCCAGCTCGCCGGCGAGCTTAGGGTGACGGTGACGTTGAAGAAGGTGTCCCTCGGCACCGAGATCAATATCGTACAGGAAGGCATTCCGGACGCCATTCCAGCGGAGGCCTGCTATCTCGGCTGGCAGGAATCCTTGCGCAACCTCGCCAGGCTCGTCGAGCCCGATATTAACCAATAGCGAGAGTATCCGATGGCCTATTCGATCACGCTCAACGATCCGAGCATCGTCAAAGAGATCGAAATCCAGTTCGCGGTCTAGAGCGAGGCGCTCCGCACCAAGGATGTCGCCGCAATAAACAAGCATGACTGCGGCAGATTCACCTTACCGTGACGGCCTTGTTGCTGTGCGAGCGGAAAACGAGACTCATCAAAGACAAAAGCGAGAAGAAAGCTAAAATTTCGCTCATTAACGCGCCCTCGCGGAAGGCGTTTAGCAATTGTTCATGGCGGCTTTGTCTTAATGCCGCCCATGCTTCGCATCGTCTACGCATGCATTTTCGAACAGCACGATTTGCGCTTGGCCGGGCTCGCCGCGATCGTCTGTCTGCTCGCCTGTTTCAGCGCGATCAACCTCTTCGCCGACGCGCAGGAAGCCAGCGGCACGCGCCGCGGCCTCTTGCATGCGACGGCGGCGACGGTGTTTGGCGCCGGGGTCTGGACGACGCATTTCATCGCGGAACTCGCTTACCGGCCGGGCATTCCGATCGGCTACGACATCGACCTGACCTTGCTGTCGATCGTGGCGGCCATTGTGGTGACGTGGCTCGGCATGTGGATCGCGCTGCGCTCCAGCCTGCGCCACCTCGGCGGGGCGGTTGTGGGCGCCGCGATCGCCGCGATGCATTACACCGGTGTCGCCGCGCTGCGCGCGCCCGCCGACCTCATCTGGGATCCGGTGATGGTCGCAATCTCGGTGCTGATCGGCGGCATGATGGCAGCGGGAGCGATGGAGCTTCTCGGTCCGAAGCCAGGCATCGCGCAGCGCGTCGGCGCCGCGGCGATGCTCGTGGTGGCAATTATCGGCTTGCATTTCACGGCGATGGCGGCGCTCACCCTCATGTTCAATAGCGCCGTCGCGATGCCGACGGAGGTATTGGCGCCCGACTTCCTGGCGATTGCGATCGCGTCCGTGGCCGTGCTGATCATCACCCTGGGTCTCGTCTGTTCCTTCGTCGACAGCACGCGCCGCACGATCGAGCAAAGCGAACTGGTCCGCAAGGAGCGCCTCGCGGCGTTCGCGCAGCTGACCGCGCGAATGGCGCATGAGCTGCGCAATCCGATGAGCGCGATCCGCAACACCCTCTTCGCGATGAAAGAGATGGCGGCCGCGAAGGGTATCGATCTCGAGCGTCCGATGTCGCGGGCGGAGCGGAGCCTCGCGCGCTGCAACGGCATCATCGATGATCTCCTCGACTACACGCGCTGCAAGGAACCGCATTTCGCCAAATGCGCGCTCGATCCGTGGATCGCAGAAGTGCTCCGCGACCAGCCGCTGCCGAGCGGCGTGGTG
Source organism: Allostellaceae bacterium (assembly GCA_035606035.1). GTDB lineage: Bacteria > Pseudomonadota > Alphaproteobacteria > ATCC43930 > CGMCC-115725 > CAIKMD01. Next base: position 2,225 of record DATNGE010000172.1, read on the forward strand.
ATCGAGCACAAGCTCGCTGCCGGCTGCGCGGTGTCGATCGACCTCGAGCGCATGCGCCGCGTGCTGATCAATCTCGTCGACAATGCGGTCGAGGCGATGACCGATGACACGTCGACGCGCAAAGTAACGGTGACGACCACGGTCGCGGGCGACCAGTTCGAGCTCGTCGTCGCCGATACGGGCGCCGGGATCGCGCCGGACGTCCTGCCCAAAGTCTTCGAGCCGCTGTTCAGTACCAAGAACTTCGGCACCGGCCTCGGCCTGCCGATCGTGAAGCAGATCGTCGAGCAACACGGCGGCACGGTCGGGGTGACGAGCGAAATCGGCAAGGGCACACGGGTCGTCGTGCGGCTTAAGTGCCTCGCCGAAAAAACGCGGCAAATAGCAGCCTGAATTTAGCGGGTTGACTTAAGGGGCGGGAAAGAGCGCGCGCGCATCGTGCTGGAGCGCGGCGCGCGATCCCGGGCGCAGATACATCATGTGTCCGCCGGCGTAGAGCTTCAGCGCGATGCGGTCGCGCGCTTCTCGCGGCAAATGGTCGATCACATAGGCGTTCATGAAATAGGGCGCGACGAGATCGGTCATGCCGCCGGCGATGATGACCCGGAGTTTCGGATTGCCCCGCAACGCTTTTTGCAGCGCCTGCGCCGCGCCCGGCGCATCGCCGCCATCGTCCCAACTCCATTGCCGTGCCGCCTTGCCGTTCAGGAGCACATAGGCGCGGTCGGTCTTGAACTGCAGCTCGCCCTGCAGATAGCGCACGAAGCCTTCGGTGACGGGCGCAGTCAGCGCGGCGAGGATCGGATCGCCGCGATTTCTCTCGCGCTCCCGGCGATCGGTGGCCGGGGCCGCGACCGATCCGTCATAGGGCGCCGCCACGCCGCCCTCGGCGCGATCAATCTCGCGCGCGAAGCTGCGCACCGGCACGCGGCCATCGCCGCGCGCGACCACCGCTTCGGGAATCCCCATCAGCCTTGCCGCCGTTGCGTAGGCACGCTGGCGCCGGCCCAAATCGCTGAGCGGCGCGGCGAGCGCCGTCAGATAATCGCCGCGCGCGAATTTTTCCGCCTCCTTCAGCGCCGCCGGGGTCAGCGCGCCGCGCTTCTCGAGATTGACCGCGGCGTAGGACGGCAGGTGCAAGGCCGCGGGCAGCGGGTTGAAGGCGTCACCCTGCATCAGCGAGAACTCGATCACCGGCGAGAGCAGGATCGTGCCGCTCACTTGGATGTGCTGCTTTTCGGAGAGCAGCAGCGGCAGGCGCGCGGCGCGGAAGCCGCCATAGCTTTCGCCGAGCAGATAGACCGGCGCGTCGCGGCGGCCGAGCTTCTCGAGCGCGAGACCGATCACCGCGCTCAGCGCCTCGAGATCCGCGCGCACGCTGAAGAAATGCTTTTGCGCATCTTCGCCGCCCGTGGCGATGCTGTAGCCGGTGCCGATCGGATCGATGAAGACGAGGTCGGTGAAATCGAGCCACGCATCGGGATTGTCCGCGATCTCGCCATGGGCGGGCGGCAGGCGCCGGCCATCGCCGAGATCGAGGATGCGCGGGCCGGCCGCGAGAAAGTCGAGATAGGCCGAAGCCGCGCCGGGGCCGCCATTCAAGGCGATGGTGATCGGGCGCTGCGTCGTCGCGTCGCCGGCGCGCAGAAAGGCGACGTAGAAGATTTCCGCCGTCTCGCCACCCTTGTCGTCGGTGAGCGACAGCGAACCGGCACGGGCGGTGTAATCGATCGTGCGCCCGGCGAGCGCCAGCCGATGCGTGGTCACCGCGTCTTGCGGCAGCGCCGCTTCGTTCGCGGGCGGCTTTTCGCCTTGCTCTGCCGCGATCGCCGGCGGCGTCGTTGCTTGCGGCGCCTCCTGGCCCCAAGCGCGCGAAACCGCCGCGACATTCGCGGGCAAACCCAACGCGCCGATCAGCAGCCAGATGAGGAGCGATTTCAGGGTCATCGCCGGCGAACCATGGGAGATATCTTTATCGTGTGCACCGCGAGTGTAGATCAATTCTCCGCGACAGATACGATGCACCGGAGAAAAGCGACCTCGACGGAATCCACAGATTCACAATGAGACGGTGAGGCAATGAGAAGAGGGATCGTTTCTCGCTGCCTCATCTTTTCATCGGGATTGTACGCATCGACAAACTTTGTCATTGCGAGCGAAGCGAAGCAATCCAGGACAACATGTGAGGCTTCTGGATTGCTTCGTCGGCCCGAAGGGCCTCCTCGCAATGACGAGGAATTACGAGCGGGACGCAACGGCCACGCCTTCCGCCACGGCGCGCTGGAAGAGCGCATCGATGCGCTGCGGCGGGAGCGCCATGCCTTGCTTGATCCACCAATCCATGACCGACATGAACGCGCCGACGATATAGGCGATGGTGAAATCCTCGATGAGGGCGTCGCCTTTCGTGGCCCGGGCGGCGGGCGCGATCTCCTCGCGCACCAGCTCCGAAAGCATGCCCTCGACCATCGCGAAAGCGATGCTGCCGCCGCGATTGCCGAGCAAATGGCGATGGAGATGCACATGCTCATAAGCGTGCTCGAACATGATGCCGCTGAAGACGAGGCCTTGGCGCGGCGCCTGCCCGATCGCCACGGCGCGGCGCCGCTCGATGAGCGTATCGCGCAAATGCGTCAAGCGCGCGCGCAGCAAATCATCCTTGCCCGTGTAATGGGCGTAGAAGGTCGAGCGGCCGATCTTCGCCTTGATGCACAAATCCTCGACGGTGATCGCGTCGTAGCTCTTGTTGCGCAACGAGGCGAGCAAGGCGTTGTGCAGCAGCGTACGCGTACGGGCGACGCGGCGGTCGATACTGCCGAGCGGCATGGGCCAAAGGCTCCGGCTAAAGCGATTTCTGCCTGATCCGAGACAGTCGGCACGCTTTCGTCCGGCAAAAATTTTGCCGCGCGCCGCCGAGCATCATATCTCTTAAGCGCGAGGTCGCGGGAGAGGGAATTGACGCAGATATCGAATCACGACCGGCCCCATGCGGCCGGTTTGGTGCTGCATCGCGCCGCCGCCTACGATCTCTTCGTCTGGCTGATGACCGGCGGGCGCGAGGGTGCGATGCGCGAGCGAATCTTGCGCCTCGCACGGCTCGCGCCGGGCGAGGCGGTGCTCGATGTCGGCTGCGGCACCGGCACGCTGGCGATCGCGGCGAAACGCCAGGTCGGCGCGGCCGGCAAGGTGCACGGCATCGATGCCTCGCCCGAGATGCTCGCGCGTGCGGTGAAGAAAGCGCGGCGGGCGGGGATGGTTGTCGCGTTCACCGAGGCGCCGGCGCAGGCCTTGCCCTTTTCCGATGCGTCATTCGATGTGGTGCTGACCAGCGTGATGCTGCATCACCTGCCGCGCCCGGCGCGCGCGCAATGCGCGAGCGAGATGCGGCGCGTGTTGCGGCCGGGCGGGCGCGCCCTCGCGGTCGATTTCGCAGCATCGCAAGAAAAAGGCCTGCTGTCGCATCTCCACCGGCGCCACGGCCATGTGAAGCTCGACGACATTGTCGCGCTGCTCGGCGCGGCGGGGCTCCAAGTGAAAGAGAGCGGCGCGGTCGGCTTCCGCAGCCTGCAATACGCGCTGGCGACGCGATGACGCGCGCGCTGAGGGATTGGCACCGCTGGGCATTGCGCTTAGCCGTAGCGGCGATCGCCGTGGTCTTCGCCGCGGCGCATGGCGCGATGCTTTATAGCGTGGCGTCCGGGTCGGCGTTGCCGTTTGCAGCCCTCGCCTCCGGCATGGTGGTGCTCGCCGTGCTGAAGCATCTCGGCCCCTTGGGCGCGCTTTGGGCTGCGCTGCGCCGGCGCCTCTTCTGACGGTTCTTAGGTGAAATACCGGCGGTAACCCTCGACGATGTGGGCGAGCCGCGCGTCGAGCCGCTTGGCTTCGGCCGCGAAGCCTTCCTCGCGCGCGGCGGCGATCGCCGCGGCAAAGCATTCCTTGATCTCGCTGAGGAGACCGGCGCGGCTGCCGCTGCCTTCATGCAGTTCCTCGCAATATTGCTCGCCGAGCTGCTCGAGCCGCTTGTAAGCGGGCTCTTGGGGATTCTCTGGGGCGCCCGGCGGCATGTTACCCGTCAGTCGATCGGCGCGAGGTTGCCGGCGCTCGGGTCGCCGATGCTGCCGGTGGCTTGCAGATGCGAGACGCTCGCGCCGCGATACTCCTTCACCGGCAGCGCCGCCAGCGCGTTGATGATCGGATACTGGAAAGGCACGTCTTCCCAGCGCGCCGCGTGGAAGCGGAAGCGGCCTTTGCCGGCGAATTTCTTCACGAGGCGCATGTTGCCCGAAACCGTGGAGCGCGGCGCGTATTCGAGATATTCGGCATCGGCCGTGCCGAGCGCCCCCGTGCGCGGAATGAATTTGTAATGGAACGAGCCTTCGGGTCCGGTCGATGCGACGAGCGGCGCCTCCTCGAGATCGCTCGCCTCCATCTCGAAGAAACGGAAGCCGAGCCAGCCGGCGCTGCCGGAATAGGAATTGCCGATGATCACCGGCGCGGGCATGTCGGCATAGATCTTGGAGAAGCCGAGCTCCTCGCGCCCGGTCATGATCGGATCGGCAAGATTCTCCCAGCAGACCGGGGTGAAATGCCCGACCAGCCGCCCTTGGCTCTGCGCGCGGTGCGCGATGCGGAAACCGACATTGAGGAACGTATAGCCGCGGCCGGCGAGCCAGCCGATATTCGACATGAAGGTCATCGTCATCGTGACCAGCGGCTCGCCGTCGAGCGTGCAATCGGGCGGCAGCAGCGCTTCGAGCTGCTTGGCCTCGGTCAGCGCCGTCACCGCGATGACGAGATTGGTCTGGTTGTTGGGAAGGTTCTGCTTGTCCTTCGGCACGTTGCGCGGCCCGGGCAGCGGCCCGAACACGCGCGGCATGCGGTATTGCGGCTTGAGATTGGGATCTTCGCTCTTCATGGGCATTGCCTCGCCGGACGGTGCTTTGCGCGCCTGCGCCCCGTCAATCGCGGCTTAGAGCCGGTCGGCGAGGAAGCGCTTCAAACGCGGCGCCAAGAAGCCCGAGAAGCTGCCCGGCTCGTCCAACGGCTCCGAGCCCCAAAAATGCGGCGCGCCCTGCAGGATCGCGGTGCGCACGAAAGCGCCGGTCTGCTTCAGCGCGAGGACGAAAGCCTCGGACTGCGTTTTGATGTCGACGATGTCGTCCTCGGTGCCATAGGCGATGAAGAACGCGGTCTGGTTGTTGGCGCGCGTCACATAGCTCATCGGCGAGGCGTCGAAGAAGAGCTTGCGATCGTCGATCGGCGCCTTGCCGAGGAATTTCTCGGTGATCTGATCGGTCG
>DATNGE010000173.1:0-15900 GCA_035606035.1 Allostellaceae bacterium
ACCGCGTCGACGCGCTGGTCTGGGCGCTTTCGGAACTAATGCTGCACAGCGCCGAGCCAGGGCTCTTGAGTTACAACCGCGCGCTGAGCGCGAAATAGGTGATGGCTCTGATCGCCTAAAATTTCGATCGTCATTGCGAGCGAAGCGAAGCAATCCAGAGCGGCGTTGAAAGCCCTGGATTGCTTCGTCGCGCTACCGCGCTCCTCGCAATGACAACAATTCACCAAGCCTAATCGCTGACAGCTTCTCTACCACTTCTCCTCTTTGGAGCATCCATTCCCATGCCCGATGGAATTTTCGCGCGGCTGGCGCGCAGCGCCGGCTATGTGCTGACCGGCCAGGCGCCCGCCCAATGGTTCGGGCCGCAACAGGCGCTGCCGCCGCAAGCGCCGCCCGATGTCGCCGGAAGGCAATTCGATTATCCCTTCGGCTTCAACCTTGCCGTCGCGCCGCGCAGCGCCGAGCCGACCGGCTTCGCCGAGCTGCGCGGCCTTGCCGACAATTGCGATCTCCTGCGCGCCGTCGAGCTTCCTCTATGTTTGCTATTGCATGATCCTCGCCGCGATCCCGATGGGCGTGCTCTACGCCTTCGATCCGAATCATGCGCAGAAGATCGCGCTCGGCCTCGGCGCGTGGCTTGCCGCCATTCCCGATCCGGTGTGGCAGCTCTTTACGGTCGGCTACCTCGGCTACACCGGCGGCCGGTCGTGGGAGAAGATCAAAGGCGTCAGCAAATAAGACCTGCACGATCAGCACGTGACAGGGCACACGCGCCGCGATAGACCCTCGCCAGGAGAAGATCGGGCGATGCCGGAAGCCGCGGGCCGAGTGGCCGCGTTCAGCCATCAAGAGGTGCTGCGGATCCTGAGCGGCGTGCTGCTCTGCATGCTGATGGCGTCGCTCGACCAGACGGTGCTGGCGACGGCGCTGCCGGCGATCGCCGCCGATTTCCACAGCGTGCCTTATCTCTCGTGGTGTATCACCGCCTATCTTCTCGCCAGCACCGTCGCGACCTTGATCATCGGCAAGCTCAGCGACCTTTGGGGCCGGCGTGTGCTGCTCGAAGCCTCGATCGGCATTTTCCTCCTGGCGTCGGTGGCTTGCGCGCTCGCGCCCACTATGGCGGCGCTGATCGCGGCGCGCGCGGTGCAAGGCGTTGGCGGTGGCGGGCTTTATTCCATGGCGCAAGCCTCGATCGCCGATGTCGTCTCGGCGCGCGAGCGCGGCCGCTACCAGGCCTATATCACCAGCGCATTCTCGACCGCCGCGATTGTCGGTCCGGTGATCGGCGGCTTCTGCGTCGAATATCTCACCTGGCGCTGGGCGTTCTGGATCAACCTGCCGCTCGGCATCGCCGCTTATTTCCTCTGCTATCGCGGCCTCGCGCGCGTCAGCGTGCATCGGCTGCCGCGGCCGATCGATTTCCTCGGCGCCGCGTTGCTCGCACCCGGCGTCTCCGCGCTCATCCTCGCGCTGACCTTGGGCGGCAGCGAGCTGCCTTGGCTCTCGCCCGAGCTGCTCGGTCTCGTGCTGCTCGCGCTGCTCTTCATCGCCGCCTTCGTCGCGCGCGAGCTCAAAGCGCCCGAGGCGCTGCTGCCGGCCCGGCTCTTCAGAAGCTCGGTCTTCTGCGTCGCGAGCCTTCTCAATTTCGCGATCAACGCGATCACCGTCGGCGTCTTCATGCTGCTGCCGGTCTATCTGCAATTCGCGGTCGGCGTCACGGCCGATGTGTCGGGCATGATGCTGATCATTCCCTTCGCGGCGCAGATCACCTCCTCGATCATGACCGGCAAGCGGGTGCAGCGCACCGGCCGCTATGTGCCGTCGCCGCGCCTCGGCTTCCTTATACTCGCCCTCGCGGCCGCGCTGTTCTCGACGATGAACGCGACGACGCCGCTTTGGGTGATCGAGCTCTTCATCGTCGTCAACGGCATCGGCAACGGGCTTTGCCAGGCGCCGCTCTGGGTCGCGATCCAGAATTCCGCCGAGCTCAGGGATCTCGGCGCGGTGACCGGCGCCAACGCCTTCTTCCGCGCGCTCGGCGGCGCGGCCGGCGCCAGCATCTTATGGTCGCTGCTGTTGATGATGCTCGATCGCATCGTCACCGCGGAGGGCCATCCCGCTGACGGCTCGGCGCTCTTGCGCGATGGCCGCGCGGCGCTCGCGCTGCTGCCCGAGGATGTGCGCGCGATCCTCATTCCGGCGCTGTCGCATTCCTTCGGCTATGCCTTCGCTGCTGCCGGCGTGATCGCGACGGTGGCGTTCGTTACGACCTTCTTCCTCAAGGAAATTCCGCTGCGGACGACGACGCATCAAGCGCGGCCGAGTGAAACCTCGCAGGGCGCCACGGGTTCAGGCCGCGTTCCTGCAGCCGACTGACGCGGGTTCCACCGGTCATAGCTGCCTTGCATTCGCCGCGATAAGGGCTCGCCCGCATGGACAGGGCGGCCGCGCGGCGATAGAGGAATCCCCATGGCGCCCAGGGGCAATGACCTCAACCCGGCCGCGGAAGCGGTTTCGGCGAGCGGCTTCACGCATCGCGAAATCCTCAGCGTGCTGTGGGGCGTGCTGCTCGGCATGATGATGGCGGCGCTCGATTCGACCATCGTCACGACGGCGCTGCCGCGCATCGCCACCGATCTCGACGGCTTCCTCCATCTCTCCTGGGTCGTCACCGCATATCTTTTGACGAGCACAGTCGCGGCGCCGATCTACGGCAAGCTCAGCGATCTCTACGGCCGAAGACGGCTGCTGCAATTCTCGATCGCGGTGTTCGTCATCGCCTCGCTGTCCTGCGGCCTCGCGCAGAACATGGCGATGCTGATCGCCTCGCGCGCTCTGCAGGGCGTCGGCGGCGGCGGGCTTTTCAGCCTCGGCCAGGCGGCGATCGCCGATGTCGTCTCGGCGCGCGAGCGCGGCCGCTATCAGGGCTACATCACCGGCATCTGGGGCCTCGCCTCGATCGCCGGGCCGCTCATCGGCGGGCTCTGCACCGATTATCTCACCTGGCGCTGGGCGTTCTGGATCAATCTGCCTGTCGGCTTGATCGCTTTCGTGACGGTGGCCTGGGCGCTGAAGCGCATCCCGGTCAAGAAGGAACGCCGCTCGATCGACTATCTCGGTGTCGCGCTGATGATGCCGGGCGTCACGGCCTGGATGCTGGTCTGCGCCTGGGGCGGCACGACCTATGCGTGGAGCTCGCCGACGATCCTCGGCTTAACCGGCATCGGGCTCTGCTTCCTCATCGCCTTCGCGCTGCAAGAGCTGCGCGCGCGCGAGGCGCTGCTGCCGCCGCGGCTCCTCATCAATCGCAATATTCGCACCGTCCTGATCACACAATTCATCATCGCCTCGACCCTGCTGTCGACGGCGCTGCTGCTGCCGGTGTTCCTGCAGCTCGTTGCCGGCTACACCGCCTCGCAATCGGGCCTCTTCATGATCCCGCTGATCGGCACGCAGATGGTGGGCTCGATCACGACCGGCCATCGCATGCGCCGGACCGGGCGCTACAAGCGCTCGCCGCAAGTGGGCTTCCTCGGCATCATGCTCTCCTTCATCCTCTATGCGACGATGACGGCATCAACGCCGTTCTGGCTGATCGCGCTCTATTTCATGATCAACGGCATCGCGGTCGGCCTCTGCATGTCGCCAATGACCGTCGCTGGCCAGAATGCCGCCGATTTCCGCGATCTCGGCGCCTTCACCGGCACCAGCGGCTTCTTCCGCTCGCTCGGCGGCTCGTTCGGGACGGCGCTTTTATGGACGGCGCTGGTCCTCGGCTTCGGCTATTTCCTCGCCGACGGCCATCTCGGCTTCGGCCCCGACGTGCTGCGCGGCGGCCCGCAAGCCCTCGCCGATCTGCCGGCCAATGTCCGTGCCGCGATCATCCCCGATCTGACGCATGCCTTCGCGATCACCTTCGGCATCGCCGCGGTGATCTCCTTCATCGGCTTCGTCTCAATCTGCTTCCTGGAGGAAGTGCCGCTCAAGACCACGGCCGGCAAAGCACCGGTGGAGCGGGCAGGGGAATAACCCGCTCTTACGCCCGCGCCTCGACCAGCGCGGGCCGCGCGGCGGAGGGTTTCTTGCGGCCGACATTCAGCACCATGATCGCCGCCGCAGCGCAGAGCGCGCCCGCGATCCAGAACGAGCTGGTGTAATCGCCCGCATAGGTGCGCAGGAGCCCGGCGCCGTACGCCGCGGCGGCCGAGCCGACCTGGTGGATGACGACGATCCAGCCATAGACGATGTTCGATTGCTTGATACCGAACGAGGCGGTGGCGAGCTTCACCGTCGGCGGCACGGTCGCGATCCAATCGAGCCCGTAGAAGAGGCCGAAAATCACGATGCCCCACGGCCCCTGGATGTCGAGCGCATAGGGCAGGAACACCAGCGACGCGCCGCGCGAGGCGTAGAACCAGCAGAGGAGGATGCGGCCGTCGAAGCGGTCGCTGAGCCAGCCCGAGGCGGTGGTGCCGATCATGTTGCAGACGCCCATCGCGCCGAGCATGCTCGCCGCCGTGGTCTCGGGAATGCCATGATCGAGGCAGGCCGGGATGAAATGCGTGCCGACGAGGCCGAGTGTCGAAGCGCCACAGACGAAGAAGCTGCCGGCGAGCAGCCAGAAATCGCGACGCTTCGCTGCCATGCCGAGCGTCTCGAAAGCCGCGACCAGCGGATTGACGCGCGCCTGCGGCGCGGCGGGCGGCGCGTTCGCGGGCGTGCCGTAGGGCGTGAGGCCCATCTCGGCCGGCGAATCGCGCATCAGCAGCCAGACCAGCGGGATGATGACGAGGAGCACGGTGCTCGCGACGAAGACCGCGGTGCGCCAGCCGAAATGCTCGGTCAGCTGTGCTAGTGAGGGGATGAAAATGAGCTGCCCGGCGGCGGTCGCGCCCGACAAGAGGCCCATCACCAAGCCGCGGCGCGCGAAGAACCAGCGATTGGCGATGATCGCCGCCATTACCATGGCGAGCGCGCCGACCGCGAGCCCCATGAAAATGCCGAGGACCGGCAGCAGCTGCCACGGCGCGGTGATGAAAGGCAGCGTCAGCATGCCAATCAACATCAGGATGAGGCAGGTCGTCATGGTGCGCCGCAAGCCGAAGCGTTCAACGAAGCTCGCAGAAAACGGCCCGACCAAGCCGAACATCATGAGCTGCACGGCTATCGGGAAGGAGACCACGGCGCGGCTCCAGCCGAAATCCTGCTCCCACGGCACCAGCATCACCGCCGAAGTCGCGCGCATGCCCGCCGCCACGAGCAGGACAGCAAATGTCACGCCGACGACGACCCAGGCGTAGTGCAGCTTCTTTTGGGCGGGCAACGCTTGCTCGGCCATACCAGGCGGGCTCCTCGGCCAAATTCCCGAATTAATCAGATAAGGCATTCTGCCGCAGATGTCGCGCATGGGCCCATCGCGCGCGGCGCATGGCTGCACTGTGCACGGCGGGGTGAGTCGAGGGCGTCACATTATGGTTACTGCCGCCGCTTCGTGCGGGCGGTCGGCGGTGCGGTCAGAGGATCGTCAGGCCACGGGTGTTTGGGATAGCGGCCGCGCATCTCGCTCCGGACTTGCGGATAGGAATTCTTCCAGAAGCCGGCGAGGTCGCGTGTTACTTGCAGCGGCCGTCCCGCCGGCGAAAGCAGGTGAATAAGGAGCGGCAGCTTGCCCCCCGCGATCGCCGGCGTCGTTGTCGCGCCGAACATCTCTTGCAGCTTCACCGCCAGCACCGGCACCTCGCCAGCGGCGTAATCGATGGCGATGCGCGAGCCGCTCGGCACCTCGATATGGGTCGGCGCGAGCGCATCGAGCTGGCGACGCTGCGCGTAATCGAGCCGCGCCGCAAGGGCCGCGGCGAGATCGATCGAGGCGAATTGCGTGCGCCGCGTGATGCCGGCGAGATAAGGCGCGAGCCAATCTTCGAGGCTAGTGAGCAGCTTTGTGTCGGAGACGTCGGGCCAATCATCGCCGAGCGTGCGATGAAGGAGTTCGATGCGCGCGCGCAGGCTCTCGGCTTCGCGTGACCAGGGCAGCGCGGCGAGGCGCAATTCGCGAATGCCGGTGAGGAGGGCGGCGGTTATCTGTTCGGATGGCGCATCGCGCAGCGGCTGATCGTCGAGCACGAGCGCGTCGAGCATGCGCCGGCGTCGCGCCAGCACGGCTTCGCTTTGCGCGTCCCACGCGATGCTATCGCTGGGCACGATGCGGTCGGCGAAGTCCGCTTCGATCTCCGCTCGGCTGAGCGGCGCGGCGAGGAAAATGCGCGCGGTCTTTCGCTCGCCATCGAGCTCGGCGATGGCGAGGAATTCTTGCTTTGCCAAAGCATCGCTCGCCGGCAGCTCGGCACCGCCGCCGCTGGCGAGCCGGAACTGGCCGGCCGCGCCGCGGCTTTGCGCGATGCGATCGGGATAGGCGAGGGCGAGCACGCCGCCGGTCTCAGCCGGATCGACGCTCTCGTCGCTTTTGAGACGGAGTTGGCGCTCGATCTGGCGCGCGGCGTCACGAACGCGCTGCAGCCCGCCGCGATCGAGCGAAAGGCCGGCCGGCAGATCGCGCGCGGCGCCCCGTTCGTTCATGAGATCGATGCGGAGCCGCAGATCGGCATCGCGCGCTTGCGGCGCGGCGCGTATGATGTCGCGCTCCATCAGAAGCGCGGCGATCGCACAGGCGAGCCGGCCTTGGCCGCGTGCCTTCGCGGTCAGCGCCATATGAGCGAGGCGCGGATGAAGCGGCAGCGCCGCTATGGCTTCGCCCTCTTTCGTGATGCGGCCGGCTTCATCGAGCGCGGCGAGCTTTATTAATAAGGTGTGCGCTTGCGCGAGCGCGGCGGCGGGCGGCGGATCGAGCCAGCTGAGCGCGCCCGGATCATTGTTGCCGGCGGCTGCGAGGGTCAGCAGCAGTGGCGCAAGATCGGCTTCGCGGATTTCCGGCGGCGCGTAAGGCGCCAGCTGCGCTTGCTCGCGTTCCGGCCAGAGGCGATAGGCGATGCCGGGCTCGAGCCGTCCGGCGCGGCCGGCGCGTTGCGCCGCTGCGGCTTGCGACACGCGGGTCGTCACGAGCCGCGTCATGCCGTTCGCCGGATCGAAACGCGGACCGCGCGCGAGGCCGCCATCGATGACAATGCGAATGCCTTCGATGGTGAGGCTGGTCTCGGCGATCGAAGTTGCGAGCACCACTTTCCGCTGGCCTTTTGGCGCCGGCGCAATCGCGGCGTCCTGCGCCGCCGGCGGCAGATCGCCGTAAAGCGGGGCGACGCTAATGTCGCTGCCCGGATCGCCGAGCAGCCGTTCGACGCGCCTGATCTCTGCGCCGCCGGGCAGGAAGACAAGGATGCTGCCGTCGTCATCGTCGAGGGCGCGGCGGATCGCGGCGGCGACGCCGGCCTCGAAGCGATCGGGCGCGGGCCGATCGAGATAGCGCAGCTCGATCGGAAAGCTGCGCCCCGCGCTGCTGACGCGCGGCGCATCGATCAGCGCGGCAACGCGCTCGCCATCGAGCGTCGCCGACATGACCAGCAGCCGCAGCTCCTCGCGCAGATAGCGCCGCGTCTCGAGCGTCAGCGCGAGGCCGAGATCGGCGTCGAGGCTGCGCTCGTGATATTCATCGAAGATGACGATGCCGACGCCGTCGAGCGCCGCATCATGCTGCAGCATGCGCGCGAGGATGCCTTCGGTGATCACCTCGATGCGCGTCTTCGGGCCGATCCGCGTCTCGAGCCGCGTGCGGAAGCCAACGGTCGCGCCGACCTCTTCGCCGAGCATCGCCGCCATGCGCCGCGCCGCCGCGCGCGCTGCAAGCCGCCGCGGCTCGAGCATCACGATCTTCTGCCCCTTGAGCCAGGCCGCCTCGAGCAGCGCCAGCGGCACCAGCGTCGTCTTGCCCGCGCCGGGCGGCGCTTCCAGCACCGCCGCGCCTTTTTTCTCGAGTGCCGCCCGCAATTCGGGCAAAGCCGCGCCGATCGGCAGGCTGGCGGTAAATTCTTGCAGGTCGCGCGGCATGGCGCATCACTATAGCGTGACCAATTTGGCCGTTGGCGCGTTCAGGCTTATGCTACGTCGCCCAAGGAGGCAGCGCATGCGCTTGGCTCGGCTCGGATTGCTCGCGACGCTCGCGGTGGTGGCGCTTGGCGCCCTCCCGCTCCAGGCGCAGCAGCGGGTCGATGTCGCGCTCGTGCTCGCCGCCGACGTCTCGCGCAGCATCACGACCGACGAATTCCAGCTGCAGCGTCAAGGCTATGCCAAGGCCATCGCCAATCCTGACGTGGTGCATGCGATCCAGGCCGGCGCCCATGGCGCGATCGCGCTCACCTTCGTCGAATGGGCCGGCAGCGAGGAGCAGCAGGTCGTCGTCGATTGGCAGATCATCCGCGATCCGGCGTCGGCCAAGGCTTTTACCGATACGCTGCTCGCGGCGCCGCGCGCCTTCTATGGCCGGACCTCGATCAGCGCTGCCCTCGATTTCGCGATGGAGCGGCTGAAAGCGAGCGGCGTCAAAGCCGAGCGCCAGGTGATCGATGTCTCGGGCGACGGCACCAACAACGCCGGCCGGCCGCTCGAAGAGGCGCGGGCGGCGGCGCTGGCCGGCGGTGTCACTATCAACGGGCTCGCGATCATCAATGAGAGCGCCGCGATGTTCGGCGGCTTCTCAGGCCACACTCAGCCGCCGGGCGGGCTGCCGAACTGGTATCACGAAAACGTCACGGGCGGGCCGGGCTCGTTCCTGCTGACGGTCGAGAATTTCGAGAGCTTCGGCGAGGCGATGACCAAGAAGCTCTTGAACGAGATCGTATTCGCCCGGCCGCCTTTCGATCTCGCGCAGAACACAGAGCTGAGATTTAACGAGCGCCGCGATCCGCCGCGCTGAGGTGATCCTCGCGGCCGCGATAGAGCTTGTCATCGGCATAGCCCATCGCTTCCGGCCGCGCGCGGCCCAGCATCACCTGGAAATAGACCGGCTCGAGGCTGCTGTTGATGTAGCCGTGGACCACGCCGGCGGGGCAGGAGATGGCATCCCAGGGTCCGAGCCGCGTGACGATGCGCTCGCCTTTGTCGTCCTCGAGGAAGACGTCGAGCATGCCGCGCAGGACGAAGAAGACTTCCTCGACTTCGTGGGTATGCGAAGCATTTCCCTGGCCGGGCTCGACATACATGATGGAGAGTGTGAAGTTGCTTGGCGGGATCGCCTTCATATCGCCATGCTTGCCTGAGCCGCCGGCGCCGATGAAGCGATGCTGCGCGCGCTTGTAGCCCTCGATCTTGGCGTCCTCGAAAGCCGCCCAATCGGGCACGCGATCCTGGAAGCGCGCAACATAGCGCTGGGCGATTTCGGTGATCGGCACGTTCTCGAGTTCGGCCGAACGCGGATGCCGTGCGATGCTCATGAGGCGCCTCCCTCTGGCTGACGAGGGCGAGCTTAGGCGATCAGGAAGAGGGAGAAAACCGGCCGCGCTAGTCCGGCATCTTGGCGCCATCAGTCTTGGCGCCGGTGAGGACCGCGCCGGCGAGATTGGCGTCGCTGAGGTCGGCGCCGGTCAGATCGGCGTCGGTGAAATCGGCCTTGGTGAGATTGGCCATGCGCAGATTGGCGCCAGCGAGCTTCGCGTGCTTGAAGGATGCGCCGGAGAGATTGGCCGGCCAGAAGCGGCCCGAGAGGCTGCCATCGGTCCGGCGCAGCTCGACCGGGCCAAGCTGCGCGGCGCTGAGATCGGCGGCAGCGAGATCGGCTTTGGCGAGATTGATGCCGCACATATTGGCTTCGATGAGCTCGGCGTGATTGAGATCGGCGCCGGACATATTCGCCATTTCGAGCCGGGCCTTTTTGAAGACGGCGCTGCCGAATTTGCATTCGGCGAGGCTGGCGCCCGAGAGATCGACGCCGGCGAAATTGATGCGGATGAAATTACGCTTCGCGAGCTCGGCGCGCTTGCCTTTCGCGCCTTGCGTGTCGGCCCAGCGCAGATGCTCGGCGATGATCTTCTGGATGTCCTCGGCGAGAGTCGCGATCGAGAGGGTGATGCGCGCATCCGCGAGGCTGGCGCGGGCGAAATCGACGCCGTCGATCTTCGCGCCGGTGAAATCGCTGCCCTCGAGATTGGCATTCTCGACCACCGCGCCAGCGAGATCGGCACCGGAGAGATCGACCTTGATCAGCGCCGCGTTGCTGAGATCGACATCGGTCATCGTCGCGCCGCGGAGCACCGAGCCTTGGAGATTGGCGCGGGCGAGGCTGGCGCCGGTGAGATCGGCATGGGAGAGATCGACCGAGGTGAGATTGGCGCCATCGAGCTTCGCGCCTTTGAGGCCGCTCGCATTGGCCTCGGCCGAGGTGAGGTCCGTGACGCCTTTCGCCGAGCCGTGGAAATTCATCTCGCCGCGCTGCGGACCGAGCAGCGTGCCCATGCGCAGATCGGCGCCATCGAGAGTCGCGCGGCGCAGCTTGGCGTCGCGGAAATTCGCGCCGCGCAGATTGGCGTCGGTCAGATCGGCGTCGGTCAGATCGGCGCCGTGCAGATCGGCGGAAAAGAGATCGCACTGCCTGAGATCGGCACCGGTCAGGCGCGCGAAAGACAGATCGCATCCGGTGAGCTTCGCGGCGCGCAGCACGATGCCTTGAAGATTGGCACCCGAGAGCACCTGGAAGGTGAGATCGGCGCGAGCGCCGCCGGCCTGCTTCTTCAGCCAGCGCTCATGGGCCTCGAAAATACGCACGATCTCTTCCGGCGTCTTCGGCACAGGAGAACGATCGTCTACGGCAAAATTAACGGCACTAGGCGGCATGACTCGCTGGGATCGCGACGTTGTTATTCTGATTGAGAGCCTAGCCGCACCGGAGTTAAGAGCGGCTTAAGGATTTGGTTAGCGCGGGGGTAAAGCCGCGGCGCCGCTAAGCCGCGCTTGGCGGCGCGGGAATCCGCGCGGTCAGCGCTTTTTTCATCGCCTCGGGCAGGCTGCTGTCGCCAATCCGGGTGCGGAGCATGATGAGATCGGCCGCTGCCGTGTCCTCGAGCTGGTCGATGGCGTCGCGCAAATAAGTGCCGATCCCTTGCTGCTGGCGGCGCGCGACTAGAATCTTCTCGGCGGCGAGCAGCTCCTCGATCCGCGCCATGGGCTCGGCCGCGCTGAGGCGGACATGCTCGACGCCGCCGACGATCTCGAAACTGCGCGAGCGCCGAGCGAGCGCCGCGACCATAGCCGGGCCGCCCGCGAAGAGGCCGCTGTCATCGGCGATCTTGTCCGTCAGCATCTCGAATTGCCGGCGCTGGATGATCGCCGATTCGCGCGACAACGGCTTGTCGGTGGCGAGCTCGCGCTGCAGCCGATCGTAGAGCACGCTGCGCGTCTCCGGCATCGCCGCCGTGTTCATGAGCCCGGCGAAAGCAGCGAAGCCGGCCGGCGCGCCGGCGAGCGTCGGCTCCTGACGTCCGGCGGCGAGATCGGCGAGCGCGGTCAGCGCCGCGCCAAGATGCGGCTGGTTGCCGAGCGTGTCCTTGATCATCGAGGCCGCGCCCATCACGCCGCCGCAGAGCTCGTCGATTAGCGGCAGCATCGCGGGCGGCGGATCGGCCGCCGCCCAGAGCATCGTGCGCTCGAATTTCGCGGCAAAGGTATTCATATCCTCGAAGGCACGCGCGACAGCGTAGCGCTGCCAGAAGCCGTGCTCGGCCGAATCTTTCACGCGCTCGTGGATCGCTTCGGCAAGCGCCGGCAATCCGCCATCGCCGAGCTTCGGCGCCGCGCGCGAAGCGAGAGCGTCACGCGCTTTGCCGGTCGCTTCGTCGACCAATTTGTCGATCGTGTCGGCGCAGGCGCGGCGGTCGAGGTTGCGCTGCTCGGCCTGGAGCGCCGCCATGCGCTGGATCGCCGAGGGCAGCAACGTTTCCTGATTGTCGAGCAACTTGATCCAGCGATGATTGTGCAACAGCTCGGTCGGGGTGATCTGATAGCGATCGAGGTAATTCCTGAGCAGCCGCGCGATCGCGTAGCGGCTCGAGGGCCCGTAGAAATCCGAGAGCGTTTCGCACCACGCATTCTCGTCGGGCGCGCCGGCGAGACGCAGCGGCGGCTTGCCTTTGCGTCCCTCGCGCACGCGCTCCATGATCTGCGTCTCGAAAGAATCGCCGTTGCCGCCAAAATAGGCACGCACTACGCGAACCGCGCCGACGCTCTCATCGGCGTAAAGTTCCTCGGCGCGGGCCAGGGCATCGACTTCGGTCGCGGTGTGGCAATCGAGGACCCAGCGTCCGTCGCGCTGCGCCATCACCTCGTAACGCCGTCCGGGCCGCTCACTCATCCGATGGCTGTCCTCAAATCCCCGGTTGGAAATGCTACGCGATTGCCGCCAATGCGGGAAGGCCGCATACTTCGCGCGGCATGAAATATCTCGCGATTATCGCCGCGATCGGCGCGGCGATCGTCCTCTCGCAGCTCCTCTTCGATTTCTATGATTGGAACAAGACGCAGAGCTGCGCCTCGACCGGCGGCCGCAATTGCGGCGGTGCCGATCGGATTCCGCTCAGCCACTAAGTCCGATCAGCCGCCGATACTGACGCCGATCAAGCGGCCTAAGCCGAACGTGACGCCGGCGGCGGCGAGGCCGATGGCGATCTGGCGTGCGCCCGAGAACAGCACGCCGCGGCCGGTGAAGAGCGACGTGCCGGCGCCGATCGCGAACATGGCGCAGGCGCTGACGAAAAGGCTGGTCGCGATCACGGCTGCGCCGGAGAGGAAGAAGAAGGGTGCCACCGGAAAGATCGCGCCGATCGCAAAGAGCAGGAATGAGGTGCCGGCCGCCGTCCAAGGCGAGCCGCCGAGATCATCAGGATCGATGCCGAGTTCTTCGCGCACCAGCGTGTCGAGCGCAATCGCCGGGCTGGCGATGATGCGCGCGGCGAGCTCTTTCGCCTTGTCGGCGGACAGGCCCTTGGCCTGATAGATCAACTCGAGCTCTTCCTGCTCCTCTTCGGGGATGTCCTCGAGCTCGGCTTTCTCGGTCGCAATCTGTTGGCCATAAAGCTCGCGCGCGCTGGTGACGGAAAGCCATTCGCCCATCGCCATCGAGCAGGCGCCGGCGAGCAATCCGGCGAGACCGGTGACCAACACAGTGGTGCTGGAGAATTCGGCACCGGCCACGCCCATCACGAGGCTGAGATTGGAGACGAGCCCGTCATTGGCGCCGAGGACCGCGGCGCGGAGCGCATTGCCGCCGGTGCGGTGCCGCCCTTCGAGCTGCGCCAGCGCGCCGCCGCTGAGACCGCCGCCGATCGGCCGCGATGCCGCCTGGAGCACGCGCGAATGCGAGCGCTCGATACTTGGCAGACCGTCGGCTTGGGCTTCGGGCTGGTCGTCATACATGCCGCGGTCCCCGTGCTCGATCGCAGCGACCATCGGTAGAACCAACGCGGCGCCAAACCGGCCCGCCAGCCAGGCGAGGACGCGTGTCCTGAAGCTCGCGCGGTAATGGCCGGCGCTTTCGCCGACCTTGGCGAGCTGCTCGCGCCAGAGCGCGGCGTGCTTTTCCTCGATTGCCGCGAGGCGACGATAGACCTCGCGCATCTGCGGCGTTGCCTCGCTCTCGGCGAGCGTACGATAGAGCGCGGCACTGTCGAGCTCGCCCTGCAGATTGCTCCGGTAACGTTCGGCTTTGTCCTGATCCGGCATGGCTCGATCCTAGCAGCTTGCGGCCCTATGATCAGCGCGAGAAGGAGACGCGCCGATGAGCAAGGACGAGGCCCAAAAATCCGATGCGGAATGGCAAGCACAGCTTACGCCCGAGCAATTCCGCGTCGCGCGCAAGAAAGGCACCGAGCGCGCTTTCACCGGCGAATATTGGAACGAGCATCGCGCCGGCACCTATGCCTGCATCTGCTGCGGCCAGGAGCTCTTCGCCTCGGAGACGAAATTCGATAGCGGCACAGGCTGGGCGAGCTTCTATCAGCCGATCGCCGAGGATCGCGTCGACACCGAGACTGATCGCAGCCTCTTCATGCGGCGCACCGAGGTGCTATGCAGCCGCTGCCAAGCGCATCTCGGCCATGTCTTTCCCGACGGCCCGCGTCCGACCGGGCTGCGCTATTGCATCAACTCGGCGTCTCTCGCTCTGAAGCCGAAAGCCGAGAAGTAGCTAGCGGCGCGTCTCCAGCGCCTCGACTTGGCGCCAGCCGGCTTCGGCGAGGCGCTTGGCGCGCGCGCCGCTCTCGAGCGCTCGCGCGCTCGCCGCGGTGCCTTCGCGCACGCGCCCCATGATCCCTTGAAGGATCGCGGCGAGGCGGAACATATTAAAGGCGATGTAGAAATCCCAATTCGGCAGGTCGGCGCGGCCGGTGCGTCGGCAATAGAGCGCGCAGCCTTCCGCTTCGCTCGGTATGCCGAGCGCGGCGAGATCGAAGCCGAACAGGCCGCGATAGGTGTCGGGCCCCAAGCGCCACGGCATCATGTGATAGGCGAAGTCCGAGAGCGGATTGCCAAGCGTCGACAACTCCCAGTCGAGGATTGCGATCACCCGCGGCTCGCTCGGGTGGAAGATCAAGTTGTCGATGCGGAAGTCGCCATGGATGAGCGTCGTCTCTTCGCTCGCCGGCGCGTGGCGCGGCAGCCATTCGATCAGCCGGTTCATCGCCGGGATCGCCTCGGTCTCGGAGGCGCGATACTGCTTCGTCCATCGATCGATCTGGCGCAGCACGTAGTTGCCTGGCCGGCCGTAATCCGAAAGCCCGACCGCCGCGTAGTCCACTTTATGGAGCCGGGCGATCGCTTCGTTCATCGCCGCGAAAATGCCGTGGCGCTCGCTTTCGGGCAAAGCCGGCAGGGTCGGATCCCAAAAGACGCGGCCCTCGATGTAATCCATCAGGTAGAAGGCGGTGCCGACAACGCTGTCATCCATGCAGAGGGCGTGCATCTTGGGCACAGGCACGTTGGTCGCGGCGAGCGCCGACATGATGCGGAATTCGCGGTCGACGGCGTGCGCCGAGGGCAGCAGCTTGCCGGGCGGCTTGCGCCGCAAGACATAGCGGCGATCGGCGGCAGCGATGCGGTAGGTCGGATTGGACTGGCCGCCCTTGAATTGCTCGATGGCGATGGGCCCACGAAATCCTGCGACATTCGCGCGCATCCAGGCTTCGAGTGGGGCCCGGTCGAAACGATGCTGCTCGCGCACCGGCATGGTGCCGACAAACTCTTCAGGGCGGAATTGCTCGGTTTCACTCATCTTTGGCCTCGCGTCTGTGACCTTGCGCCCAAGCAAAGCTGGCATGACCAAAAAGCCACAGTGATAGGGGAGAACAGTCCCCGGTCACGCAAACTCCTTAACAATGCCACGTTTTTGGGCAATGCTTTTGTCAGAAGTATTGGCCGCAATCGACGTGATATCCGCCGCTCGGCGCATCCGTATCGGCCGCATAGGCCGAAATCCTGGAATTCCTTGCCGTTCAAGGGCTTTTCGCTCGGCTGCAATCCGCCCTTTTGGCCTGCGGCAGGGCAAGCTTCACCGGCCCGTGTGCTGGGCCGCGAAAGCCGACTCGGCGGAAATGCCGCAAAAACACCTATCTATAATCACGTATAGCGGCGGAAAGCCTGGATCGACGGTGCTTCCTCATTCGTTATGGTTAATGCCTCGTCAATCATTCGGCGCGACGATCGGTTATCGGTGCAAGTCCATTGGGGGATGAGGCGGATTGGCTGTGAACTTGCACATTTGAAGGTGGAGGTGGGGACATGACGGTACAGGACGGTCTCTTCGGTCTCTTTGCGAAGCAGTATGACACGCAAAAAGAGGCCGAGATGTCCCTCGAGGACTATCTCAAGGCATGCGCGCGTGAGCCGATGGCCTATGCAAGCGCCGCCGAGCGCATGATCGCCGCGATCGGCGAGCCTGAGATGGTCGATACCAGCACCGACTCCCGC
>DATNGE010000174.1:0-23130 GCA_035606035.1 Allostellaceae bacterium
GCCCATGTCGATTGCGATGCCTTCTACGCGTCGGTGGAAAAGCGCGACCGTCCCGAGTTGGCGGACGAGCCGGTCATTGTCGGCGGCAGCCAGCGCGGCGTCGTGCTCACCGCCTGCTACATCGCGCGGCGTTACGGCGTGCGCTCGGCGATGCCGATGGCGCGGGCGCTGCAGCTTTGCCCCGGCGCCGCGGTCGTCAAGCCGGACATGGAGAAATACCGCCGTGAGAGCCGGCGCATCCGCGATCTGATGGAAGCGCTTTCGCCGCGCGTCGAGAGCGTTTCCATCGACGAGGCCTATCTTGATTTGAGCGAGACAGCGACGAGCGAGCCGCCGGCGCGCTCCCTCGCCCGGCTCGCGCTGCAGGTCGAGAAGCGCGTCGGCGTCACCATCTCGATCGGCCTCGCGCCCAACAAGATGCTGGCGAAGATCGCCAGCGATTTCGGCAAGCCGCGCGGCTTCTACGTCATCGGCGAAAGCGACAAGCTCGCCGTGCTGGCGCCGATGAAGGTCTCCGCCCTGTCCGGCGTTGGTCCGGTGATGACGCGCAAGCTCGAAGAGATGGGCTATCCGACGATCGCCGCGCTGCGCGCCGCGAAGCTCGACGAGCTGACACATCGCTTCGGCCGCTGGGGCCGTAGCCTCTTGGCGCGCGCCCATGGCGAGGATGCCCGCCGCGTCGGCTTCGGCCGCGGCCGCAATGTCTCGGTCGGCGCCGAGCGGACGTTCGCGAAGGACCTCGCGCGGCTCGAGGACATCATGGCCGTGGTGGAGCAGATCAGTCAGCGCGTCGCCGAGCGTCTGGTGCGCGCCGAGCTCGCCGCCACCTCCCTCACCCTGAAGCTCCGGCGGCATGATCGCTACACGACCACCCATGCCTGCCGCCTGCACGATCCGACGCAGCGTGCCGAGACCATCCTCGCGGCGGTGGCCCCGGTGCTGCGCCTGAAAGTCGACGGCACGCGCTACCGGCTCGTCGGGGTCACCGCCCACTATCTGGTGCCGGGCCAGCGCGCCGACCCGCCCGATCTCTTCGATTTCAGCTAGCGTACAGTGCGGCCAATTTGCCTCGGGCTTTGATCCCATTCAACAATTTGGCTTTGTTTGGTAATTTTCATGTTTGTGCGCGATCCGCCTCTCCGCCCTTGGCTGATAAAACGCTTTAAACATACAATATTACGTACGAGAAGTCAAGGCGCAGCTTGAAAGTAAGGCGATAATGCCTTACGTTCCATCTGAGAGGTCCCCATGAGCATCCTCACCGTCACGGCCAAAGGCCAGGTCACGCTGCGCAAGGAATTGCTGGAGCATCTCGGCATCCGTCCCGGCGAGAAGATCGCGGTCGACATGCTTCCCGATGGACGGGTCGAGATGAAGGCTGAACGCCCGAGCGGCAAGATTTCGGATGTGTTCGGTCTTTTCAAAAAGAAAGGGGCGCGCGCCCTATCGATCGAAGAAATCAACGAGATTGCCGCACAAGGTTGGGCCGGCCGCCGCAAATAAATGAAGATCGCTGTCGATACGAACGTTCTCGTTCGCGCCATCACGGGCGACGACGAGCGACAGAGCGAAATTGCTCAGGCCGAACTGTCGCAAGCCGAGTTGGCCGTATTGCCCGTCTCGGCGCTGTGCGAATTGGTCTGGGTGCTCACACGAGGTTATGGGATCGCCCTGAGGGAGATCGGCGCCGCGATTCGTCGCATGATCAACAGCGAGAATGTCGTGGTTGACCGGCCCGCCGTCGAGGCTGGGCTGGCGCAGCTCGATGCGGGCGGCGATTTCGCGGACGGCGTGATCGCTTATGAGGGCCGCTGGCTTGGTGCGGAGGTCTTCGTTTCGTTCGACCGCCAAGCCGCGACGCTCATGCAGGAGCGCGGCGAGGCCGTTCGCCTGCTCGGCTGATCACAGCTTGCGTTATCCACGATGGGGAACTTGCCCAGCGTAGACGCCGCAGAATATTTCGGCGCGAAGCGCGTTCCTGCCGGTACGCGAAAGCGATTTTGGCCATCAAACTATAGGATCATCCCTACTTAGGCGCTCTTACGACTTGCTCCACGGCATGATCGGCACGGTGCTGAGCGCGTTGGCCGGCGAGCCGTTGACGATCTTCGAGCTGACCGCGAGATAGATCAGCGTGTTGTGCGGCTTGTCGACCATGCGGTAGATGCGCGTGCGCTTGAAGAAGATCGAGGTCTTCTGAGTAAAGACCTCCTGGTTCTCCTTGAGCTTGGCGAGATCGGTATCGATCGGGCCGATCTGCCGGCAGGAGACCGAGAAATTCGACGGGTCCTCGTTGAGGCCCAAAGGCTGGCCCCAGCCGCCCTTGCGCGCCTGCGAGATATGACAGACGACATTCGGCACTTGCGGATCCTCGAAGGCGCTGACGCAAACCTTGTCGTTCGGCGACAGCAGGTTGAAGGTCGTGCTGACGCAATCGATATCGGCGGCGCGCGCCGTGCCGCCGAGCGCGGCGAAAAGCACCGCAGCAGCGGCGATCAACAGCAGTCTCATTGTCCTCTCCGATAGAGCGATGAAATCGTACGCCCGAAGACGGCGCGCTCAATGTGCCGGTTGCGCAGACGGCAGGAACGCCTCGGTGTAAAGCTGGTCATCCGGGGGCAGTTTGTCCAGCGGGCCGAGCTCCTTGATCGCTTCTTTGATCACCGCCACCGCCTTGGGCTGGAAGCGCCCGTCATCCGAGAACATCGGGATCTGCTCGTCGTAGAGCCGGGCCGCGAGATCGGGCGGCAACCGCGTCAGCGGCATGGTATCGCGCACCGTCTCGTCCTTGTGGGTCTTGGCGAAATGCACCGTCTCGAACCAGCCGGCGAGGAAGCGCTTGAGCGCGTCGGGATGCGCCGCAATGAACGTATCGCTCGCGACGATCATGTGCACGATGAAATCGGGGATCAGTGGCCCGAAGGTCGTGAGGATCTTGCCGCTGCCCTCTTTCTCCAGCCGGTAGCCGGTCTGCGTGCCGCCGATGATGCCGTCGACATTATGCGAGATGAGCGCGCCGGTGAGGCCGTCCTGGCTGCCGAGCGCGACGCGCTTGATGCCGTCGCTGCCCCAGCCCTGGCGCCGCGCAATCTCGGTCGGCAGCCAATCGCTGAGCGAGCCGACGGTCGACACGCCGATCAACCTGCCTTTGAGATCGGGAACGGAATGAATGCTGCTGTCCTTGGCGATCATGATCGCGAAGCCGAGCGGCGGGCCCGCCAGGGTCGCGACGCCTTTCGTCGGCGAGCCCTTGGCGATGAACATCATCTCGATGCCGGAGCCGAGCTCGAGATCGGCGCTGTCGGCGAGCAGCGCCTGATGCGCCTTCGCCGCGCCGGCGAGGTTCAAGGTTTCGACCTCGACTCCATGCTTGGCGTAGATCCCTTCCGCGGCGCCGACTTCGAGGAACGCGAAAGCGAAGGTCGTCGCCTCCGATTTCGAGACCCGGATCTTGTCGGCGGCGTGCGACGGCGCGGCGGACAACAGCGCCGCGAAGCCGAGACCCAGTGCGGCGGCAAGATGCAGATGTTTCACTGGGACCTTCCTCAGTTGTTACGTTGCCACGATCAGCGCATCGAGGGCGAGCACGCCCTCGCCCTCGGCGAAGACGGCGAGTGGATTGATGTCGATCTCGGCGATGCGCGGCTCGGCGGCGATGATCGCGCCGAGCTGCGCGACGGTCTCGGCGAGCGCCTGCACATCGGCGGGCTTTGCGCCGCGCATGCCGGCGAGGAGCTTGGCGCCGCGCAGCTGGCGCAGCTCGGCTTCGATCTCAGCGGCACTCAAGCCCACTGGCAGGATGCGGAAATCGGCGATCGCCTCGGCGAAGATGCCGCCCAAGCCGACCGCCAGCACCGGTCCCCATTGCGGGTCGCGCCGCGCCCCGAGGATCATCTCGATGCCCGGCGGCGCCATCTTCTCGATGAGGATGCCGTCGAGCCTGAGGCGGCGCTCGCGCGCGATCGTCTGCAGCTTCTCGAACGCGGCGTCGAGCTGCTTTTCGTCGGCAATCTTGAGGATCACGCCGCCGATATCGCTTTTATGCGCGGCTTCGGGCGATTGCAGCTTCGCCGCGAGCGGATAGCCGACCGCCTGCGCCGCTGCGCGTGCTTCGGCGAGGGTCGTCGCGAGCCGTCCCGGCGGCATCTTCATGCCGCACGTGGCGAGGTATTGCTTGCTCGCGGCTTCGGTGAGGGTGCCGGATCGCAATATCTTGCCGTCATTCCCGCGCAAGCGGGAATTCAGAGAAGCATCACGCTGTTTCCCTGGATCCCCGCTTTCGCGGGGATGACGGTTATGAGAACGAGTCCGTGCCGCCTCCAGCGCGCGGCCATACGCCGTCACTTTCGCCAGCGCGCGGAAGGCGCGCTCGGGCGAGCGGAAGAACGGCACGTTGCCGGCGCGGGCTTCGGGGATGAGCTTTTCCGGCACCTCGGCTTCATCGCCGAGCATTGCGTAGATCGCCGGCTTCTTCGCGCCGATCAGCGGCTTCAGCGAGGCACGGCCCTTGATCAGCGCGTATTCGCTCGCCGAGGAGACGATCGCGCCTAAGACGAGGCTGCCATAGCGATCATCGGCCAAGAGCGGCGCGATCGTCTTCGCGTACATATCGAGATGCGTGATCGCCTGCGCCGTCAGGTCGAGCGGGTTGGAGGCGCCGACGAATTCCGGCAGCTCGGCCTGCAACTGGGTCTCGAGCGCCGGCGTCAGCGGCGGCAGATCGAGGCCGAGCGATTCGCAGAGATCGAGCGTCATGCCTTTGACCGCACCCGAATCCGTCACCATCGCACAGCCTTTGGTCGGCGGCACCGGGAAGCGGAACATCAGCTCGCTGACATCGATCAGCTCTTCGAGCGTATCGACCTTCAGCACGGCATTGTGTGCGAGCACCGTCTCCATCACGGCGTAATTGCCGACCATCGCGCCGGTATGCGATTTCGCCGATTCCTGCGCCGCCGCGCTCTTCCCCGCATGCAGCAGCACGACCGGCTTGCCCAATTCGCGCGCCCGCGCCGCCACTTCGAGGA
Organism: Allostellaceae bacterium; assembly: GCA_035606035.1. Classification (GTDB taxonomy): domain Bacteria; phylum Pseudomonadota; class Alphaproteobacteria; order ATCC43930; family CGMCC-115725; genus CAIKMD01. Next base: position 5,028 of record DATNGE010000174.1, read on the forward strand.
ACCGCTGCGGCTTGCGGATCTGCTCGGCGAAGCAGGCGACGACTTGCGTCGTCTTCTCTTCGAGGAGATAGCCGGCGTAATCCTCGAGGCCGAGCACGGCTTCGTTGCCGGTCGAGACCCAACAGGTGACGGGAATGCCCTTCGCCCGAAGCGCGACGCGCACCACGCCGGCAAGCCCGCCGCTTTGCGCCACGACGACGACGCCCGCGGCGACGTCGAGCACGGAGCCCAATTGCTGCGAGAAGGTCAGGGGGATGCGGTTGATGAAGTCGACGATGCCGAGGCAATTCGGCCCGCAGAGCGCGATGCCGTTCTCCTCGGCGATCGCGGCGATGCGATCCTGCGCTGCTTTCCACTCGCCGCCCGCCTCGCCGAAGCCGGCGGCGAAGATGACGATGCCGCCGATCTTCTTCTTGGCGCAGGAGCGGACCGCGTCCTCGATCGCGACGCGCGGGATCAAGAGCATCGCCGCATCGACGCCGTCGGGCAGGTCCTCGATCGTCTTGACGCAAGCCCGGCCGGCGACGTCGCTGCGGTTGCGGCTGACAAGGTGGATCGCGCCCGAATAGCGATACTCCTCGAGATTCTTCAGCATCAAGAAGCCGGCCGAGCTCGGCTCGGGCGAGATGCCGACGATCGCAATTGAGCGCGGCCGCATCAGGCGAGAGATGTCGATGGTGGGCATGCCTTGACCGTAAAGCCTTCGTCCGTCACCCCCGCGAAAGCGGGGGTCCAGGGAAACATCGCAGCTGTTGCCCTGGATTCCCGCTTGCGCGGGAAAGACGAACTTTATTAACTCGTGCGCTTATTTCTTCTCTCGTCGCATCGCGCCGAGGCCGGGGCGATAGGATTTCTCGTCGAGGAACTGCGTCAGGCCGCCGGTGCGGCCGTTCTCGTCGTCGACCAGGCGGAGCTGCATGCCCTTTGCCGCGAGATAGTCGCCCGAGCTTTCCCAGCCAATATTGAAAGAGGCGCGGATCGCTTCCTTGCAGGCGCGCAGCGCGTGCGGGTTCTTACCCTTGAGCGTGAGCGCCAGCTCCTTGGTGCGCTCGCGGAGCTTCGCCTTCGGCACCGCCTCGTTGACGATGCCCATTTGCGCCGCCTGCTTGCCGTCAAAGGTCTCGCCGGTCAGCGTGTAGTACATCGCGTTGCGGAAGTTCATCGCGAAGACCAGCGACTTCGTCACTTGGCCGCCGGGGATGATGCCCCAATTGATTTCGGAGACGCCGAATTGCGCCTCTTCCGCGGCAACGGCGAGATCGCAGGAGATGAGCGGCGTGAAAGCGCCGCCGAAGCACCAGCCATTCACCATGGCGATGGTCGGCTTCAGGTAATGCGCGAGCTGATGGAATTGCCAGGTCGCAGAGGAGCGGCGCACGCGCATCTGCTTCACATAAGGCAGCCCGTCGGTGGCGCGGAAGAATTCGCGCAGATCCATGCCGGCCGAGAACGCCTCGCCGGCGCCGGTCAGCACCAGCACCTGGACCCGATCGTCGATCTCGAGCGCATCCAGCACCTCGACCATCTCGTCGTTGAGCGCCGGGCTCATGCAGTTGCGCTTCTCCGGACGATTGAGCGTCACCCAGGCGATGCCTTCCTCGATCTCGACTTTTACGTTCTTGCCACCCGGCAGATTATCGGCAGGCATGCTGGCTCCCTTCTCCGTGTTTTCATCAAGCGAATGCGATGGCCGGCGAGTGCCGGCATGGCCCAACTCTAACAAGTTCGGGCTGCGGAGTCAGGGCGGGCCTGAATCAGCCATGGCTTGACTAAAGCACGCCGCACCCGTACGCGCTGCGAAGACGAGGGAAGGAAGATGGGAGGGGAGATGGTCCGGCGCCTTTTACGCCACGCCGCAATCGCAACCCTGTTGCTGTTTGCGATGGCCCATTCCGCCGGCGCGGCCGACAAACTGCGGATCGGCGTCATCAAGACGACCTCGTCCGGACCGATCTATGTCGCGATCGACAGAGGCTATTTCGCCGCAGCCAATATCGCGGCCGACCTCGTCTTCTTCGATGCCGCCCAATCGATCGCGGTCGCCACGGTATCGGGAGACGTCGATGTCGGCTCGACCGGCCTGACCGCCGGTTTCTACGCTTTTGCGGCGCAGGGTGCGGTCAAAATCATCGCCGCCCAGGGGCGCGAGGCACCCGGCTTCCATAATCTCGGCTACTTCGTCTCCAACCGCGCCTATCAGAACGGGCTGAAGTCCCTGAAGGATCTCAGGGGGCGCACGGTCGCCGTCTCGCAGACTGGCTCGCCCGGGCATTACGTGATCGGCGCCCTCGCCGAGAAAAACGGTGTCGATCTCGGCAGCATTAAGATTGTCTCGCTGCAATCGGTGCCGAACATCTTCAGCGCGCTGACCGGTGGCCAGACCGATGCAGGGGTGACGGTGGTGACCATTCCCGTTATGCCGGCGATCGATCGCGGCGATCTGCGCGTGCTCGCTTGGATCGGTGACGAGCTCCCGTTCCAGGACCGCGCGGTCTACGTCACGACCAAGACCGACCGCGAGCGAGCCGAGATGCTGACGCGTTTCCTCGCCGCCTATCGCAAAGGCATCGCGGATTATCGCGCCGCTTTCGTTGGACCGGGCGACGCGCCGAAGGATGGCGCAACCGCGCCCGAAATCCTCGCCATCATCGGGCGATATGTCGGCCAGCCGCCCGAGGCGGTGAAGCTCGGCATGGGCTATGTCGACGGCGAGATGCGGGTGAATGTCGGTGACATTATGCACCAGATCGCCTGGTACAAGTCGCAAGGCATGCTGAAAGGCGATGTCAGCGAAGATCAGCTCTTCGACAAGCGTTTCGTTCAGCCGCTCGTGGTGAAATAGGCGCGCCCATGAAAGCGGTGATGCGCGCGCGATTGGGAGCAGCGGCGATCCAGGCGCGACTGAAGCACGTGCCGGGCGTCGAGCTGGTCGTGGTCGACACCGAGGAAGAGCTCGCCGCCGCCATTCCCGAAACCGAGCTGCTGTTGCTGCCGGATTCCCACTATTCGGCCGAGACGGCGCAAATCCTGAAAACCCGCGCGAACAAGCTCGCCTGGATCCAGCTCCTCTCGGCCGGCTATGACGCGGTGGGCCGGCACGGCTATCCCGCGAACATCGCCGTCACGAATGCCGGCCCAGCTTTCGCGCCGGCCGTCGCGACGCAAGCGCTGGGATTGCTGCTCGGCGTGCAGCGGCAATTCCCGATCCTGCTCGCCGATCAGAAAAAACATGCCTGGGACAAGGGCGGCGCGCGCGAGCGCTGCACGGCGCCGATCGACAGCACCATTGCCGTGCTCGGCTTCGGCTATATCGGCAGCGAGATCGGCCGCCTGCTCCAGGCCTTCGGCGCCCATGTCGTGGCGCTGACGCGCAGCGCCAAGCCGCATCCGCATGCCGATGAAAGCCTCTCGATCAAGGAGCTGCGCGCGGTGCTGACGCGCGCCGATGCGGTGGTGATCGCGCTCGCCGCGAGCCCCGAGACGCGGCATCTGATCGGCGCCAAGGAATTCGCGCTGATGAAGCGCAGCGCGTACCTCGTCAATATCGCGCGCGGCTATATCGTCGATGGCGAGGCGCTCGCGGTCGCGCTGCGCGACGGCACCATCGCCGGCGCCGGTCTCGATGTGACCGAGCCCGAGCCGCTGCCACCGGGCCATCCCTTATGGGATGCGCCCAATCTCATCATCGCGCCGCACATGGCGGGCGCGCCCGGCACGGTGACGGCCAAGCGCCTGGCGCAAGTCGTTTTCGATAATGTGACGCGCCATTTGAAGGGCGAGACGCTCGCCCATAGCGTCACGCCCTAGAGCCGCAGGAGGCACCGATGCGCATCGCCAAGATCGAGACGCTGCCGGCCGATGCCGGCTGGCGCACCTTCTATTTCCTGAAGCTCACGACCGATGAAGGCCTCACCGGCTGGGCGGAATACATCGACAATTTCGGCATCGGCGGCAGCGTCACGGCGCTTCTGCCGCGCTACGCCGGCGTCGTCACCGGGATGGATCCGCGCGCCGTCGGCAAGATCGGCGCGTCGCTGCGCGGCATGACGCAGCTCGCGACCGGCGGCCTCGCCCACCAGGCGATCGCGACGATCGAGAACGCCTGTCTCGATGTGAAGGCGAAGGCGCTCGGCGTGCCCGTCCATTCCCTTTTCGGCGGGCCGACGCGCGATCGCATGCGGCTTTACTGGTCGCATCTCGGCAGCTTCCGCGTGCGCCATGGCGAATTCTTCGAGAAGGTGCTCGGCCGGCCGCGCCTGCGCTCGCTCGACGATCTGACCGCGCTCGGCAAGGAAGCGATCGCGCGCGGCTTCACCGCGGTCAAAACCAACCCGCTCTTCTTCGATGGGCCGGAGCCGCGCATGTTCGATGGCGGCTTCGCGCTCGGGCCGAAGCTGCTCGACCGCAATATCGACGGGCCCACGATTGCCGCGATCACCGATGTGCTGGGCGCGGTGCGCGCCGGCATCGGCAAGACCGCCGGGCTGATGATCGATCTCAATTTCAGCCAGCGCATCGAAGGCATGCGGCGTGTTGCAAAGGCTGTTGAACCCTACGATCTCACCTGGCTCGAGATCGACACCCACGATCCCGAAGGTCTGGCGCTGGTGCGGCGCTCGACATCGACGCCGATCGGCTCGCTCGAGGGCATCCATGGTCTTAGGACCTATCGACCCTTCTTCGAGCAGCAGGCGGTCGATGTCGCGATCGTCGATCCGGCGTGGAACGGCGTTCTCGAATCCTATCGCATCGCGGCACTCGCCGACGCCTATGAGGTGCAGGTCGCGCCGCATAATTTTTGCGGCGATCTCGCCACGTTGATGAGCGCACAGCTCTGCGCCGCCATCCCCAATTGCCGGATCATGGAGTACGAGGTCGACGACGTGCCGTGGAAGCACGATTTCGTCACCCATCCGCCGGTGATCGAGAAGGGCGAGCTGGTGATCCCGACGCGGCCCGGCTGGGGCGCCGATGTCAACGAAGAGGCCGTCCGCGCCCATCCGGTGAAGCCGCGCTGATTTCGCGGACGCGCGCCTTCTGCTAGGATCGGCTCACGGACTTCCCACGGCAGGTGCGAGATGACAGCCAAACTCCGGCATATCGCGATCACGGTCAGCGACCTGAAGAAGGAAGCCGCGTTCTTCGAAAGCGTCTTCGGCTTCAAGAAGCATCATGAGAACGATGTCGCGGTCAGCCTCTCGGACGGCGTCGTCAACGTGACCTTGCTGAAATTCAAGACCGACGCGGATGCGGGCGACGAGCGCGGCAAGGATTTCGTCGGCATCCATCATATCGGCTTCGTGGTCGACGACCCGAAGGAATGGGCCGGCATGGACCAGAAGATCAAGGACAATGGCGGCCAATTCCATTTCGAGGGCCGCGCCGGCATGGCGGTCGAGATCAAATACCGCGACCCGCACGGCATCGTCTTCGATATCTCCGAGCCCGACCACGCCTGGACGGGCATCAAGGTCTAAGCGGGGCGCCGGGCGCTTTAGCTGCTCGCCATCGCGATGCGCGGCACCGAATTCGGCGAGCTGAGCGCCTTCATCGCGGTGGCGGAGCAGCGCAATTTCACGCGCGCCGCCAAACAGCTCGGCATTTCGCCGGCGACCCTCAGCGAGACCATCCGCAATCTCGAGGAGCGGCTTGGCGTGCGGCTCCTCAACCGCACGACGCGCAGCGTTGCGCCGACCGAAGCCGGCGAGACGCTGCTGGGGCGGCTCCGGCCCGTGATCGACGATTACGAGGCGGCGATCGATTCCCTGAACGCATTCCGCGAAAAGCCGGCGGGGCTCTTGCGCATCACGGTCGCGCCGCCGGTCGCGCAAGCCGTGCTCGGGCCCGTCTTGGGAACGTTCCTCGCGCAATATCCCGACATTCGCCTCGAAATTTCGTCCGACAGCGCCAATGTCGATATCGTCGCGCAACAATTCGATGCCGGCATTCGTATGGGGGATCGCGTCGATCGCGACATGATCGCCGTCCGCGTCACCGACGAATGGCGCTCCGCAGTCGTCGCGGCGCCCGCCTACCTCGCGGCGCGCGGCACGCCGAAGCACCCCGACGATCTGACGGCGCATAATTGCATCCGCATCCGGCTTCCGAGCGGCGCGCTGATGCCGTGGTATTTCCGCGGCAACGACAAGATGTTCGATATCCGCGTCAGCGGCTCGCTCATCGTCAATGACGGCAACCTCATCCGATCCGCCCTCTTGGACGGCGTGGGATTGGCGCAACTGCCGTTGGCTTTGGTCGCCGAAGTGCTCAAGAGCGGTCGGCTGGTCGAAGTATTGCAGGAATGGCGGCCGGTGAGCGCGCCTTTCGCCCTCTACTATTCGAGCCGGCGGCAGACACCCGCCGCGCTCAAAGCGTTGATCGACTTCCTGCGCAAGGATCAGCGCAGCCGCGCGTCGCGCTGAACGATATCGCTCGCCGGGATCGGTGGCGCAGGATCATGCGGTCCGCTGCTGGTGAGTTCCGCGATTTGCTGAGCGCGCTCGAGCGGCGTCGCGTGCGCCTCGGCGAAGGCGGCATGGCTCGCCGCCAACAGAACGACGACCACGGCATATTTCGAGATCTGTTTCATGATAAAAGCGATGAGCGACATCGCTGATGTCGCTCATCCTCCCAAGGCTTGCATTAGTTGAGGTCGTTCGACGGCACGATGAAGTTCGGGCTGTCATAGGGGCTCGCGGCCTGCTGCGCTTGCGGCGCGGCGTTGGCGGCGAAAGCGGCCGTCATCGTGCCCAGCGCGGCGGTCATCGAGAGCGCGAGGGTCGCGGTACGAAGCAGTGACGAGATACGCATGGTGTTCTCCGTATTTTCCTGGAGGAGCCGGAATGGCCGCCTCACGGAGAAAGACATACGCTCGCCTAGGCCCAACGATAATTCGCGATGTTCCTCACGCCGTCTTCGGCTTACCCGAACAATCGTTTGGTTAGCGCCACGCTACCATTTTGCGGCGATTTCGCCGCCGAAAACCTGGCGCCAATCCTGGCCGGCTGGGACGATGCCTTCATGCGGCCGCACCCCGCGATGGGTCTGCGGATCGGCGCCGGGCGGTTTGCCGCCGGCAGCAACATTATCGATCGCCTCGAGCAGCAGCCGGCGCATGAAGACGATCGCGCGGTCGGAGGTGCCGAGATGCTCATGCGCACGATCGACGAGCGCGCCCGCGCCGGGTTCGCGACCCATTCCTTCCTGGAGCGCGAAATCCTGCGTGTTGATGCCTTCGATGCCGGTGAAATTCTGCGTCTTCTGCTTCTGGCGATCGATCAGGTAATCGTTCGCGAGATTGCGCTTCAGGCGGAAGGTGCCAGGAATGAAATCGTCCTTGCCGCGGCCATAGGCCTTCTCGATCGCCTCGTAATACTCGTCGGAGATCGGCGTCGATGAATCATAGGCGTAGCACCAGTTGTAGACGCAGCAATGCCCGTCATCGATCGGCACCCAGACATGGCCGTCGAGCTTCGGCACCTCGTTGCGTCCGCCTTCGCGGCCCATGACATTGGCGCGCATTTGCTGCGCCGGCATGATGTATTGATAGACGCGAACATAAAGCTCGTCCGGCTGCGGCTTGCGCGTCGAGACGTAGTAATAGCCGTAATCCGTCTTCTCGACATCGATCTTCGGCGCGCCGTCGCGCTGGCGCAGGAGCTTCTTGTTGCCGAGCTGGTTGTTGTGTAGGAACGAGCCATGCGCGGTGTCGAGCCCGCCTTCCAAGGCCTGCAGCCAGTTGCAATCCTCGAAAGTCTTCGACACGTGACAATGCGTCGGCGGCACGCGCGTCCATTCGAAATCGGGCGGGCCCGGCTGATGCTCCCTCGGCCCGAGATAGGCCCAGACGATGCCGCCGCGCTCGACCGTCGGATAGGCGGTTATCTTGACGCCGTTCTTCATCGGGCTGGTTGCCGCCTCGCTCGGCAGATCGACGCAATTGCCGTCGGCGTCGAATTTCCAGCCATGATAGACGCAGCGCAGCCCGCATTCCTCGTTGCGGCCGAAGAACAGCGGCGCGCGGCGATGCGGGCAATACGCGGCGATCAACCCGATACGCCCTTGCGTGTCCCTGAAAGCGATGAGGTCTTCGCCGAGAAGGCGGACGCGGATCGGCGCGCCGTCGCGCTCGGGCAGTTCCGAGGACAGCGCGGCGGGCTGCCAATAGCGGCGCATAAGATTGCCCATCGGCGTGCCGGGGCCGACGCGGCAGATTTTCTCATTGTCCTCGTGTTTCAGCATGGCGTGCCTCGTTCGGAAGCTGGGCCGCGCCGCGGGCTTGGGCGGCGGAAATCCAATGTTTCTCTTCCTATTTCTAGGTAGGCGGAGCGCCCACGACAAGGCGGTGCGCCGCTGCGGCGGTTTCGCGCTATGATGGCGGCAAGGAGATACGGCATGGCAAAGATCGTTCTCGGGCTCGGCACATCGCACGGCCCGATGCTTTCGACCCCGCCCGATCAATGGATCCAGCGCGCCAATTTCGACCGCACGGTGGAGCATCCCTGGAAGGGCAAGATGTGGGACTTCGACGAGCTGGTCGCGGCGCGCCGCGACAACCACTTCGAGAAGGAGATCACGCCCGAGCTCTGGCGCAGCCGCCACGCCGCCTGCCGCACGGCGCTCAGCGAACTCGCCAAGATCTTCGCTGCCGCCAAGCCCGACATCGTGGTGATCGTCGGCAACGATCATATGGAGATGTTCGACGAAGCGAGCGTTCCCGCGTTCACCGTCTTCTGGGGCGACGAGCTGGTCAACAATCCGTGGACGAAACAGCGCGAGGCAAAGGCCGCGATCGGCACGCTGATCGCCGTGCCCGGCCACGTGCCGCCGAACGGCGCCCGCTACCCTTGCGTGCCCGCGCTCGGCAAGCATCTCATCGAGGCGCTGATCGGCAACGGCTTCGATGTCGCCGCGATGAAGCGTCTGCCCGGCGATGAGACACCGCATGCCTATGGCTTCGTCTATCGCCAGATCATGGGCGACAAGCTCATCCCCTGCGTGCCGCTGGCGCTCAACACCTACTACCCGCCGAACCAGCCGACGATCCGCCGCTGCTATGATTTCGGCAAGGTGCTGGCGCATGCGATCGAGAGCTGGCCGGGCGATCAGCGCATCGCGCTCATCGCCTCGGGAGGCCTCAGCCATTTCGTCATCGATGAGAGCATCGACCAGACTTTTATCGAGGCGATGAAGACGCGGCGCATCGACGCGCTCGCCGCGCTCGGCGAGGACACGTTCCAATCAGGCACGTCCGAGATCAAGAATTGGGTACCGGTCGCCGGCGCGATGGCCGAGCTCGGCTTCGACTTCAACCTCGTCGATTACGTCCCGTGCTACCGCTCGGTCGCCGGCACCGGCAATGCCATGGGCTTCGTGAGCTGGACGCCGGCGGCGAATTAGCGAAATAGCCCCTCTCCGCCCTCAAGGGCGGAGAGGGGAATTCATTTCCCCGCTCTCACATCGGCGAGGATTTGGCGGTAGGTGGCGAGGAGTTTCTCGCCGCCGGGCTGGCTCTGCGCCCAGGCATTGACGACGGTCTCGACGCGCGCGTGCCAGGCCTTGTCCTGCTCTTGCGTCAGCTTCAGCAAGGTATGGCCGGGCAGCTTCGCAGTGCTCTCGCGCCATTCCCGGTTCACGTCATCCCAGAATTTGCCGAAGTCGCGGCTCTCCTTCTCGCCGGCATTCGCCATCAGGATCTTCTGCACTTCGGGCGGCAGCGACTCGAATTTCTTCTTCGCCATGAAGACATAGCCGGGGGCGCTGCCAAGCGGCACGTCGAGATGGTATTTCGTGACCTCGGCGAGCTTGAAGGGCTGGAACGCGGTCCAGCCGACTTGCACGACATCGGCCGTGCCGCGCTGCAGCACCTCGTAATATTGATTGATCGGGAAGGCCAAGGGCGCGCCGCCGAGCGCCGCGGCGACTTCGGAAGTGATCTTGCTGCCGACGACGACTTTCAGCCCATTGAGATTGTCGAGCGTCGCGGGCTTTTCGCGGAACTGCTCGCCCGATTGCGGGAATACGATCAGCTTCAGCGGCACGACCTGATCGAAGTCGCTGTCGAGCAGGCCGGTCTTGTAGAGGCGCCAGAACGCGGTCGAGGCTTCCTCGGAACTGGTCGTGAGATAGGGCAGCTCGACGACCTGCGTCAGCTTGAACTTGCCCGTGGCGAGATCGGGCAGGCCCCATCCGATCTGGGCGACATCGTCCTGCACGCGGCTATAGACGTTGAGCTGATTCGCGATCGAGGCGCCGTCGAAGACCTGGATGCGGAAGAGCCCATGCGCCTGCTGGTTGATGCGCTCGGCCCAGGGATGCTGGACGCGCACATTGTGATGCGCGTCGGGATTGTCGAGGGTCACGAATTTCAGCACCAGATCATCGGCCGAGGCGCTGGCCAGCCCCGCCAGCAACGCAGCCGCGGCGAAACATGCGGTCCGGAATGCCCGTTTCATGCCCATCCTCCCCCTGTGTCACAATTCGTTAGGGGATTATTTCAACACAGGAACGTGTAGGCAAGGCGCTTGCGGCGAGACGGCCCGGCGCGCACACTCCCCCGCCACCAACGCCCGGAAGAGGATGCCATGAGAGTAAAAACCGGATTTACGCTGTCACTGGTCGCGCTTGCCCTGACGCTCGCCGTCAGCGCTCAGGCCGCGTCGCCAAAAGGTCCCGACTACAACGCGCTCTTGGCCCAGCCCGACCGCACCGACGCCGACAAGCAGAACGATCAGCGCCGGCATGCGGCGGAGCTGCTCGCCTTCACCGGCTGCCGGCCCGGGATGAAGGAACTCGATATGGGAGCGGATGCCGGCTACTCGACCGAGCTGATGGCGCGCTGCGTCGGGCCGAAAGGCAAGGTCTATGCGCAGAACGATCCGGCGACGCCGCAGAAGCCGATGGACGCGTTCAAGGCGCGGATGGAGCGGCCGGCGATGAAGAACGTCGTCGCGGACGTGCAGCCTTTCGAGACTCCGATTCCGACGGGCGTCAAAAACCTCGATCTCGTCACCTTCTTCTTTGCTTATCACGATGTCGCCAATACGCCGACCGACCGCGGCAAGATGGACAAGGCGATGTTCAATGCGCTGAAGAAGGGCGGCACGCTCGTCATCGCCGATTACGCCGCGGCGCCCGGTGCACCCGCCACGACGAGCAAGCAATATCATCGTCTCGATCAAGCGATCGAGAAGCGCGAGCTCGAGGCTGCCGGCTTCAAATATGTCGGCGACGGCAACTTCCTGCGCCAGCCGAGCGACACGCACGACTTCATCATCTTCGGCGCGAAACAGCCGATCGACATCTTCGTGATGAAATTCCGGAAGCCGTAGTCGCAAGCCCCTCTCCGCGCAAAGCGGGGAGAGGGAGGGGCCCAGCCGGAGGCTGGGAGGGTGAGTTGTGTTTCAACCTCGCGACCTTGCTGCCGTTCACTCACCCACCTCACCCACAACCCGGCCAATCGCCCTTCGCGATTGGCCCCTCCGGGTTCACGCGCGAAGAGCGCGTGAACGGGTTGTGCCTCTCCGCCCTCAAGGGCGGAGAGGGAGTTCTACGCCTCACTCCATATCGAGCGGATGAGCCTTGCGGCCGCCGCGCATGATGTGCTCGGGCGTCATCTCGTGGGAATCGATGAGGCGCTTTGCGAAATCGAGGCAGCGCTCGGCGAGCTCGGCCGCGCCCATCTTCAGCTCCTCGCTCTCGCGCACGATCTCGACATTGTGCTCCATGTCCTCGTGGCTCCAGCCGCGGGAATGCGCGATATAGGGGAATTGCGGGAACAGGAAGCCGAGCTCGGCGAAGAAGCCGAGCATCTGCCCGGCAACGGATTGGATATTGTCCTGGCCGCCGACGATGATGAACCCCGCGACCTTGTTGCGGATCAGCACCTTGTTGCGCGTGGTGATGGCGTTCTGCACGCAGTTCAAGCGCTCGGCCATCTTGAAATAGAGCGATGACGCCGCGCCCCAGCGGATCGGCGTCGCGACGATCACCGCATCGGCCCAATGGACCAGTACCTCATAGACGCGGTCCATCTGATCGCTCTCGTCCATCTGCGTGATCGAGCATGGCCAGGTACAGGCCTCCGCCGATTTCGAGTAGTAGCCTTCGCAGGCGCGGAATTTGAGCGCGTTGAGCTCGATGAGCCGCGTCTCCACGCCCTTCGCCGCCGCGGCGTCGAGCGCGTGTCGCAGCAAATGGTCCGAGCCGGAGAAGCGCGGATAGGCTCCGTCCATCACCGTCGTCGCGATGCCGGCGAGGCGCAGCCCGCCCGGCGCGCGCTCGGGCTCGCGCTCCAAAGGATGTGGCGCGTGCGGCTTGCGGTTGCGTTGGGTCGCGGCAGCGAGGTTGACCAGCACGCGGCCAGCCTCGATTTTCACCGGGAAGGATGGCACGCAATCTTCCTCGAAGCCCGGCTCGCCGAGACCCGTCACGCGGTGAAATTTCCAGTGATGCCCCGGACAGACGAGGTAGTCGCCGTCGAGCGCGCCCTCGCCGAGCGGCCCGCCGGCGTGATTGCAGACATTCGAGACCGCGCCGAAGCGCCCATCCTTGAATGACACGGCGAGCGGCAGGCGCCGCGCGAGCACGCGCTGTACCGAGAGCCGCGATAATTCCTCGGCCGCGCCGATATCAACCCAGTCTTCGTTTTCAGCCATGGCACCCCCAGCCGCATCGCAGCAGGGGAAGAGCTTACACCGGGCGGCGGCCGGCGTGCGAGGAAAGCACGGTGAAGCGCGCGCCCTCGGGCCCGGGCAGCTCGAAGGAATCGTGGATCGAGCCGCGATGAATGCGCGAGGGATCGAGGCCCTTGGCCGCGAAACCGCGCCGCGCCGCATCGACATCGTCGACCATGAGATCGAACGGCGCCTCGCCGTCGCGCTTTGCGCGACGCGCCGCTTTCGTCACGACGAGATGCGTGCCGCCGCGCAACTCCAACACCGCGAAATCCTCGTCGCCCGCGATTGGACGGAGCCCGACTGTCTCGAACCATTCGGCGGCCGCCGCGACGTCGCGCGCCTCGAACATGACGTGGCCGATCGCGACCGGCGGACGACGATCTCGTGTTTTGCGCGGCATGGAGCGATCCTTTCTCGCCGTAGGACGAGCTTACACCCTGCACCAGCCGCGAGGCGAGGATGGCGCAATTGCTTTCGCCGGAACCGCGAATTAGGCTTTTTCAATAGCGGGACAGTGTTCCCGCAGCAACGAGCAAAGATAATTGGGGAGCGGCGCCATGCGGGACCTGGTTCACGCCTATATCCAGCGCAACATCGATCGGCGCGGCTTCCTCAAAGGCATGGCCACGGCCGGATTCTCGCTCGCCGCGGCGGAATCGGTGCTGTCGGCGCTCGCGCCAATGGTCATGGCGCAAGAAGCCGCCGCCGGGCGCGTGCGCACGGTCGAAGGCACCGGCGCCAAGCTGCTGCTCGAGCAGCTCAAAGAAGCCGGCGTCAAGCACATCTTCTACGGCAACGGCACGTCCTCGGCGGCGATGCTCGATGCGATGGTCGGCGACAACGACATTCATCTCATCCTCGGCCCCGAGGAGAACATCGTCACCTCGATGGCGGGCGGCTATGCGCTCGCCAGCAACCAGCCGACTTTCGTCAATGTGCATGGCACGGTCGGCACGGCGCATCAGATGCTGAACATGTTCAACGCCAAGAAGGACGGCGTGCCGCTTGTCGTCTCTGCGTTCACGTCGTCAACCGAAGGCACCGGCCGCGACGGTTTCGAATCGGTCGACGATCTCGTCGAGATCACCAAGCAGTTCACGCGCTGGAGCTTCGAGATCCCGCTGGCGAGCCGCGTGCCCGAGATCCTGCGCAACGCGATCCGCATCTCGACCATCCCGCCGGGCGGACCAGCCTATCTCTCGATCCCGACCAATGTCGCCGAGGCCGTCGCCAAGGCCGATATCGCGCCGAAGGAATTGTTCACCGTGCCGGTCACGACCAAGCCCGATCCGCGGCTCGTCGAGAAGGCCGCGCAGATGCTGATCGAGGCGAAGAAGCCTTTCATGATGGTCGGCACGGAGGTGTGGCGGAGCGATGCTTATGACGAAGTCGTCAAGCTCGCCGAGATGGTCGGCATGCAGGTGGTGCAAGGCCTCAGCCCCTACACCGATTTCCCGACCAACCATGCGCTTTACATCGGCCAGAACGATCGCTCGCTCGGGCCGTTCCGCTCGATCCGCGACGCCGATCTGATGCTGTCCATGGGCGCGCATGCGCTTTATCAGGATGGTGCGACGCCGGTTGTGCCGCGCGGCTGGAAGCTGATCGAGGCGGCGTCGGTGCCGAATGATCTGGCGAAGCTCAACCCCGCCGAAGTCTCGATCGTCGCCAATGTGCGCGAGACCGCGCGGGCCCTCGTCGACGCCCTCTCGCAATCGATGAGCGCGGCGAACAAGCAGACGGCGAAGGATCGCATCCAGGAATCCGCCGCCTTCAACCAGAAGCTCAAGCAATCGCGCGAGCAGCTCGTCGCCGATCATCTCGACAGCGAGCCAATCGCCTGGGAGCGCGTCGCGCGCGAGGCCAATCTCGTCCTCGAGAAGGATGCGATCATCAATCACGAGTTCAATTCGGCGATGCCGCGCGTCATGCCTTGGTTCGAGTTCGGCCGCGGCAACAAAGAGCTGTATGGCCGGACCGTCGGCTCGGGCCTCGGCTGGTCGGTCGGCGCTTCGGTCGGCATCAAGATGGCGAAGCCCGACCGGCAAGTCGTGTGCCTCCTCGGCGACGGTGCGTTCCTCATGGGCCAGGTCGAGGCGCTCTGGGCCGCGAAGCGCTTCGAGACGCCGGTCATGTACATCGTCTTCAACAACCGCAGCTTCAACGACACGCGCATGCGCGTCTCGGCGATCGCGCCGAAGATGCGCGAGGCGAAGGTCGATCTCGGCTCCTATCTCGGCAATCCCGATGTCAGCTTCGAGCAGGCGGCAAAGGCTTTCGATGTCAAAGGCGCGACCGTAACCAAGCCAGGCCAAATCGCCGACGCGCTGAAGACCGGCGTGCGCGAGCTCAAGGAAGGCCGGCCATTCGTGCTCGATGTCGTCGCCGAACGCGTCGGGCCCTTGGCCGACTCGACCTGGTATCCGCGTTATTCGGTTGCCGAGCAGCGCACGAAGAAAGTCTGACAGCGATGCGCAGATTGCTGGCCGTCGTCATCGCTGCCGCTATCGCCTCGGCGGCGTGGGCGCAGGATCGCCAACCAGACCCTTTTGCCGCCAAGCTCCCTGACGGACCGGGAAAAGAGGCGGTGCTCGAATTCTGCGCCGGCGCCTGTCACCAGGCGGACAAGATCCTCGCGGCGCAGAAGACGGCAGCGGAATGGCATGCGACCGTGCTGCAGATGCAGCGTAACGGCGCGCAGCTCTTCCCCGAGGATGTCGACGCGGTCAGCAAATATTTCGCGACCTATCTCGCGACCGATCGCCCCAGCAACGCCGGGAAGTGAGCTGCCCCGCGCGCTAGCTGCCGGCCCAGAGCTCGGGGTTGAGATGATCTTGGGACATCCGAGCGAGGAGCGGCGTGCGCATTCGCTGCTGCTGCAGCCCCGCGTGAATGCGCTGCAGCTGGCGGCGGCGCTCAATCGGCGCGCTGGCAAAGGGTGTCGTTTGCAGCCAATCGAGAATGTCGAGACGCTGCTCCTGGGGCGGAATATAGTAGCCGGAAGGGCGGCGCCATTCCTCGAACGCATGCACGCTCGCCGCGAGCAGCCACTGCCGCGGATTTGCCGGCGCATGCGCATCGTATCGTTGATCGACAGGGAATAACGGCTCATCAGGAGGCGGCGCACCCTGGGTCAGGAGTTCCGTCACCCGGATCGCGGCTCGCGCAGCCGCCTCGAGCTTGCCGATCTCTCGGGCGATCCGGCCCAGTGTCGAGAGGCGCGCAACACTTGGTCGCTCGCCGGCGGCGGCTTCCGCGGCGATGAAGCTTTCTTGCAAGGCGGCGCAGCGCTCGCCGGCACTCCGCGCCGGATCGCGCCACAGCGCGTAGGCATCGAGCGCCGCGCCGTAGCTCTCGCCGTGCAGGGCCGGATGGCCGAAACTCGGCGCATAGGGCTGGCGATGATAGAAGGCGATCCCGGCGCCTTTGGTCCTTGGCAGAGGCGGCGGCATTTCCCGGACGAGCAACCCGGCCGCAGCCAATTGCGCGGCGCGATCGGGCTTGCAAGCGAACAAATTCAAATCGGCGCTGTCGATGCCGCCGTTGAAGCTCGCCGGCACCAAGAGAGAATCGGGGCCGATCAGGCGATAGAGGTCGTAGCCGAGCTGCGCGAAACGCGCCGCCAGGATGTCGCGCTGATCGATTTCGGTCGCGACGATCTCGAACATCACGAGAGGCGATTGCTCACGGAAAAACGTCTCGCCGCCGGCGAGGATATTCGTCTCTTCGCCCTCGGCATCGATCTTCACGAAGTCAATCGACGGCCATTGCAGCGCGGCTTGCTGCCGATCCAAGGTCGAAACAGCGACCGTCTCGACCGTGCTCGCGAACTCGCTGATCGGCGAGAAGGAATTCATCTCCGAGTTCTCGTAGGTGTGGAATTCGCGCGTGCCTTCGGCCGCGGAAAGCGCCAACGGAACGATCTGTAACTGAGCGAAGCCGTTCCGCACGACGCTGGCGCGCAGCATCGCCGCTGTCGTGGCCGTCGGCTCGAACGCGGTGACCGAGCCGCCGGGCATGACGGCTTTCGCCATCGTCAGGGCATAGACACCGTAATTCGCGCCGATATCGATGCAATGCATGCCGCGGCCCAAGCAGCGGCGCACGAAGCGGATTTCTTTCTCGAACCAATCTTCCTGTTCGAGCAAGACATAGGTCGTCAGATAAACGTAAGATACGGGTACGCCGACGACCACATTGCCGCGGATGCGAACGTAAAGCTCGTTCATGTCCGCCACGATCGCCGCTGAGCGCTATTCCGCGATCAGCCGGTTGCGCTGTACGCCGAGCCCGTCGATCTCGCATTCGATGAGATCGCCGGATTTGATGAAGATGCCGGTATAGATGCCGATGCCGTTCGGCGTGCCGGTCGAGATCACATCGCCGGGCTCGAGCGCGAGCTGGTTCGACATATGCGCGACCTGCGCCTCGGGCGAGTGGATCATGTCCTTGGTGTTGCCGTCCTGGCGGACATCGCCATTGACCTTCAGCGTGAGCCGCAGATTGCGGCAATCGGGCACGAATTGCCGCGGCACGAGATAGGGTCCCAGCGGCGCGAAACCGTCCCAGCATTTGCTGCCGAGCCAATCGGCGCCGGGCACCGGCAGCTCGCCGGGCACGCGGAAATTCCGTACCGTCAGATCGTTGCAGATCATGAAGCCCGCGACATGCTCCAGCGCGCGCTCGACGGGAATGTTCTTGCCGGCCTTGCCGATGACGACGCCGAGCTCGACCTCGCCGTCGATATCGTTATAGCCGCGCGGCTTCACGACATCATCGTAGGGGCCGGTGACAGCGCTGGTCGTCTTCTCGAACATGTAGGGCCGGCGGACGATGTTGTCCTTCCTGTCGTCGCGCGATGGCCGGTCGGGGCGCGGATAATTGATCGCGGCGTAGAACATCTTCGGCGGCCGCGGGATCGGCGCGTGGACTTTCAGCGTGCCGATCGGCGCGACCGCATCGGCCCAGCGCTTGTCCTGGAGCCCGGCTTTTTTGACGAGCGCGGCCGCTTCGCTCAGCACGTCGAAGCTGCGCTCCCATTGATTGAGGAGGCCGAGCATGGTGCCGGAATCGAGCGGCGCCTTTTGCGCCGAAGCGACATGCCGCAGCACCGCGTTGAGCGCCACGGATTTGTCGTCGAGCACCAAAGCGACGAAGCGCGGGCTGCCCGCGCTCGATACCGTCGCCAGTTTGAAAACGTCGCTCATTTTCCCACCCTTACAGCAAGCATTTGTGCGACAGACGCGGATCGCCCTGCGCCTCGGCGCGGGCGAGCACGCGGCAGAAATAATCCCATTGCGCATTGCTGCCGCCGACGCGTTTCGATGCGTCGCCGAATTTGCGCTGCAGCTCGGCGTCATCAGGCCACTCGAAGGCTAGCCCCGCGCCGGCGCTCGCCACGGTCAGCATCTGATGACAGCGATGCT
>DATNGE010000175.1:0-5265 GCA_035606035.1 Allostellaceae bacterium
CATCGCGCTCGCCCTGGTGATGATCTATCAGGCGACGCATCACGTGAACTTCGCCCAGGGCGAGCTCGCGATGTTCTCGACCTTCCTCGCCTGGACGCTGATGCAGGCGGGGTTCTCTTATTGGGCCGCCTTTCTGCTGACCTTGGTCCTGTCCTTCATCGCGGGCGGCGTGATCGAGCGCATCATCATACGCCCCATCGAGGACAAGCCGGTGCTGACGGTGGTCGTCGTCTTCGTCGGGCTGCTCTTCATCCTCAACAGTGTCGCGGGTTGGATCTATGGCTACGACATCAAGAGCTTTCCGAGCCCGTTCCCGCCCTCGGCCTGGTACGCCAACCGCTATATGTCGGCGCATGAAGTCGGCATGATCACCGTCACCCTCGCGCTGCTTATCCTGGTCTTCGCCTTCTTCCGCTTCACGCCTTTGGGCCTCGCGATGCGCGCCGTGGCCCAGAATCCTCTATCGAGCCAGCTCGTCGGCATCCGCACCGGCTGGATATTGGCGCTTGGCTGGGGCCTCGCCAGCGTCATCGGTGCGGTCGCCGGCATGATGGCTGCGCCGATCGTCTACCTCGATCCGAACATGATGGGTGGCATCCTGCTCTACGCGTTTGCCGCAGCGCTGCTCGGCGGGCTTACCAGCCCCTTGGGCGCGGTGATCGGCGGCTTCGTCGTCGGCGTGCTCGAGAATCTCGCCGGCGCTTACGTCGTCGGCACCGAGATCAAGCTCAGCGTCGCGCTGGTGATCATCGTCGGCGTGTTGTTGCTGAGGCCGTCCGGCCTCTTCGGCCGCACCGTGGTGACGCGCGTATGAGCCGCAGCCAGATCAACACCGCCGGCTTTGCGTTACTCGCTGTACTACTGCTCGCGCTGCCCTTCGTGTTGAGCTCCTATCACACCTTCCAGGCGACGATGGTGATCGTCTACGCCATCGCGCTGCTCGGCCTCAATCTGCTGATCGGTTATAACGGCCAGATCTCTTTGGGCCATGGCGCGTTTTTCGCGATCGGCGCTTACGTCACCGCGATCCTCGTCACCAAGCTGGGCATGCCTTATTGGATGACCATCCCGATCGCCGGCGCGCTGTGCCTCGTCGTCGGCTTTCTCTTCGGCCTGCCGGCGCTGCGCCTCGAAGGCCTCTATCTCGCGCTGCCGACCTTCGCGCTCGCCGTGGCAACGCCGCAGCTCCTCAACTATCACGGCGTGGCGCCGGTTACCGGCGGCGTGCAGGGCATCATGTTCGACAAGCCGGACTCGCCGCTGCTGCCGCTCGATCAGGATCAGTGGCTCTACTTCTTCTGCCTCGCGGTTGCCATCCCGCTCTATATCGTCGGCTGGAATCTGCTGCGTGCGCGCACGGGTCGCGCCATCGTCGCCATCCGCGATCACGCCATGGCGGCCGGCGCGATGGGCATCGACAACGCCTTTTACAAGACCGCGACCTTCGGTGTCAGCGCGATGTATGCCGGCATCGCCGGCGCGCTCAGCGCCATCATCACGCAATTCGTCGCGCCCGACAGCTTCCCGATCTTCCTGAGCCTAAGCTTCCTCGTCGGTATTGTCGTCGGCGGTGTCGCCTCGATCCCAGGCGCGGCGGTCGGGGCGGTCTTCATCGAATTCGTCCCCAATGTCGCGAGCGAGATCTCCGACGCCGCGCCTTGGGCGGTCTATGGCGTGGTGCTGATCGCGGCGATGTATCTGATGCCGGAAGGCGTCGCCGGCCTCTGCCGCAATCTCGGCAATCGGCTCGAGACGCGCCGTCCCGCCGCGCGGCCGGCCCCGGCGCCGCGCCGCGTGACCGGTTAAACGCCGACGCGCAGCTTCGCGACTTCGCTTTTCACCGCATCGAGGATTCGCGCATGCCGCGAATCTTGCGCCAACCATTGATCGATAATCGGCTTGAACGCGGCGTTCGCGGCTTCGATCTCGGACTGCGGCGGCTCGGTGCGGATGCGGCGCCGATCGGCTTTGAGCTTCGCTAGCAGCACCTCGTGATGCGCTGCAACCCGGCGCGTGTAATTCTGAGCATACGCCTCGCCGCTATGACAGCGGATCGCGTCGTGCGTTGCGGGGGGCAGCCGGTCGAGGCTGCGCTTGCTCATCAGGATCAGCAGCGGCGCGCAGCCGAGCCGCAGCAGATAGTCGTAGCTGGTGACGCGATCCACGCCGAGATCGTAAAGCGGACCGATATGGAGCGTCGTGCCGTCGATCTCGCCGCTTTCGATCGCCGAAACAATGCGGTCGCCGGGGACGATCCGGGCGGCGGCGCCGAGCTGCTCGAGCATGATCTCATCGGCGCTATTGGCGGCGCGCAGCTTCATGCCGCGGAGATCGGCAAGGCATGTCAATTTCTTTGCGGCGTGCAGGGTGAAGGGCTCGGTACAGAAAGCGCCGATGACATGGAAATCGCCATAGCCGCGCAGCACGCCTGCATTGACAACGCGGCTATAGGTGAGCGTTGCCTCGGTGATGTCGCGGAAAAGCCCTGGAATGCCAAAGACAAAATTGTCGGGAAAGCGCTCCGGCGTGAAGCCGGGGATGACGAAAGCCGCATCGGCGCCGCCGCTCTCGACGAGTTGGAGCTGCGTCGTGATCAACCCGCCGCGCGTGCCGTCAGGATGGAGAGCGATTTCCAGGCCCGGCGCATCGCGCATTACGGCTTCGGCGAAGGGTTTGAGGCCGGCCGTGAACGTCGTCGAATGCGCCGGCGCGTGGAAGGCGAAATCGAGCGTGTCCCGCATCACGCCGGGCCGCTCTGCCACAAGATCTCGCAGCCTTTTTCTTTGACCGCGACGAGCGCCGAGGTGTAAGCGGTTTCGCAGCCGTCGGCCGCACTGGCGGTCATGGCATAAACCGCGCCGACTTCGAGCGGGCTGCCTGGTCCTTCCTCGAGCGAGAGGCCGATCGTGTTCGCGGCGACGCCGGTCGGCAGCCGCCCGCCGGGCTGTGCGTCCCTGAGAGCGGCGGCGAGCGCCTCGCGTGCCCGTGCCTCCGCCGTGCAGGGCTTGCGGGCGACGCTTACATAGCCCGAGGCCCAATAGCCATGGTTCTGCACGGCGATGGCGCCATTGGCGGGATCGAGCAACCGCTCGTCGCTCACCGCATCGAGCGGCAGCGGCACACCGCCGGGTGAAAGGCTCGCCATCGCGCGCGCATCCTGCGCGCCGGCTGCGATGGCCGCGCGCTCCGCTGCCAGCGCGGCGCTGCGCACGCCTTTGCCCGCGCGCAGGCTCGCGGCGAAGGCGTCGGTCGCTTTCGCCAGAAAGCGTGCGGCGCCGCGGATCAACTCGAGCTCGCGCGGCGACTTGCGCCGCCGCACGCCGTCGAGGACCTGATCGAGCGGCAGCATCTTGCGCGGCGCGAGTGCTCCGGCGATGCCGCCGTAGAGGCCTTGCGGCAGCGCGGCGAAAGCCCAGGTGGCGAGCGTATTGCCCTCGCCGACGAACTCCGCGACATTCTTCGGCACGTTGCCGAGGGGCCGTACATCATCGATCCAGGTCAGGCGCTTTGCGACATCCATCATCTTGGGTGTGCCGGGAGCAAGGATGCGCAGCGGCCCCTCGCGCGGCACGAGCGCCAGCGTTGCGCCGAGCTTGGGAGTGAAGCCGGTGAGAAAGGCCAACTCGCCGTAACTCCCCGGATGGCCATGGATAGCCAGCGCGGACGTGCCTGCCTGTGCCATCGCCGCGCGGACGCGCTCGAGCCGCCCTTCATATTCGCTGCGCGGCAAGATGCGCTCGTCCCAATCATAAGGGCCGGTGAGCAGCGTCGATTCCAGAATTCGCATGGCTTATCCCTTGAGGGCCTCGATCGCGGCCCAGGTCTTGCTCAGCTTCTCGCAGCCGGTTGCGGTCACGCGCACCGGCTCGCCGCACAAGAGATAGCCCGTCTCCGGCAGGTACTGATTGGGATGGACGACGAACACCATGTCCTCTTCCAGGACCGTGGGATTACTGACGTCGATGTCGCCCGGTGCCATAGAGCCGGTGCCCATGCCATGGCCGCGACGGTTGAGATAGGGCGGGTGGTTATATTTTTCATAGCCAGCCTCGGTCATCACCGCGTCGATCGCGCCGGCGACGTCCGAGACCTTCTTGCCGGGGCGGATCGTCTCGATGCCCGCGCGCATCGCCCGCACCAGCAGCGCGTATTTCTCCGCCAACACATTCGACGGCGGGCCCATCGAGGCGCTGCGGCAGATTTGGCAGAACTGCCCGTCATAGGCGGGCGTCGATTCGGCGATGATGACATCGCCGAGCTGGAGCGGGCGATTGCTCGATGCGCCGACGCCTTGTTGGTGCGGCCCGCAGCTCAGCATCAGGAAATTGTCGTTGGCGCCGAGCTCTTTCGCATAGAGATTCATCTCGACGGCGAGATCGCATTCGCGCATCCCGGCGCGGCCGATAGCGAGCATGTGCTCATGCGCCGCCTCGGCGATGGCGACGGCCTTCTTCGCGTTGGCGATCTCCTCGTCCGTCTTCGGGGCCGTGACCTCGTTCACGGCATCGTCGAACGGCACCGCGTCCTTGCCGACGATGTCGAGAAGCCGCAGGGCAAGGTCGTGCGGCATGGCGCCGAGGCCGGTGGTCGCGATGCGACCGTGCGCGCGCTGGCGCAGCAGCTCGGCAAGCGAAGCGGCTAGATCGTCGCTTGCCGTGAGCGGCGGTTCGGGGCGGCGCAGCGCCGCGCGCTCGCCATCGTAGGCAGGCGTAATGATCAGCCGCTCGCTGCTATCGGCACGAAGCACGAGCGCGCTTTCGCCGAGCGCGCGGTACCCCATGAGATGCGCCGCCAGATTGACCCGCGCCAGATGATGCTTGGCATTCGACAGCGCGATCAGCGTGTCGACCCGCTCCGCCGCCATACGGCGCAGCACGCGCTCGATCCGTTCGGCCCGATTCATGCGAAATTCCTCCCAGTGCGAACGCAATTCTAGCGCCTCGGCTTGCCCGCCGCATCCCGCCTTGCGATACTTTCCCTGAAAGCGCGCCCGTCGGCGCGCCATTGGGGAGGATCATCCGCGCCATGGCTGCAGGGCCCAATCGCATCGACGTTCATCACCACATCTCGCCGCCTGGCTATATCGCGGAGCTCGATCCCAAAGGCATTCTGACCAAGGAAACCCGCAACTGGACGCCGCAGCAATCGCTCGACGAGATGGACCGCGGCGGCGTGCAGGTGGCGCTGACCTCGATCACGACACCAGGCCTCTGGTTCGGCGATGCGGCGGCATCGAAGAAGCTGGCGCGGCTCTGCAACGACTAC
>DATNGE010000176.1:0-3460 GCA_035606035.1 Allostellaceae bacterium
AATTTCATGCCGGATGACGAGCCGGGCCGGGTCGAGAAAGCCTACGGCCGGAATTACCGCCGCCTGGCCGAGATCAAGCGCCGCTACGATCCCGACAATCTCTTCCGCATGAACCAGAACATCCGCCCGACCGAACTGTAAGCGCGAGCCTAAGACGCAAGGCGGCGCTGCATGGTGCCGCCTTGCGGCGCGCGCCGCTCACGCCCATTGTCTCGGCCGTACCGGGAAGCGCGCAGAGCGCTGCCCGCGAAAGGAGCGATGCGATGGCGATGAAGGCGAATGCGGGAACGCCCGGCTGGCAGCAGCGTCACGTCGAGCTTTATCTCAAGACCGACGGCGCCGAGGGGCATGAAGTCGATTTCGGCCGGCCCGGCGAGCCGATCGTCGATTGCCTGCTGCTGCAAACCACCGGCCGCAAGAGCCGCGCGGCGAAGACGACGCCGCTGATCTACGGCAAGGACGGCGGCGGTTTCGTCATCGTCGCGTCGCGCGGCGGCGCGCCGCAGCACCCGGCCTGGTTCCTCAATCTGCGCGACCATCCCGAGGTACGGTTTCAGGTCGCGAACAAGAAATACCGCGGCACCGCGCGCATCACGACCGGCGCGGAACGCGCGCGGCTCTACGCCATGATGACCGGGCTTTTTCCGCCCTATCGCGATTACCAGGCTAAGACGACGCGCGAGATCCCGGTCGTGGTGCTCGAGCCGACAGCCGAGATCGACCGGCTTTAGGCAGCGCTAGGTCGAGCGCGCCGGCGCGCCGGATCGCGGGGGGGGGGCGATAGCACGCGCACAGCGGCGGGCGCGATGCCCGGCTCCTGATCGAGCGTCGCCAGCGCTTCGGCGATCAGCGCCGGCGGCAGCGCGATATCGGCCTTGCCGAAATCGACGGCGGCGCCGGGCATCTCGCCATGCGATGCACTGCCCTGGCTTTGGGCGATGGTGATGCCGCCTTGCGCGCGAATGGCATGCAGCCCTTTGAGGGCCACGGCCATCATGCCGCTGAGGACAATCCCCACGGCACCGCTCTTGTAAGTTTCGGCGACGCTTTCGAAGAGGAGGTCCGGGCAGGGCAGCCAGCTGGCGCTCGAGGCGGCCAGCGGCACGAGCTCGAAACCGGCCGTGCTCACGCGCATGCTAAAGGCGGGCGGGCAGAGATAGACGATGCCGGCCCGCGGCCGGCTCCCGTGCTCCGCCCATTCGATCGCGTGCTGCGAATGCCAGCGCAAGGCGCGGGCCAAGAGGCTCGCTTTATCGCGCGATATATGCTGCACGACGAAGATCGGGAAGGCGAACGGCCGCTCATGCGCGCGCAGCATCGCAATCAAGGCGGGAATGCCGCCGGCTGACGCGGCGATGGCGACGCCACGTTCCGAGGAACGCGGCGCAGCCCACTCCGTTAGAACTGGATCGAGTGCGCGCATGTGTATGGCAGCATACATAGGGAGGCGTCGGCATTCTGTCTATTGGAGAAGCCGCATGCCGACCGGAAACCATTTGCTCGATTCATTGCCGCGCAGCGTCTTCCGAGCACACCAGAAACTGCTCGAAGCGGTCGAGCTCAAGTTCAAGCTGATTCTCCATCGTCCCGACCGCAAGATCGACTATGTCTATTTTCCGACCAGCGGGGTGGTGTCGATGGTCAATGAGCCCAATCGCGGCGAGATTGTCGAAATCGCCACGATCGGCCGCGAAGGCATGGCCGGCCTGCCGGTGATCCTCGAAGCCGGCTCGATGACGGCGCGGACGCTGGTGCAGGTTCCGGGCGAAGGGTTTCGCATGAAGGCCACGGTTTTCCGCAAGCTGATCGACAGCTCGCGTCCCAGCCGCGAGTTGATGCTTCGCTACACGATGGCCCTCTTCACGCAAACCGCGCAGATCACCTCCTGCAATCGCTTGCACGAGGTGCAGCAGCGTTGCGCCCGCTGGCTGCTGCAGACCCACGACCGCGCCGACAGCGAGAACTTCCCGCTGACGCAGGAATTTCTCGGCCAAATGCTGGGCGTGCACCGGCCGAGCGTCTCGATCGCGGCCGGCATGCTCCAGCGTCGCGGGCTGATCCGATATTCCCGCGGCATCATCACCGTCAACGACCGCAAAGGCCTCGAGAAGGCCTCCTGCAGCTGCTACGGCTTCATCGCCCAGGAATACAAGCGCCTCATCGGCGCCAAGGGGTGAGCGGCCGTTCATGCCTCGCTGGCGAGCCATAGCCGCGTTAGTTAAAACTGTCATTCCCGCGTAAGCGGGAATCCAGCGGTGAAGACTGGATGCCCGCTTTCGCGGGCATGACGGAGGAAAAGCGGGGCTACTTAACCCAACTCAGCCGGTTCATCAGGAAGCCTTCGGGCTTCATGTGGTTGGGATCGACCGCGAGCTCCTTGCTCATCACCATGATCGCCGGGAACTCGACCAGCGGCATGATGTAGCGCTCCTCGTTCGCCTTATCGAAGATCTTGGCGTAGAGCGCCTCGCGCTTTTTCGGATCGAGCTCGCGCGCCGCGTCCGCAGTCCACGCGGCGAGCTCGGGATCGCCGATGTAATTGCGCGAGCTCGGCGGGAAATAGAACTGCGCCGTCGTGTCGATATCGGGCGCGCCGCCGGCATTGTCCCATTGCGTCGCCATGGTCTGCAGCTTGCCTTCGCCGCGCGCGGTCTGGAACACGTTGATCGGCATCGCGTTGACGCTGGCGCGCACGCCGATCTTCCGGAGATCGCCGGCGACGGCTTCCGCAATCGGCTTGGCCGGCCCCCAGGTCGCCAGCGCGAGATCGAAGCCGCCGGCGAGCCCCGCTTCCTTCAAGAGCTCCTTCGCCTTCGCCGGATCGTAGCTCACATGCGGCGCCGTCCACGCGCAGCCGACATGCTCTTTCAGGCACATCGCCTCCATGCGCGGCTTCGATGCGTATTCCGGCGGCAGCAGCGCCTTGCGCATCCCCTCGACATCGATCGCGCGCAGCAGCGCCTCGCGCACGCGCTTGTCCTTGAAGACATGGATGCCGGAGCGGTCGGCGGTGTCGAAGAGGATGTAGGAGTAGGAGATCGACGGCGCGACCTGGATTTTATAATTCGGATTGGCGGCGACGATGGCCTTCGCCTGGTCGTAATCGACGTTGAAGACGAGGTCGAGCTCGCCGACCATCACCTTGGCGTATTGCGTCTGCGCGTCGGGGATGACCGAGACCTCGATGCGGCCGATCTTTCCGGCCGGCTCGTAGCCGCCCCAATTGTAATCGGGGTTCTTCACCAGCACGATGCGCCCGGTCGCGGGATCGAAGGTGTCGACCTTGTAAGCCCCGGTGCCGACCGGATGGAGACCGAAGGCCGCCGGATCGGCGAGCTTCGATCGCACATGCTCGGGCACGATCTGCGGCCCGCCCCAGAGGTTCGACAGCATGATCGCCGTCGGCTGCTTGGCATGGACGCGCACCGTATAAGCATCGAGCTTCTCGACGTGATCGATC
>DATNGE010000177.1:0-10012 GCA_035606035.1 Allostellaceae bacterium
CTCGCGCTGCGGCGCGCGCGTGATCGAAGCCGAGATTCCGCTGCCGCTGTCGGATAAAGCCGCGCTGCTGCGTGCCGTCGCCGGCAAGCTCGGTAGCCGTACCCGGCTCGCGATCTTCGACCACATCGCCTCGCACACCGCGCTGCTGCTGCCGGTGGCGGAGTTGACGCGGCTCGCGCATGAGGCGGGCGCGCGCGTGATGATCGACGGCGCGCACGCGCCCGGACAAATCCCGCTCGATATTGCGGCGATCGGCGCCGATTGGTATGTCGGCAATCTGCATAAATGGTGTTTCGCGCCGCGCAGCTGCGGCATTCTCTGGGCGAGCCAGGCGCAGCAGGCGGCGACGCACCCGCTCGCGATCTCGCATGGCTACGGCAGAGGATTCCGTGCCGAATTCGAATGGACCGGGACGCGCGACGTGACGCCGGCCCTCGCGGCGCCGGCGGCGATCGAATTCCACGAAGCGCTCGGCGGCGCGGCGCTGATGACGCGCAACCGCGTGCTGGTGCGCGAGGCGGCGCAGATGCTGGCCCAGCGCTGGCGCACCGAGCTGACCGGGGGCCCCGATGATTTCGCGGCGATGGTGACGGTGCGGCTGCCGCTCGGCGGCGACGCGACCCCGGCGCGCGCCGATGCGCTCATGCAAGCCCTGGCCAAGCAGCACTTGATCAGCGCCGCTGTCGTCGTGCTCGAAGGCGGGCTCTGGGTGCGAATCGCTGCCCAGGCCTATAACGAGCTCGCCGACTACGAGCGCCTGGCCGCCGTCTTTCCCGCCGCGTCATGAGCCGCCGCGCCCGCGCCGGCCTCCTCGGCTTTTTCCTCGGCGCTGCCCTCATCTGGGCGTTGTTCCTGCCGGTATATAGCGAGCGCGGCTTCGGGATCGATCCGCGGCCCCCGGTCGTCTTGGGGGCGGTGCTGCTGCTGCTCGGCTTCACCGGGCAGATGCGCTGGACCCTTCGACCGTGGTTGCACTGGGTCCTTGGGGTCGCGATCGCGCTGCTCGCGCTGTTGCAGCTCGCCTCCGCCGCGGTCGCGCAGATTCTTGATCGCCCACTCGATCTCTATTTCGATTTCCGCCATGTGCCCAATCTGCTGGCCCTCTATCTCGACGCAGCAGGCTGGCGTGGCGCGCTGGTGCTGAGCGCCGCGGCGCTCGGCGCGGCGCTGCTGCTCTGGCTGACGGTGCGCGCGCTTGCCGCCATCGAGCACGCGATGGCGCGGC
Source organism: Allostellaceae bacterium (assembly GCA_035606035.1). Lineage (GTDB taxonomy): Bacteria > Pseudomonadota > Alphaproteobacteria > ATCC43930 > CGMCC-115725 > CAIKMD01. Next base: position 1,226 of record DATNGE010000177.1, read on the forward strand.
CGCGGACCGCGGTCGTCGCGCTCGCCGCCGGGCTGATCGGCCTGTCGCTCATCGCTTTACCCTTCGCGCAGCCGATCGACAGCGCCGCGGCGCGCGCGGCGGGTGCGCAGACCATGGCCGCCTGGCGTGCTTTCACCGTGCTGCACGGCTTCGATAATCGCTACGCCGCCGCGCTCGCTGCGCCGGAGCCGCCGGCGGGCAAGCTACCCGGTCTCAAAGGCAAGGATGTCTATCTCATCCTCATCGAAAGCTACGGCACGGTCGGGCTCGATGATCCGGCTTACCGACGCGTGCTCGATCCCGCGCTCGCCGAGTTCGCGAGCACCGTCGAGGGCGCGGGTTACACGCTGCTCTCGAGCCGCCTCGTTTCTCCCGTCTTCGGCGGCGGCTCATGGCTGGCGCATGGCACCTTGGCGAGCGGGATCAAGCTCGATCAGCTCGCGAACGAGCTCTTGCTGAACAGCCAGCGCCTGAGCTTGCCGCGCTATCTCGCTGCTGCGGGCTATCGCACGGTCGAAGTGATGCCGGGCATCAAAAAACCCGATCCCGAAGCGGCGTTCTGGGGGTTCGACGCGCATTATTTCGCCGCCGATCTCGGCTATGCCGGGCCGCCCTTCGGCTGGTTCGATATCCCCGATCAATTCACGCTCAAGCAATTCGCGGCGCATGAGCTGACGCCCGGTAATGCGCCGCTCTTTGCGCAGATCGTGCTGGTGTCGAGCCACACGCCGTTCGCGCCGGTGCCGCCATACCTCGGCGATTGGAGCGATGTCGGGCCTTACAAGAATGTGCCAGACGACGCTTGGACGCGCATCTACGCGCCGCCCAATTGGAACAATCTCGATCAGCCTTATCTCGCCAGCCTGTCCTATGATCTCAAGACAGTCGGCGTCTGGCTCAAAGGCCTCGATCGCGACGCGCTGGTGATCATTCTCGGCGATCATCAGCCGCCCGAGATCACGCGTGTCGCCGGCCAGCCCTGGACCGTGCCGGTCTATGTCCTCTCGCGCGATGCCGATCTCACGCAGCCCTTCGCCGCGCTCGGCTACACGCGCGGCGACACGCCGCCGCCGCGCGACAATCCCGAAGGCATGGAGAAATTCCTCGGCGAGTTCTTGCGCGCCTTCAGCGTTGCTCCGCCCTGTTTAGATTCTGCTTCGCACGACGGCTCGGCGCTTGATTCGCGCCTCACCTGTGCTCCGCGGCCACCACCCGCTTTAGCGCCGCGGCAAAGCCCTGACGCTCGGGCGGCGTCCCCACCGTCACCCGGATGAGGCGATCGAGCGGCGCGATGCCCGGCATGCGCAGGAAGACGCCTTCATCTTCGAGCAGCTTCGCCAAGGTCGCACGGGCGCGGTCGCCATTTCCCATATCGATGGCGACGAAATTCGTCGCCGAGGGCAGCGCGCGCAAGCCCAGGCTTTCCGCGAGCGCGGCGTAATCGCGCCGGCCCTCGCTCACCTGGCGCGCGACATCGGCGATGAAAGCCTGATCGCCGAGCGAGGCCAGCGCCGCTTCCTGACTCAAGCGCGTCACGCCGAAATGGTGCCGGATCTTGTCGAAGCTGGCGATGATCGCCTTCGAGGCAATCGCGTAGCCGACGCGCGCGCCCGCCATGCCATGGGCTTTCGAGAAGGTGCGCACACGGATGACGCGCTCATCCTCGGGATCGAGCGCCGGCATGCTTTCGGGCGGGGCGAAATCGCTATAGGCCTCGTCGAGCACCAGCACCGCGCCGGGCGCAAGCTTGGCGATGATCGCCAGCTGCGCCTCGGCGGGCAGCCAAGAGCCGGTCGGATTGTCGGGGTTGGAGAGATAGACCATGCGCGCTTGGGTCTTGGCCGCAGCATCGGCCAGCGCCTCGGCATCGTTCTTGAAATCGCGATAGGGCGGCGTGATGAACTTGCCGCCATAGCCATTCACATGAAAGGCGAAGGTCGGATAAGCGCCCTGCGACATCACCACCGGATCGCCCGGATCGATCACCGAGCGGACGGAGAGGCAGAGCACATCGTCCGCACCGATGCCGAGACCGATATTCTCGCGTTTCACGCCGTGATGCTTGGCGAGCGCGTCGCGCAGCTCATAGCCCTCGGGATCGCAATACCAGGCCATGCGCGGCGCGCCGGCGCTGATCGCGGCGATGGCCTTGGGCGAGGGGCCGAAGGCGCTCTCATTGGCGCCGATGCGAATCTTGATCGGCGCACCAAGGCGCCGCTCGAAGGCTTCGGGGGGTACAAAAGGCACGACCGCCGGCAACGCGCCGACCAGCCGTGAATAGCGGATCATGGTCGCGGATCCCGGCCGCGACGGGGCTCAGCCCCGATCGTGCGCGACGTGCTCGGGCTGCGCGGTCGATGCTTGCGCGGTCGAAGCGGGCGGCGGCACCTGCTGTTTCGGCGGCGCGGCTGCCTCGTCTTCTTCTTCCTTCATGCCGGATTTGAACGCCTTGATGCCCTTGGCGAAGTCGCCCATCACGCGCGGCAGCTTGCCGGCTCCGAAAAGGAGCAGGACGATGAGCAACACGATCATCCAATGCATCAAGCTGAACGAGCCCATGGGTAATCCTTAGAATTCAGGCGATCGATTGTCCGTATGGCGCCGGCCAAAGCCCGGTTTTGTCAAGGGAAAAGCCCGATCGCCAGGGTCCCTTAAGGGGTGCCAGCCCTTCTAAGCCCTTGATGTAGCGATTGGCACGGCAGGTTGCTAGCCCAATTCTAGCCGCCAGATCCCCGGCACCCGTGACGGTCGGCGCCAAAGCTTCTAGGGTCGGCTGATGCGCCAATATCTGCTCGTCGCGCTGATCGCCGTGGCCGGCTTCGCGGTCGGGACGGCACTGGTTGGGGTGAATCGCCCGGCGCCGGGATCTGGAACTGCTGCCGCCCCGCCGGACACGAGCGAGCGTGCGGGCGCTGGCGAGCCGATCCCTGTCCCGCTGCCTGCCGCGCCCGAGGCGGCCGCTCAGGCACCGGCAACCGATACGAAGCTGACCCCGCCATCCGCGGCCGCCGCGGCGCCGCCGGCCAAGCCGTCCGGTTCCGATCTCCCGAATGTCGAGGTCGCGCCGCGGACCGTTCACACCGTGCCAGATGCCGAACCTCCGGCTCCCTCGGTGACCATCGTCGATCGAAACGGACGCACGCTGAAGGAGATCAATCCCTCCTCCGGCCTGTCGCCGACTTATGTGCCCTCGGTCGGGCCGGGCGGAGCAGCGACCGCCTCACGGAGGTCAACGCGGCCGCAGCCACCGTCAGTACCGAATTCGCGCCTGGCCTCGCCGCCTCCTGGCACGAGTTTCGATGGCACTGGCAGCGCCGCGGGCGGAACGATGCTCTCGATCAGCGGGCGCGCTGTCCGTCTCTTCGGCGTCCGCCTCGCCGAGGGGCGCGATAGATGCGGCCTCGGCCCCGGCGACAATCGGCCATGCAACGATGTCGCGCGCGATGCGCTGGCGCAGCGGCTGAAGCGCTATCCGAATGTCGCGTGCCGCGTGCCGCCGGGACAGCGCGGCGATCAGGTTGCGATCTGCACCGATAGCAGCGGCACCGATCTCGGCGGCTTCCTTGTCGCCGAGGGCTATGCCCTTGCCGATACCAATCAAAGCTTCGATTATTTCGGCGCTGAAGGCGCCGCGCGCGCCAATCGCCGCGGTCTGTGGCGATACAGGTAGGGGAGAAAGTTTTTGGCGACGCGTTTCGAAGGCACCGATACTTACATTGCGACCGAGGATTTGCGCGTCGCCGTCAACGCGGCGGTCGCGCTCGAGCGGCCGCTGCTCGTCAAAGGCGAGCCCGGCACCGGCAAGACGATACTCGCGCATGAGATCGCCAAGGCGCTCGGCAAGGACATCATCACCTGGCACATCAAATCGACGACCAAGGCGCAGCAGGGGCTCTACGAATACGACGCGGTGACGCGCCTGCGCGACGGCCAGCTCGGCGACGCCAAAGTCGCGGATATCCGCAACTACATCCTCCGCGGCAAGCTCTGGGACGCGTTCACCGCCGATCAGGCGCCTGTATTGCTGATCGACGAGATCGACAAGGCCGATATCGAATTCCCGAACGATCTGCTTCTGGAGCTCGATCGCATGGAATTTTTCGTCTACGAGACGCGCGAGACGGTGCGGGCAAAGCATCGGCCGGTCGTCGTCATCACCTCGAACAACGAAAAAGAGCTGCCGGACGCCTTCCTGCGCCGCTGTTTCTTCCACTACATCCGCTTTCCCGATCGCGACACCATGGCGCGCATCGTAGACGTGCATTATCCGGGCTTGCAGAAGAATTTGCTGCGCGACGCGCTCACCCTCTTCTACGAGGTGCGCGAGGTGCCGGGCTTGAAGAAGAAGCCCTCGACCTCGGAATTGCTCGACTGGATCAAGCTGCTGCTCGTCGACAGCATCTCGGCCGAAGCCTTGCGCGAGCGCGATCCCGCCAAGCTCATCCCGCCGCTCTACGGCGCACTCTTGAAGAACGAGCAGGATGTGCAGCTCTTCGAGCGGCTTGCCTTTCTCCATCGCCGCGAACGCGGGAGCTAGTGTGGCGGATTTGAAGTTCCTACGATTGCGCAACAACGAGATTAAGAACTTCAAATCCATGAGCCACAGTTGGATTCAAAGGTTGGCTAGTGTCCTTATCGATCCGGAAGTTCGAAAGCGCTAGTTTCAAAATGATGCGAACTTCCGGATCGGGACACTAGATGCTCGAAGGCTTCCTCATCGAGCTGCGCGACGCGAAGCTGCCGGTCTCGCTGAAGGAATTCCTGACCTTGATGGAGGCGATGAAGCGCGGCGTCGCGTCCTGGCGGGTCGACGATTTCTACTATCTTGCCCGCGCCGCGCTGGTGAAGGACGAGAAGCATCTCGACAAATTCGACCGCGTCTTCGGCCATTATTTCAAAGGCATCGAAACACTCGCCGCTGCGCTGGTGGCGATCCCGGCGGAGTGGCTGAAGCGCCTTGGCGAGAAGCTGCTGAGCGAAGAGGAGAAGCGCCAGATCGAGGCGATGGGCGGCTGGGACAAGCTGATGGAGACGCTGCAGCAGCGTCTCGGCGAGCAGAAGGAGCGCCATCAGGGCGGCAATAAATGGATCGGCACCGAAGGCACCTCGCCTTATGGCGCCTATGGCTACAATCCCGAAGGCGTGCGCATCGGACAGGAAGAGAGCCGCCACCACCGCGCCGTCAAAGTCTGGGACAAGCGCGAATTCAAGAATCTCGACGATCGCGTCGAGCTCGGCACGCGCAACATCAAGCTCGCGCTGCGGCGTCTGCGGCAATTCGCGCGCGAAGGCGCGGCGCTGGAACTAGATCTCGACGACACTATCCGCTCGACCGCGAAGAACGCCGGCTGGCTCGATCTCAAGTTGCTGCCCGAGCGGCACAACGCGGTGAAAGTGCTGCTGCTCCTCGATATCGGCGGCTCGATGGACGGGCATATCCGGACCTGCGCCGAGCTGTTCTCGGCCGCCTCATCCGAGTTCAAGCATCTCGAATATTTCTATTTCCACAACTGCCCCTACGAGGCGCTGTGGCCTGATGCGCAGCGCCGCCGCAGCGAAGAAGTGCCGATGGCCGAAATCCTCCGCACCTACGATCAAAGCTATCGGCTGATCTTTGTCGGCGATGCCAGCATGAGTCCTTATGAGATCGTCGAGCCCGGCGCGAGCGTCGAGCATTTCAACGCCGAGGCCGGCGAGTTGTGGCTACGGCGACTCGTCGGCGCTTATCCGAAGGCGGTGTGGCTCAATCCGGTGCCGGAGCGCTATTGGGACGGGACACGCTCGATCGGCATGATCCGCCAGATCATGGACGAGCGCATGTATCCGCTGACGCTGGAAGGTTTGGATCGCGCGATGCGCAAGCTCACGCGATAGCCAAATCCGATCACGCTCGCAGGGTTGGCGTGGCGGCTGCGAGCGTGATCGGCAAAAACTAAGCGGCGTTGTGCTTCTTCGGCGCGACGTAGGCCATTGCCGCATGTTCGGCGCAATAGGGTTTTCCTTGCACCGGCCGCTTGCCGCAGAAATGGAAGCTCGCCTCGCCGGGATGGCCGAGTGGCCAGGTGCAGCTCGGCGGCGCTACCCCGACAACGCGCCGGGTCGGCGGGCGCTTCAGGGGCGAGGGCCGCGGCTTAAGGCTGAGGCGATGGGCCTTGCCGACGACGGCATTCTTGCTGATGCCCAATCGGCGGCCGATTTCGGCCGTGGAATGACCCTCCGTCCATAGCGCCGAAAGCCTTTCCATGAGTTCTGGCGTCCAGATTGATTCCATGCTCCCCTCTCCCCTACCGTATCCTGTGGATAACTGGCCTTGCGACCCCAAGATATAGTAGCATACGGTTAGGGTAGACGCGAATCGATTCCGCGACGGAGGACAAGAAATCGCCGTCGAACAAATAAGCCAATGATGGGTAGGAATTCTAGCCGAGGAGCTGAATCGCGGCGGCCTCGCGGCCGCGGCGGGCTTGGGCGACTTGCATGCGAACGTTCTGGCCGGGCTGGAGATCGTCGATTCCGGCGCGGCGCAGCGCGGTCACATGCACGAAGACGTCCTTGCCGCCGTCGCTCGGCAGGATGAAGCCGAAGCCGCGAGCCGGGTCGTACCATTTGACGACCCCGTCGAGCTGCTCGGTGGGTCCCGAGGACCCACCGCCGCCACCGCCACCACCATCGTCGAAGTCGCGCCGCGGCCGGCCTTCGCGCGGCGGGCGCGGGGCGGCGGTCGAAGCATCGAGCTCCAACACCTGAGTAGCAGCACGGCCTTTCGGCCCCTGAACCCATTCGAAAGTGATGTCGGCACCGTCCGGTGCCTCGCCAAAACCCGAACGCTCGAGCACAGCCAGTGGCAGGAATACGTCGCCCGAACCGTCGTTCGGGATGATGAAACCGAAGCCTTTGCTTCGGTTGAACCATTTGATCTTGCCGGAAAGCCGTTCGCCGCCCCCAGGCGGCATTTGAAACGCATTCATAGGACCACCCACGAGCAAAAGCGCGCCTTTGCCGCCCCCTGCGGAGGTCCAAATCGCAAACCCCCCGGTTGCGACGGCGTTACTCTATTTCTACTTGGGCAAAGTGGCAAATAGTAAATAGTTGATGCCAAGATCGCTTATTAGTTGCCAACGATCCCGCCACGGATCGTAGGCCAGCCCCCTCATATCGCCGACGATCAGCCCCGCCGCGCGCGCATCGCGCGCCAATTCGGACGGGCGGCGGAATTTCCGATAGTCATGCGTGCCGCGCGGCAGCCAGCGCAGCAAATATTCGGCGCCGATGATCGCCGCAGCATAGGCTTTCGGCGTCCGGTTGATGGTCGAAAGGATCAGCGCGCCGCCCGGTTTGACGAGACTCGCTGCGGTCGCGACGAACAGCGACGGATCCGCGGCATGCTCGACCACCTCGAGCGCCAGCACCGCATCGAAACGTCGGTTGCGCGCCGCGAGATCTTCGGCGTTATCGTCGCGATAGTCGATGCCGAGTCCCTGCGCTTTCGCATGCTCACGCGCCACGGCCAGCGCCGTGGCATCGGCATCGATGCCGACGACGGTAAAGCCGAGTCGCGCCATTGGCTCGCAGATGAGCCCCCCGCCGCAACCGATATCGAGGAGGCTGAGGCCGGCGAACGCCGCGCGCGTTTTGATGTCGCGCGCAAAATGCGCCGCGAGCCGGTCGCGGACATATTCGATGCGCATCGGGTTGAGGCGATGCAAGGGACGAAAGGCGCCGTTCTCGTTCCACCATTCGGGCGCGATCGCCGCAAAGCGCTCGACTTCGGCGGCATCGATTGTGGAGCCTCGATGGGCGGCCATGGCTCTCGCTATCGCCTCTTGTGATTGCCTTCCCGAACCGGAGTATGTATAGGCCGATGAGCGTCGGCAACGCGATAGCCGCCCGACGCATAAGATGGACATCGGCCCGTTTCGGGGCCCCGAACAGGTGGCGAGGGGAATGGCGCGCATCGTGCAGAAATTCGGCGGCACCTCGGTCGCCGATATCGAGCGGATCAAATCCGTCGCGCGCCGGGTCAAACGCGAGGCCGATGCCGGACATGAAGTCGCGGTCGTGGTCTCGGCGATGGCGGGCGTCACCAACGAGCTCGTTGCTTGGACCAATAGTTTCGGCAACCTGCCGGATCAGCGGGAATACGATACGGTGGTCGCTTCGGGCGAGCAGGTGACCGCCGGCCTCACGGCTCTGGCCTTGCGCGAGCTCGGATTGAAGGCGCGCTCTTTCCTCGGCTGGCAGGTGCCGATCGAGACCGATGACGCGCATGGCAAGGCGCGCATCGCGGGGATCCCTACAGCGACGCTCGATGCCGCGATCGCGGCCGGCGAGATTCCGGTGGTCGCGGGATTCCAAGGCGTCGCGCCCGGCGAACGCGTTTCGACGCTGGGCCGCGGCGGCTCGGACACATCGGCGGTCGCGCTCGCGGCCGCACTCAAGGCCGAGCGCTGCGATATCTTCACGGATGTCGACGGCGTCTACACGACGGATCCGCGCATCGTTGCGAAGGCGAAGAAGCTCGATAAAATCACATATGAAGAGATGCTCGAAATGGCGTCGCTCGGCGCCAAGGTGCTGCAGACGCGGTCGGTCGAGCTGGCGATGAATCATCGCGTGCGCGTGCAGGTGCTGTCGAGCTTCATCGATGCGCCCGGAACAATGGTCGTGAACGAGGACGAGATCGTGGAACAGCAAGTGGTGAGCGGGATCGCCTATAGCCGCGACGAGGCCAAGGTGACGCTCGTCAAAGTTCCCGATCGGCCCGGCGTCGCCGCAGCGATCTTCGGC
>DATNGE010000178.1:0-5112 GCA_035606035.1 Allostellaceae bacterium
TGTAATTCGTCCCCCAGCGCCCGAACCACGAGCCGTCCGCCTCCTGCTCGCGCGCAAGATAGGCAAGCCCGCGGGCCATGACCTTGTCCGATGTAGAGGCTCCCACCTGCGCTAGCAGGCCGACGCAGCGTCCCGACACATCCGCCGTCGGCGGATCGAGTAGCGCGCCGTGATCCGCGAAGGGAATGTAGTTGAGATAGTAGTAGGTGTTGTCGGCATCGAAGGCAGCCCAGCCGTAATTGCGGCTTTGCAAGCCTTGCAGCCATTCCGCGGCACGCGTGATCGCCTCGCGATAGCGAGCGGCATCGCACCGATGCAGCGCCAACCCGACCATCGCGGTGTCGTCGAGATCGGGATAATGCGGGTTGGCGTATTGGAACGCCCAGCCGCCGGGGCGCACGCCGGGACGCGCCACCCCCCAATCGCCCGCGAGATCGAGCACCTGGCAAGGGATCAGCCAATCGAGACCGCGCCGTGCCGAGGCAACTGCCGCCGCCCCGCCTGCTTCCATCAGCGCATGCGCGGCGAGACCGGTATCCCAGACCGGCGAAAGACAGGGCTGGACATAGACGCGGCCGGGCTTGCGCACGACAAGCTTCTCGAGCGCTCTGCGCGCGAGGGCGACGCGGGCATCGCTCGGCGGAATGCCGAGGCAATCGAACATCATCACCGCATTCGCCATCGCCGGGTAAATGCCGCCGAGTCCGTCCTCGCCATTGAGACGCGCGCTGACGAAAGCGACCGCGGCATCGATCGCGCGCTGGCGCGCGCGTTTCGGCATCAGCGGCTCGACCGCGCGCAGCACATCGTCGATACGATTGAACAATGTCGCCCAGACCGAGCCTTTGGCGCGCGGCGGCTTCGCCTGCGTGCCAGGAACGAAAAGCTCATGCACCGTGACTCCGCGCGGGTTGCGCGCGCGCGGCTTCTTGGCCATCAGCACCAAGAGCGGCGCGATCACTGTCCGCGACCAGTACGACACCTTCGTCAGGTGGAACGGGAACCAGCGCGGCAGGTGCATGATCTCGACCGGCATCACCGGCACCGCACGCCAGGGCAGCTCGCCGAAGAGCGCGAGCTGAATGCGCGTGAAGACATTGGCCCGCGCCGCGCCGCCCGCGGCGAGAATCGCTTGTCGCGCCCGCTTCATATGCGGCGCCTCGGAACTGTCGCCGGCCGCCTTCAGCGCGAAATAGGCTTTGACGCTGCAAGAGAGATCGAGATCGCCGCCGTAAAAGAGCGGCCAGCCGCCATGCCCGCCCTGCAGGCCGCGGATGAAGGTCGCGATTTCGGCATCGAGCGGATCGTCGATTTCGCCGAGATAATGCTGCAGCAGGATGTATTCGGCCGGGATCGTGGCATCGGCCTCGAGCTCGAAGCACCACTCGCCGCCCGGATTCTGCAGGGCGATCAGCGCCGCGGCGGCGCGCTCGACGGCGCCGTCGAGATCGAGCGATGCGGTGTAACTGTCAGGCATCACAGGAATTTAGCGGATTTCATCTCGCGCCTGAAGCCTGGCCGCGGCTGTAAAGCCGGAGCGAATCGCGCCTTCGATTGTCGCGGGCAGGCCGGTCTGGGTCCAATCCCCGGCGAGGACGAGATTGGTCCAGCGCGTCGCGGCGCGCGGGCGGCGCGCATCTTGCGGCGGCGTCGCCGCGAAGGTGGCGCGCTTCTCCTTGACGATCTGGCAGGGCGGCATCGGCTCGCTCGGCAATTCGTACGCCGCCGCGACGTCGCGCCACAGCAGCGGCGCCAGCTCATCCGCTGGCATATCGACCAAGCGATCAGCCGCGCTGACCGTGACCGACAGCACTTCGCGCTTGCGGAACACCCATTCTGCGGTGCCACCGATCACGCCGACGAACCATGGTGCGTCGCCGCGCATCGCGATGCGGTAATGCGCATTGACGATGGCGCGGAATTCATCAGGCACGCTGAGGTCGGGAACGAGCCGCGCGGCGACCGGCGCGGGCACTGCGAGCACGACCGCCTCATCGTCGCCGACACTTTGGCTGCCGCCGTCGAGATCGAGCGAGGTGACGCGCTCTTGCGCGAAGCCGAGCGCGCGCAGCCGAGCGCCGATACGAATATCGGCACCGCGATCACGCAGCCTCGCGAGCGCCGGATCGACCAGGGTCTCCGACAGCCCCTCGCGCGGCAGCAGCGGCACGCAGGCCTTGCCGCCTGTGCCCAAGGTCTCGCGCACAATCGTCGCGAAGAGCTCGGCCGAGCCGGCTTCCGGCTCCGTGTTGAGCGCGGCGACTGCGAGCGGCTGCCAGAGGCGGCGATAAAGCTTGGCGCGCGGATTGACGCGATCCGTCACCACCGCGTCGCGCCCGCCTTCGAGCAAGCGGCGCGCCGCGAGATAAGAGACGGCGAAAGTGCCGGCGACGCGGTGCTCCTTGATGAAGATCCACCACGGGATCTTGCCGGCATTGGGCCGCAGCACCCAGCGTTCGCTGGTCTGCCGGTCGAGGAAGGGAAAGATCGCACGGTCCGGTCCGGTCAGCGTGCCGCGCGCGCCGATCATGTCGATATAGCGCATGGCCGCGCGATTACCCGACAGCAGCAGATGATTGCCATTGTCAATACGGCAGCCGAGCGCCGTATCGAGATAGGAGCGGCAGCGGCCGCCGGCCTGCGGCGCGGCCTCGTAGAGGGCGACGCGCACGCCGGCCTCGGCGAGCGACACCGCGGCGGCGAGACCGGCCATGCCGGCGCCGATGACATGCACGCGTCTCGGCACGCTCATATCAGCCCGTGGCGCAGGGCGATCCAGAGCTTCGTCGGTTTCGAGAGCTTGACCGGCTCGGCGAAGCGCTGCCAACCGCGCGCGCGCAACCGTGCGAGCTGGGCGTGATAGACCGCGCCCATTGCCCGCGCCGGACGCATCGCGCGGCGCGAGCACTCTTTCATCGCCAGGCGCGCCTGGGCGAAATGATCCTCGGCGATATCGGCGAGCGCGTCGCAAGCGTTACCGAGGCTCGGATGATGCAAGACGGCGTTGGGCTCGGTCGCGATGATGCCGACGTCGACGAGAAGATCGCGCGGCAGATAGAGCCGGCCGCGCTCGGCATCTTCGGCCAGGTCGCGCAGGATGTTGGTGAGCTGCAGTGCGCGACCCAGATGGTGTGCGACGCGATCCGCCGAGGCGCTGCTGTCGCCGAACGCGCGCACCGACAGCCGGCCGACGGCGCTGGCGACGCGGTCGCAATAAAGATCGAGTTCGGCGAGGCTCGGGGCGCGGATGTCGCGCGCGGCATCCATCGCCATGCCCTCGATGATGGCGAGGAAATCCTCGCGCCGCAGAGCGAAGGTCCTTGCATCCGCCGCGAGAATGCGAGCCAGCGGCCGCGTCGCGCCGCCTTCATAGATCCCGTCGATCTCGCCGCGCCAGTCATCGAGCATCTCTTGTTTCACCGCCAGCGGATTTTCTTCGTCGGCGATGTCGTCAACCTCGCGGCAGAAGGCGTAAATCGCATACATCGCGTCGCGCCGCGGTTCGGGCAGCAGCCGCATCGCCAAGTAGAACGAGGTGCCGGCGGCCGCGACCTTCTCGCGGATCGCGGCGCGCAACGCGGTTTCCTCGCTGTTGCTCATCGCCCGCGCCACACGCCGAGCAACAGTGCGGCTGCAAAATCAATGGGCTTCAGCTTGACCCGGCTCGCCAGCGGATCGCCGCGGCGGAGATGTCCCGAGAGCCGCTCGGCGAGATTGACGATCACCGCGCATTCGCGCCGCAAGCCGGGACTTATGACGCGCGGCGGCAATTGCCGTGCCTCCTCGATAAGACGATCGGTGCCGTCGAGCAGCCGGTCGATGACGCAGCGCAAGCCCGGCGAGAGCTTGCCGGCTTGCAGCTCGGGGATCGTCGCGCCGCACGCCTCGAGATCCTGGCGCGGCAGGTAGACGCGATCGAGATTGCGATGATCCTCGGCGCAATCCTGCAGATGGTTGAGCACCTGGAGCGCGTTGCACAGCGCGTCGCCCGGCGGCCAGGTGTCGTGGCTCTCGCCATGAAGATCGAGGAGCTGCCGCCCGACCGGCGATGCCGAGTAGCGGCAGTAATGCATCAGATCGGCCCAATCCTCATAGCGCAGCTTGGTCGCATCCATGCGGAAGGCGTGGAGGATGTCGCGGCAATGCTGGAAGGTCATGCCGGTCTCGATGAGGCTGGCGCGGGTCGCGACCGCGGCCGGCGAATCATCGCCCGGCCCGCCGTCGAGCACCGCTTCCATGCGGTCGAGCCGCCGGACCTTTTCTTCCGCCGAGAGCGCGGGATTATCGGCGATATCGTCGGCATTGCGCGCGAAGCGATAGAAGGCGTGCACATGCGCGCGCAGGTCGCGGCGAATGAGGAAAGAGCCGACGGGGAAATTCTCGTCGCCCCTGCCCTTTCCCGACGGCGTCTCGACCGTCAGCGACTCTGCCATTGCACCCGCCCCTTCCATTCGCCCCCGCGGCCCCGCCAGTGCCGCCAAGCCGACGCGATTGTCGCGCCGAGATATACCGAGGCTGCCGCCGGAAGCAACGGTGCCCAGAGCAGCGAGCGGCCATAGAAGCGCAGCATCGGCGCGTAACACCCCGTCATGATGAGCCAGGCTGCCAGGCTCAAGAGAGCCGCTTTGCCGCCGGCGAAGAGCAGCAGCACCGGCCCGAGATAGGTGACGACGAGGCCGAGCACCGTCCCGGCGAGCAGCAGGGGCGAATAGCCGAGCTGCGTATAGGCGGTGCGCGCGACCATGTTCCAGATATCGGCGATCTCGGGATAGAGCCGGACGCTCTCGGTTCCTTGCGTCAGTCCGAGCCAGATCGAGCCGCCACTGTTCTTGACCGCAGCGGCGAGCGCGCAATCATCGATCAGCTCTCCCTTGATCGCGGCATAGCCGCCGATCCGCTCATAGGCGCTGCGGCGCAGCAGCACGCAACCGCCCGCCGCCGCCGCGGTCGCCCGGCGGGGATTGTTCGACCAGGAGAACGGATAGAGCAGCGCGAAGAAGAAAACGAAAGGCGGGATGAGAAATCTCTCGGCGAAGCTCTCGCAATGGAGCTTCACCATGAGCGAGACCATGTCGCGCTGCTCGGCTTCGAGCCGCGCGACGAGCTCACGCA
>DATNGE010000179.1:0-12204 GCA_035606035.1 Allostellaceae bacterium
CCAGACCGGCATCACGATCGGCATCCTGCGCGCCGGGCTGCCGGGCGCTTTCGCCGCCTGGCTCGGCTTCAGCGGCCCCTCGGCGCTGGCGATGATCGCTTTCGGCTACGGCATCGCGCAGCTCGGGAACATCATGCAAGCCGCCTGGCTGCATGGCCTCAAGATCGTCGCGGTCGCCGTCGTCGCCCAAGCCGTGTGGTCGATGGCGCGCAATCTTTGCCCCGATCGCCTGCGCGCGACGATGGCCACGGCGGCGGCGCTGCTCGTGCTTGCTCTGCCCAACGCCTATGGCCAGATCGGCGCGATCGTGCTCGGCGGCCTTATCGGCTGGCGCTACCTTCCCGCCGAGACCAAGGCCGCGCAAAGCGAGATCGCGATCCGCATCGCCAAGCCGCTGGCAATCGCGGCGCTGATCCTGTTCTTCGTGCTGCTCGCTTTGCTGCCGCTGCTCGCCGCGGCGACGAACGATCACGCCGTCGCGCTGGTCGACAGTTTCTATCGCTCGGGCTCGCTGGTCTTCGGCGGCGGTCATGTCGTGCTGCCGCTGTTGCAGAAGGAGGTCGTGCCGCCGGGCTGGATCGGCAACGACGCGTTCCTCGCCGGCTATGGCGCGGCGCAGGCTGTGCCCGGCCCGCTCTTCACCTTCTCGGCCTATCTCGGCGCGGTGATGCAGCCGGCCCCGAATGGCTGGGCCGGCGGGCTGATCTGCCTCGGCGCGATCTATCTGCCCTCTTTCCTGCTGCTGATCGGCGTGCTGCCCTATTGGGATGCATTGCGCCGCCGCGAAGGCGTGCAATCGGCGCTCAAAGGCGTCAACGCCGCGGTCGTCGGTCTGCTGCTCGCCGCGCTTTACAACCCGGTCTGGACCAGCGCGATCCTGAGGCCCGCGGATTTCGGTATCGGCATCGCCGCTTTCCTGCTGCTCGTTTTCTGGCGCGTGCCACCGTGGATTGTGGTGGTGCTCGGCGCGGCGACCGCCGAAGCGCTGGCGCGCTTCCTCTGAGCCGCCACCACCGCTATTACTTCAGCCAATCATGTGACCGGGGGAATTCCGATGTCGATGCCTTCCGCAGCGCGTGCGCTTTTTCTGCTCGCGGGTTTCTTGGCCGCGCCGAGCCTCGGCGTGTCGCGTGCCGCAGCTGCGCTGGCGAGCGATTTCGGGCCGGAAGTGGCCGCGGCGCAGCCGGCGAACGGCTTTGTCGGGAAGCTCAGCATCGCGCCGCTCCATGCGAGCGAGGGCGCCAACATCAGGGTGAGCGGCGATGGGCTTCCCGCCAATCAGGAATTCGATCTCGTCTGGCGCACGGTCAAAGGCAGCTGGAAAGCGGCCAATGGCGAATATCGCGGCCGCGACTACGCGCCGATCGGCTATCGCATCGCCAAGGTGAAGACCGACGCGGCAGGCAAATTCGGCGCAAGCTTCGTCGTCCCGGACGATTTCGGATTCCAGCACGACATCGTGCTGCAGCAAGGCACGCGGCTCTTCACGCAAGCCGGCTTCAACCTCGACATGGTGATGAAGGTGACGCCGGAGAACGGCCCGCCCGGCACGCCGATCATGTTCGATATCAAAGGCATCGGCTGGCGCGAGCTCGAGAACAGCTGGATGGTCGTCTACGACAATAACTTCACCGGCTGGATCTCGTCGGTCTCGACGCATGGCGCGGCGCATTTCACGATTCCTGCAACCGGCCCCACGGGCACGCATGTGCTGCAGCTCATCCATGGCGAGTTCACCTTCCCTTATATGAACCCGCAGCAGAATCCCGTGCCCGACCGGCCGCGTTTCAAGGCGAACTTCACCGTGACCCGCGGCGAGGCTGTGCGGCCGCCGTCGGTCGAGGCGCAGACGCAGAAAAGCGTTCGCACATTGCCGAAGCCGGGCGCGCTCACCGCGATGCCGGCTTTCGCCAGCGTCGGTCAGCCGCTCACCGTCAGCGGCGAAGGCTTCACGCCGGGCAAGAGCTACCAACTGCAATGGTCGACCGTGACCGGCAATCGCGTCGTCGCCGGCGGCTGGGAAGAGCGCGCGCATCCCATCGCCGAAGCGAAAGCCGATGCGAGGGGCAAGCTCGCTTTCAGCCTCAAAGTGCCCGACGATCTCGGCGGCGCGCACGCGATCTTCGTCGAGGAGAACGGCAAGAAAACCACCGGCAGCTTCTGGCTCGAAGCCTCCGCGCTGCCGCTCGCGACGCAAGAGGTGCATGCCGGCGATATGCTCACCGTCCATCTCAAAGGCGTTGGCTGGACCGAGACCGCGAACATCTATCACATCGTCTATGACGACAATTACGTCGGCTATGCCTGCGGTTTCAACAGCCAGGGCGACGTCACCGTCTATATGCCGGCGAGCGGCGCGCCGGGCTGGCATTACATCGATCTCTATCCCGGCATCTACAAGGGCCAGGAGACGCGGCCCAACAATTTCCGCATCCCGCAGCTCACCTATGCCGATGATCACCCCGGTGAGGATCTGCCCGCCTTCCACTTCGCCATCCATGTGCTCGGCGAGGAAAGCGAGCACGCGGAAAAGTAGATTCTGGTATTTTTCCACGTCGTCGCGAGGAGCGTAGCGACGAAGCAATCCAGTGGTTCGTGAAACTGGATTGTTCGCTTCGCTCGCAATGACGTCGTTATTTGTTTTTCGACGCTCCTGTTGAAGCGGCGTCTGTGCTAACACGCACCCATGCTCACCCTTTCGGGCATTACCTATCGCATCGCCGGGCGGACGCTGATCGAGGACGCGTCGGCGCAGCTCGCCGATGGCTGGAAGGTCGGCCTCATCGGCCGCAACGGCACCGGCAAATCGACGCTGCTCGATCTCATCCGCGGCGAGCGCGCGCTCGATGGCGGCAGCATCGCTTTGCCGCGCGAAGCGCGCATCGGCTTCGTCGCGCAGGAAGCGCCGAGCGGAACGACCACGCCCTTGCAGGCCGTGCTCGCCGCCGATGACGAGCGCCAGCGCCTCCTCGCCGAAGCCGACCACAGCACCGACGCGGCACGCGTCGCGGAGATCCATGAGCGCCTCGCGACGATCGGCGCCCATTCGGCGGAAGCGCGCGCCGCCGGCATCCTCGCGGGTCTCGGCTTCAGCCACGACGAGCAGAACCAGCCGCTGTCGAATTTCTCTGGCGGCTGGCGCATGCGCGTCGCGCTCGCCGGCGTGCTCTTCGCCGAGCCCGAGCTCTTGCTGCTCGACGAGCCGACGAACCACCTCGACCTCGAAGCCTCGCTCTGGCTCGCCGATTTCCTGCGCCGCTACCGCAACACGCTGCTGCTCGTCAGCCACGACCGGCAATTCCTCGACGATGTCGTCGATCACATCCTCCACCTCGGCGAGCGGCGGCTGACCCTTTATAGCGGCGGCTATGAGGATTTCGCCCGCACACGGCGCGAGCATCTCGCCCGCCAGCAGGCGCTCGCCGCGCGCCAGGACGAGGAGCGCAAGCGGCTACAGGCGTTCATCGACCGCTTCCGCGCCAAGGCGACCAAGGCGAGCCAGGCGCAAAGCCGCATGAAGGCGCTTGCGCGGCTGCAGCCGATCGCGCTCTCGCAGGAAGAGCCGCCGCTCCATCTTGCCTTCCCCGAGCCGCCCGAGCTCGCGCCGCCGCTCTTGAGCCTGTACCAGGTTGCGGTCGGCTACGAGCCGGACAAGCCGGTGCTGCGCCGCCTCGATCTGCGGCTTGATCCGGACGATCGCATCGCTTTGCTCGGCGCGAACGGCAACGGCAAATCGACTTTCGCGCGGCTCATCGCCGGGCGGCTGGTGCCGATGAGCGGCGAGATCACACGCGCCAAGCGCTTTGCCTGCGGCTATTTCGCCCAGCACCAGATCGAGGAACTCGATCCGGCGGCGAGCGCCTACGATCATCTCGCGCGACTGATGCCGAAAGCGGTGCCCGAAACAATCCGCGCGCGGCTGGCGCGTTTCGGCTTCGACGAGGACAAGGTCTTCGTCGCGGCGCAGAGCCTCTCGG
This sequence comes from Allostellaceae bacterium, assembly GCA_035606035.1. Lineage (GTDB taxonomy): Bacteria > Pseudomonadota > Alphaproteobacteria > ATCC43930 > CGMCC-115725 > CAIKMD01. The sequence continues at coordinate 3,978 of DATNGE010000179.1, forward strand.
GCGGCGAGAAGTCGCGCCTCAATTTCGCGTTGATGAGCGTCGACGCGCCACCGCTGCTCATCCTCGACGAGCCGACCAACCACCTCGATATCGAGGCGCGCGAGGCGCTGGTCGCAGCGATCAACGAATTCTCCGGCGCGGTCGTCATCGTCAGCCACGATTGGCACCTGCTGTCGCTGGTCGCCGACCGGCTGTGGCTGGTCGCCGACGGCACGGTGCAGCCTTTCGAGGGCGATCTCGACGATTACCGCCAGCTCGTGCTCGCGCCGACCACGAACGAGAGCGAGCCAACGAAAAACGCCGGCAATCAGCGGCGCGAGACGCGGCGCCTCGCCGCCGAGCGCCGCCGCGAGCTCGAGCCGCTGCGCCGCGCCCTCAAAGCGGCCGAACGCGCGGTCGCCGATCTCGGCGCGCGCAAAGCTGCGCTCGATCAGCGCATCGCCGATCCCGCGACCTATGCCGGCGCCGCCGACGTCGCGGGGCTGCTGCGCGAGCAGGCGTCACTCGCTGCGGCTCTTGGCGAGGCCGAGGCGCGCTGGCTTGCCGCGGCCGAGGCGATCGAGGAAGCTGACGCCGAGTAGGAACGAGCCGACCGATGAGCGAAGGAACCGTCCGCCGCAAGGACAAGGAAATGCCGGAAGCCGGCGCGCGCGAGTTGCTGGCGCGCGCAAAGCTCGCGCATTTCGCGACGCTGAGCGCGAGCGGCGATCCTTACATCGTGCCCAATCTCTTCGTCTATGCCGAGGGCGCGATCTGGCTGCATACCGCGCGCGCCGGGCATTTCTGCAGCAATGTCGAGTATTCGGCGCGCATCTGCGTCGAGGTCGCCGAGATGGGCGAGATCTTCCCTTATGGCGAATTCGAATGCGACACGAGCGCGAGCTATGCCAGCGTCGTCGTCACCGGGAAGGTCGCGATCGTGCCCGAGCCCGCGGCGAAGGCGCTGTTCTTCGACCGCTTCCTGGCGAAATATGCCGATGCCTTATCATGGGACCGGCCGAAGGGTTTTTATCCGCGGCTCGATCAGGTGACGGTCTATCGCGTGACGATCGAGCGCATTAGCGGCAAGGTCGGGCCGCTGCCCGGCGTCGCCCAGCAATGGCCGGCGGTCAACATGACCAAATCGCCGGGCGCGGCGCCGCCGAAGAAACCCTAAGCCGTGCCGCGCGGCGCGAGCGCTTCGAGAGAGGCATCGCGCGCCACCAGCTGCGCGCCATCCGCCAGCATGACCGGCACCGTATAGCCGCAGCGCCAGCGCGGGTCCTCGCAAGCGAGGCTCGCCGCCGTCAGCACGAGATGGATGCTGTGCGAGTCGTAGCGGCCGAGAAGCCGGGCCATCACCGCGAGCTCGGTGACAAGCCGGTGATGCTTCGCCAAGCCACCATCGAGCATCGCGCGCAGCATCGTATCGATGCCGCCGAGCAGCCCGTCCTGCGCCTCCGCGACGGGACCGCGGCGCTGCTCCAAGGCAAGGCGCGGCGGCGCCGGCGAGAGAGCGATAGAGATCTCCAGCGCCCAGCCGCGCAAAGCGGCGATGAAGATCGGACGGTGGTGGCGATAGCGCGTCGTCGCGATGGTCGCGACCACACCCGCCAGCGCCGACAGGCGATCCTCTTCGCTCAAGGGAAGAGCGGCGAAATCGCTGATGAGATCGCCCATGCGGGCTTCGGTCTCGGGACCGATCGCCTTCAGCGCTTCGAGCAAGAGCGGCGGCAAATCGATCATCCGGTAATGGCGGGGCATGCGAGCGACGGCACGCCATCGAAATACGCGTTGCGGCTTAAAAGACTCTTTTCCCGTCAATTCACGGCAAATCCGACGCATGCCGAAATAAAACGCGCGAGTCTGTCGCTCGGACCGCATTTGTCGCGAATTTTAGCGAAATCCAAGTCGCCTAATTTGCGGGTTTATTTGTCCCTTAACTCAGGCGCTATTCAATGGCGACATTCGCAAACCGCCCCTGGCAGAAGCGCTCGTTATGCACGATCCGATCCCCGCGCTGACCGAATGGAACCTCGAAGCCGCGACGACGCTGTCGCTGCGCCGCGAGCCGGCTTGCTTTGCCTATCTCTGCGCCGAAGCCGATGCACCGCCGCAGCCGATCGACGCGATCAATCTCGACCTCGCCTCGATCGATTACTATGGCGGCCGCGCCTCGCTCTGGGCGACGCTCGAGATTCGCTCGTCGGCCTCGAACGATCAGCCGATGGCCGTGCTCGGTTTCGACGAGGCTTTCCTGCGTCCCTTCTCGCGTGCCCTCATCGAGACCGCGAGCAACCGCACCCCCTATCGCATGACGATCCGCGCCGATGGTGACCGCCCGAAACGCCAGCGCGTCGTCGAATACGTCACGGGGCCCGGCGTCGCGCTGGTCGAGCTGATGCTGACGCCGCAGGACGCGACCGTGACGGTCTGCGGCCGCGCCGAGGGCGGCGACGAGCAAACCCTGTTCCAGCTGCCGCGCACGGACTCCTTCCTGCGCGCTTTCATCAAGATGACCTGCCAGGCCGATCAGGCGCTGCGCGATACGATCGCGGAGAGCGAGAAGATCGCCCGCCGCCGCGCCAAAGACGCCGCCGCTTAAATCGGCGCGCGGCTCAAAGCAGCCGCCGCTGCTCGCCCTCATAGAGGATCGTGCCGTTGCCGCGCGGCTGCGCGCCCGGCGTCAAACTCGCGGGCTCGCGCTTCTTCGCATCGAAGATGTGCTCGACAGGAAAACCCGCCGCCAGGAGATAATCGGCAACGATGCGGCGATGGCACTGCCACCACACCGCCTCGGCGCACATGATCGCGACTGTGTTTTCGCGCGTCAGCGCCGTGAGCTGATCGAAAGCGGCGCGGAACTCCGCCGTCTCGGCATAGTCGGCGTAATTGCGGAACGGCTCCTGCCGCCAGAGGGTGTTGCCTGATGGCTGGCCATCGGCCCGCTTGCCGCGGCGGCCGCCGAGCTCGGGGAAAGGACGGTAGCCGATGCCCGCAAGCGCCAGCGCCGGCGCGAGGTTCTCGCCATTGAAATGCGGGTAGCGGCGCGATTTGGGAAAACGGCGGATATCGGCAAGCACGCCCACGCCTGCGGCTTTGAGCGCGGCTATGAAATCCTCGATCGAGCGGGTCGAATGGCCGATGGTGAAAACCGTCATCGCGATGTTAAATAAGCCTTAGATCGCAGAATTGGGAGGCGCCTCATGGATTTCGGGATGCAATTCTTTCCCGACGTCGGCCCGGCGCAGAAATCGGGCCAGCAATATTTCGGCGAATGCCTGCGCCTGTGCGAGCTCGCCGATCCCGACGGCTGGGGCCATATCCGCACCGTCGAGCATTATTTCAATCCCTATGGCGGCTATTCCCCCAACCCGCTGCTGTTTTTGACCGCCGCGGCCGAGCGCAGCAAGAAGGCGCAGCTCATCACCGGCGCGGTGCTGCCGATCTTCAACAATCCCTTAAAGCTCGCCGGCGAGATCGCGATGCTCGATGCGATCTCCAACGGTCGGCTCGAGGTTGGCTTCGCTCGCGCCTTTCTGCCGCATGAGTTCTCGCGCTTCGGCGTCTCGGTGAATGAGAGCCGCGAGCGCTTCATCGAGGGCATGGAGCAGGTACGGCGGCTCCTCGAAGAAGAGAATGTCACCTGTGAGGGCCGCTTCCATTCTTTCAAGAATGTCACCTCGCTGCCGCGGCCGACGCAGAAGCCGCGCCCGCCTTTCTGGGTTGCGGCGATTGCAACGCCGCAAAGCTTCACCGATACCGGCAAGGCCGGCCACGCGATCATGGCGATCCCGATGGCAGGCGGCGCGATGAAGGAGCTCATCACCCTCTATCGCCAAGGCTGGAAGGACGGCGGCCACGAGGGTAAAGGCCGCGTGATGCTCGCCTTCCATCTCTTCTGTCATGAGAACCGCGACACGGCGTGGCAGATCGCGCGCGATCCGCTCAACCGCTATCTGCGCTCGCTGGTCGATGCGGCCTCGGAATGGGCCGGAATGCAATCGAAGGATTATCCGGGCTACGACAAGATCATCGACATCCTCAGCCGCGAGACGATCGACACGCAGGTGAAGAGCGGCGCCGCCTGGATCGGCACGCCCGACGACATTTCGAAACAAGTCGAGGACTATTTCGAACGCGTCGGCGGTTTCGAGAGCTCATCGGTGCAACTTAATTTCAACACCGTGCCTTATGAGCATGCCGAGCGCTCGGCGCGGCTCTTCGCCGAGAAGGTGATGCCGCGCTTCGCCAAGCTGTGATCGCGAGTCGCGCCCGTCCTTCGCATGTGCGACAAAATGCGATAAGGACATTTTAACGACGCTCACTTATCTAGGTTGCGTGCGCGAACAGCCCCGCGCCAGGAATAAGCACATGCCGCCTTTTGCCTCCACGACAGCGACTCGGTCGAGCGCCGCCATCACCCTCTCCCCGAGTGAGATCGCGCTAGCCGAGCGCCAGGCCGTTGATGTCGACGCTCTGCTCGGTGAGATCGAGACGATCGATCTCCTGCCGCTCAGCACGCTGGTCGCTCTGACCGAGCAAGCGCGCGCCGCTTAGACGCGCATGCTATGCTCGCCGCGTGATGCGGCGGGTCCTTCTCCTTCTGATCGGAATGCTGCTCGCGGCCGGCCCGGCCGCGGCGGCGCCCAACCACGCGCCGGACGAGCTCTCGATCGGCGTCACGCAATTCCCCTCGACGCTAAGCCCGGTCATCGACCAGATGTTCGTCAAGGACTACGTGCTCGGCGCGGTGGTGCGGCCGCTCGTCACCTATAACGCCGACTGGAAGCTCGAATGCATGCTCTGCACCGAGCTGCCGAGCTTCGAGAACGGCCGCGCCAAGAAGGTCGATCTCGGCAACGGCAAAACCGGCGTCGCCATCACCTACACGCTGCTGCCTGATGCGCGCTGGGGCGACGGCAAGCCGGTCACCACCGAGGACGTCGCCTTCAGCTACAAGCTCGGCCAGACGCCGCAGGTCGGGGTCGCCGATGCGGAGGCCTATCGCCGCGTCTTGAAGGTCGAGGTAAAGGATGCGAAGACCTTCACCCTCACCCTCGACCGCGTCACCTTCGACTATCCGGTCGCCGCCGCGGTGCCGATCCTGCCGGCGCATCTCGAAAACGCCGCTTTCGCCGATCCGGCGCAGTATCGCTTCCACACGGCTTACGACACTGCCCCGACCAATCCCGGCCTTTATGACGGGCCCTATCGTGTCACCGAGATCGTGCCCGGCTCGCATATCATCCTCGAGCGCAATCCCGGCTGGTCGGGCCCGCAGCCTTATTTCCGCCGGGTGGTGATCTGGACGGTCGAGAACACCGCAGCGCTCGAAGCCAATCTCCTCGCCGGCGGGCTCGACATGGTCGCGGGCGAGCTCGGCTTCGCGCTCGACGAGGCGCTGGCTTTCGAGAAACGCCATGGCAGCCGATTCAAGATCCTCTACAAGCCCGGCCTCAGCTACGAGCATATCGACACCAACCTCGGCAACCCGATCCTCGCGGATCAGCGCGTGCGCCAGGCGCTGCTCTATGGCATCGACCGCAAGGCAATCACAGACGAGATCTTCGCCGGCCGCGATCCCGTCGCCGACAGCTTCGTGCCGCCGCTCGACCCCGCCTTCGCACATGATCTGCCGCATTACAGCTACGATCCCGACAAATCTCGCGCGCTGCTCGACGCCGCCGGCTGGAAGCAGGGCTCCGACGGGCTGCGGCGCAAGGACGGCAAGCCGCTGGTGCTGGAGCTCGCGACGACCTCGGGCAACCGCACGCGCGAGATGATCGAGCAGGTGCTGCAGGCGCAATGGCGCCAGGTCGGCATCGCCGTGCGCATCAAGAACCAGCCGGCGCGGGTGCTGATCGGCGACACGACGAAGCACCGCAATTTCGATATGGCGATGTTCGCTTGGGTCGGTGCGCCCGAGGAGGTGCCGCGCGCCGAGCTCAACTCGCAGCAGATCCCAAGTGCCGAGAACGGCTGGAGCGGCCAGAATTTCGACGGCTACAGCAATCCCGAAGCCGATAGACTGATGGATGCGATCGAAGTCGAGCTCGACCAGGGCAAACGCTTCGCGATGTGGCGCCAGCTGCAAGCGCTCTATGCCGACCAATTGCCGGCGCTGCCGCTCTATTTCCGGGCCGACGCTTACGTGCTGCCGAAATGGCTCGAGGGCGTGACGCCAACCGGCCATGACGCGCCCTCGACCTTGTGGATCGATCAATGGCGGCGCGGGGATGAGCAGGCCTCGAAATGAGAATTCATCGTCATGGCCGGGCTCGGGCCGGCCATCCACGAGTTTCTCGCAAAGCCGTGTACGCCCGGAACAAGTCCGGGCATGACGAAAATTTCTAATGGCCCGCTTCGTTTCTATACGGCTCCTCCAAATGATCGTCGTCATCGCGATCATGTCTTTCATCGTCTATGCGCTGATCGGGCTGATGCCGGGTGATCCGATCGATCTGATGATCTCGTCGAATCCGCGCCTCTCGCCCGCCGACGCGGTGCGGCTGAAAGCGCTCTATGGCCTCGATAAGCCGCTCATCGAGCGCTACTTCGCTTGGGCACGAGCCGCGCTGACCGGCGATTTCGGCTATTCGCGGCTTTATCTGCAACCGGTGCTCAATGTGCTGGTGCCGCGGCTCGGCAATACGGCGGTGCTGATGGGGGCGAGCCTCTTTTGCGCCTATGCACTGGCCCTGCCGCTTGGCATGATCGCCGCGCGCCGTCCTGGCTCGGCGGTTGACGGCGCGGTCAACCTTCTCGCCTTCGCGGGCATTTCCGTGCCCTCCTTCTGGCTAGCGCTGATGCTCATCCTGCTCTTCGCCGCGACGCTCGGCTGGTTCCCGGCCGGCGGCGTCGCGACCATCGGCGACGGCAGCCTGCCCGATCGTCTGAGCCATCTCGTGCTGCCGGTGACGACCCTGACCCTCGTCAGCATGGGCTCGCATCTGCGCTACATCCGCGCCTCCATGATCGAAACCCTGCGCCAGGATTTCATCCGCACCGCGCGCGCCAAAGGCGCGGGCGAGGTTCGGATCCTCGCCGGCCACGCGCTGCGCAACGCGTTCATCCCGGTGGTGACGGTGCTGGCGCTGAGCTTCGGCAACCTCTTCTCAGGCGCGCTCATCACCGAGACGATGTTCGCCTATCCCGGCATGGGCAAGCTCATCTACGATTCGATCCTCGGCAACGATTTCAACCTCGCGCTCGCCGGGCTGCTGCTGGCGACGATGATGGTGCTGATCGGCAACCTCGCCGCCGATATCGCTTATGCGGCGATCGACCCGCGGATCGCGCTGCAATGAATCGCTGGCGCGACGCTCTTCGCGATAAGCGCGTCGCCATCAGCGGCGCCGTCCTGCTGATCCTTGCTATCGCCGCTTTCGGCGCGCCGCCGCTGGCAGCGCTCTTCGGCCTCGACCCCGACATGGTCGATCTCTATCGGCGCTTTGCCGCGCCGTCGCTCGCCCACCCGCTCGGCACCGACGAGATCGGCCGCGACCTGCTCTTTCGCCTGCTCGAAGGCGGGCGCGTCTCGCTACTCGTCGGCATCGTCGCCGCGATCGGCGCCGCCATCTTCGGCACGGCCATGGGGCTGATTGCCGGTTATCGCGGCGGCCGGCTCGATGCCGCGTTGATGCGGTTCACCGACGGCATCATCGCGCTGCCCCTGCTGCCGCTGCTCGTTGTCCTCGCCGCGCTCGATCTGAAGAAGCTGGGCATCCCGACGGCAATCATCGATTCCCCGGTCGTCAGCGTCGAGCGCATCATCGTGCTCGTGGCCCTGGTCGGCTGGACGACGGTGGCCCGTATCGTGCGCGGCGCGACCTTGTCGCTCAAATCGCGCGATTTCGTGCGCGCGGCGATCGCGCTCGGCGCCACCGGGCCGCGCGTGATGCTGGTGCATATCCTGCCCAACCTCGCCTCGCCGATCATCGTCGCGACGACGCTCGCGGTCGGCGAGACCATCCTGCTCGAATCCGTGCTGAGCTTCTTGGGACTCGGCGTCGCGCCGCCGATCCCGAGCTGGGGCAATATGCTGACAACGGCGCAGGAAACCATTGCATTGGCGCCGCAGCTCGCGCTCTATCCCGGGCTGTTTATCTTCGTCACCGTGATCGCCTGCAATTTCCTCGGCGACGGGCTGCAGGACGCGCTCGATCCGCGCGCCCAGCACCACGTTGTGCCCGAAACAGCAGCCGCAACCGCGCTGGAGAAAGCGCCATGAGCGAAGGGGATAAGC
>DATNGE010000180.1:0-2810 GCA_035606035.1 Allostellaceae bacterium
GTCATCGTCATCGAGATGACCGACAACAACGCGATGGTGATCCCGCTGATGGCGGCGGCGCTCATCGGCTATCTCGCCTCGCGCCTCATCTGCCCCGAAGGCATCTATCACGCGCTCTCGAAGGGCTTTCTCCGCGCCGAAACCGCGAGCAGTTAGCGCGATCCGAGGACAAGGCCACCCGATCGTCGGTCAGTGCTTCGGGAGCGGGATGACGAAGCGCCGATCGATGATGTGGTCGGGATCGACCGGCTGCTTCAGCAGCTTCTGCGCGTGGTACCAGGCGAGCTGGTGCAGCACGTCGTCGACGTCGAGCCGCGCATCCGCATCCATATAGGAAATCGCGCGCTCGATCTGCTCCGGTGATTGGCCAATATGGCGCGCGAGGATGGCGAGCGTCTCTGGCGCGGTCTCGCCGTCTTTGCGGCGCTCATCGGCGCCGATGAAGGCGGCGTGATAGGCCGTAGTGCCCTTGCGGTAAGCGCGCAGGAATTTCTCCACGGTAGAGCGCCGATCGTTGGCCGTGCGCGTCGCGGTGTAGACCGCGCTGAGCTGGAATGGGGTCTCATCGCCGACGAAGCCCAAGAGCACGGCCTCCTTGCGCGAGAGAGCCGGCATGACCGCGGTGGCTTGGATCAATCCTGCATCGGTCTGCCCGCCGATCAAGCCCGAGACCTGGTTCGCAATCGACCCCAATGCGACGAGGCGCACGCTCTCCAGCGAGTAGCCGTATTTCTCCGCGAGCAGCGCCATGCTGTAATGCGGCGGCGACCCGAAAACCGGCACTGAAACGGAATGGCCGGGAAGATCCTTGAGCGAGCGTAGCCCCGCGGCGAAGGCGCGATTGGCTACGACGTAGGCCGTCGCCTGGAATCCGGGCGCCTCGCGCGCCGAGGCCGCGATGATGCGGAGCGCATCATGGGCGGCAAGGTTATAGAGCGCGCCGGAAAGGGCGCTCACGCCGAAATCGATGTCGCCGGCTGTCGCTCCCATCGCCATCGGCACAGCGTTGTCGAAGATGACGAGCTTCGGATCGAGCCCCTCGGCCGCGAAGAAGCCCTTGTCGAGCGCAATGAAGACCGGCCCGGCCGAGATGATGCGGAGCACGCCGATCTTGACCGGTTCTGCCTGCGCCGCCGGAACATTCTCCATAAGCATCGATCCGGCGACCACTCCGACAAGCCATGCAAAATAGCGATACCGCCGCCGAAAGCGAAAACGCATGGGGTTTCTCCTGACAAATTTTGCCTGCGGACGTTCGGCCGGCCTGGTATAAAAGCCAAGTTCTATTTTGGCATTGATCGATAACTTTTTTTTATTATACGTGGGCCATGGATTTGACCGAGCGGTTGACCCGCAAACTCAAGTTACGGGACTTGCTCCTTTTCGAAAGCGTCGTTCGCTCCCAAAGCATGGCGCGGGCCGCGGCTCAGCTTCATCTGACCCAACCGGCCGTCTCGAAGACCGTCGCCGAGCTCGAGAAAACGCTCGGGGTGAAATTGCTCGAGCGCAGCCGCAGAGGCATCGAGCCCACGCCCCAAGGGCGCGCGCTGCTCAGGGGCGGGATGGTCATTTTCGATGATCTTCGACAGAGCGTGAACGAAATCGAATTCCTCAAGGACGAGGCAAAGGGGGAGGTGTGGCTGGCTGCTCCGGACTCTATGGCGGGCGGAGTCCTGCCGCTGACGATCGAGCGGCTTGCGCAGGCCTATCCGCGGATCTCCGTCCATCTTGTTTCGACGCCGGTGGGCGCATTGGAATCGCGCTCGCTTCAGTATCGGCCGCTTCGTGACCGGGAGGTCGATCTCGTCCTGGGTCCAATCATCGGCCCGCTCATGGACGAGGCTCTGGTGGCGGAGCAGCTTTTCGAGGATCTGCCCATCGTCGTGGCGGGTGCGCGCAGCCCGTGGGCGCGGCGGCGCAAGATTGCGCTCGAAGAATTGCTCGAGGAGCCTTGGTGCATGCCGCCCGGGGATTCGCCTGTCGGCGCACGCTTCTTTGCGGCGTTCCGCGCGTGCGGCGTTGAACCCCCGGAGCGGCTCGTGGTCGGCGGCTCGACGCATCTATTCAAGAGTCTTCTCGCAACCCAGCGCTATATCGCGATTTTGCCGAGCTCGGTTGTCTTGGCGAATATCGACCGCCTCCCACTCAAGCGTTTGCCGGTTCACCTTCCGTTGCCCGGCGTGCTGATCGGACTCGTTACCCTCAAAAATCGTTCCCTCAATCCCGCGGCGAGACAATTCATCGCCGCTGCCCGCGCCGTCGCCGAGCGTCTCATCCAAGCCGCGCGCGGCGTTTCAAAGCCCGCTCCCTAGGCATTCCAGCAAGCACACGCGCCAGGACGGGAGCAAGCGGCTGGCGACGGCGTCGCCGCTTCGCTATATCCTAGCGCGCGGGCGGCGAGGGGGATTGCGATGGTGAGCTGGACGGCCGAGGCGGATATCGTGGTGGTGGGCTCGGGCGCGACCGGCATGCCTGCGGCGATCGTCGCGCGCGAGGCGGGCTGCTCGGTGATCCTCATCGAGGCGGAAGCCGATATCGGCGGCCACGCCATCGTCTCGGGCGGCAATGTGCCGCTGGGCGGCGGCACCTCGGCGCAGAAGAAATACGGCATTCCCGACACGCCCGATCTCCTCTTCCAGGATCTGACCGATTGGTCGGTGGTCGAGCCCAACGGCTTCCCGGATTACCGCTACAACGACCGCGAGATCATCCGCGCCTTCGCCGATTGGAGCGCGCCGACCTTCGAGTTCCTGTTGGCGCATGGCGTGGTGTTCGCCGACAAAGCGCCCGATCAGCGCGGCGGCGGCGCG
>DATNGE010000181.1:0-37368 GCA_035606035.1 Allostellaceae bacterium
CGACCGAGCTCACTTATGGGCTCGAGCGGCTGGCGATGTATGTGCAAGGCGTCGAGAATGTCTACGACCTCGACTACAACGGCCAGGGCGTCACCTATGGCGAGGTATTCAAACGCGCCGAATACGAGTTCTCCGCCTACAATTTCGAATTCGCCGACACCGAGATCCTGTTCCGGCATTTCGCCGATGCCGAGAAGGAATGCCAGTCGCTGCTCGGCAAGAAGCTGCCGCGGCCCGCCTACGATCAATGCATCAAGGCGAGCCACTGCTTCAATCTGCTCGATGCGCGCGGCGTGATCTCGGTGACCGAGCGCGCTTCCTACATCGCGCGCGTCCGCGCCCTCGCCAAAGCGAGCTGCGAGGTTTGGCTCGAAGGGCAGGGCGCGTGATGGTCGAGAGGACGTACGCGAGCAAGCCCCTCTCCCGCCCCGCGGGAGAGGGAGGGGCCCGCCGCCTTCGGCGGCGGGAGGGTGAGGGTGCCCGCGCAGCGTGGTACCTTCATCTTCATGCTAAGCCAACGCGCGCGACAACTACGGTTCGATCAGACGGATGCGGAGCGTCGTCTGTGGTCCGCTTTGCGCAGCCGCCGTCTCGCCGGTTACAAGTTTCGCCGGCAGCGCCCGATTGGTCCGTTCATTGTCGATTTCGTGTGCATTGCACATCGCCTGATCATCGAGGCGGATGGCGGGCAGTATGCTGACAACGAGGCAGACGAGCGCCGGACGGCTTGGCTCCAAAAGCGTGGCTGGCACGTCATTCGTTTTTGGAACAACGAGATTCTCGCTAACACCGAGGGCGTACAAGAAACGATCCCGCAAGTCCTGGAACCCTCACCCTCCCGGCGCTAACGCGCTGGGTCCCTCCCTCTCCCGCGGAGCGGGAGAGGGGCTATTGGCGGCTGTGCGCTAGCCATGGCGGAACTTCTCCTCGAACTCCTGACCGAAGAAATCCCGGCGCGGATGCAAGCCGTCGCGGCGGAAGAGTTGCGCCGTCTCGCGGAGGTCGCATTCAACGAGGCGCATCTCGCTGTCACCACGCTGACGAGCTTCGTTACGCCGCGGCGCCTCGCCCTGCATGCCGAAGGCCTGCCGCTGGAGCAGCCCGGCTCGGTCGAGGAAAAGCGCGGACCGCGCGTCGGCGCGCCGCAGAACGCGATCGACGGCTTCCTCAAATCCTCCGGTCTTGCCGCGCTCGATCAATGCGAGAAACGCGCGACCGACAAGGGCGAGTTCTATTTCGCGATCATTAAGCGGCCCGGCCAGGCGACGAAGGACATGCTGCCGCCGCTGCTCATGGAGGTGATCCGTAACCTGCCCTGGCCGAAATCGATGCGCTTTCCGGCAGCGCCGTTCCGCTGGGTGCGGCCGCTGCAAAGCGCCCTATGCCTGCTCGACGGGCGCATCCTGAAGCTCGATCTCGGCGAGGTGCCCGTTGGCATGGAATCGCGCGGCCACCGTTTTCTTTTCCGCTCGACCTTCAATGTCAGCAATTTCGCCGATTACCGCGATCAGCTGCGCAAGGCTTATGTCATCCTCGACGCCGGCGAGCGGCGCAAGCTGATCGCCGAGGCTCTCGCGAAAACGGCACACGATGCGGGCTTCGCGCTGAAGCCGGATGAAGGGCTGCTTGAGGAAGTGACCGGCCTGGTCGAATGGCCGGTGGTGCTGATGGGCCGCATAGAGCGCGAATTCATGGAATTGCCGCCCGAGGTGCTCACTACCTCGATGCGCACGCATCAGAAATATTTTGCAGCCCTCGACCAGAGTGGCGCGCTGGCGCCGCATTTCCTCGTGGTCTCCAACATGAGTGCCGATGACGGCGGCAAGGCGATCGTCGCCGGCAATGAGCGCGTGCTGCGCGCGCGGCTGTCGGATGCGAAATTCTTCTGGGATCAGGACCGCAAGCAGAAGCTCGCGAGCCGCGTCGAGAAGCTCAAAGAGCGCGTGTTCCACGCCAAGCTCGGCACGGTCTACGATAAGATGAGCCGCGTCGAGAAGCTCGCCCATACCATCGCCGCATATGTGAAGGGCGCCGATATGAAGAAAGTCGGGCATGCGGTCCGGCTGGCCAAGGCCGATCTCTCGACCGGCATGGTCGGCGAGTTCCCCGAACTGCAGGGCGTGATGGGCCGCTACTACGCGCTGCATGACGGCGAGGACAAAGCGGTCGCCGACGCCATCGCCGAGCATTACTCGCCGCTGGGCCCAAGCGATCGCTGCCCGACCGCGCCGGTCAGCGTCACCGTCGCGCTCGCCGACAAGCTCGACACGCTCGCCAATTTCTTCGCCATCGACGAGAAGCCGACCGGCTCGAAAGACCCTTACGCGCTGCGCCGCGCCGCGCTCGGTGTGATCCGCCTCATCCTCGAAAACAAGCTGCGGCTGCCGCTCTTAAAGATTTTCCGCGCGGCGGTGGAAAAGGGCGAACCGAGCGCCGAGCTCCTCGATTTCTTCGCCGACCGGCTGAAGGTCGCGCTGCGCGATCAGGGCGTCCGCCACGATCTCATCGCGGCGGTCTTTGCCCTCGGCGGGGAGGACGATCTGGTCCGCCTCCTGGCGCGGGTCGAGGCGCTGGGCGCGTTCCTCAAATCCGAGGATGGCGCCAATCTCCTGACCGCCTATCGCCGCGCCTCGAACATCGTCCGGATCGAGGAAGGCAAGGACAAGACGCGCTATGCCGATGCGCCGGATCCCGGGCTTTTCCGAGAGGCGGCGGAAAAGCTGCTGGCCGAAAAATTAAAACTTGCAACCGCGGAAAGCGGCAAAGCGTTAGAGGCGGAGGATTTCGCCGGTGCCATGGCGGCGCTGGCGCGTTTACGCGTGCCGGTGGATGAATTTTTTAACAAAGTGACCGTCAATACCGATGACCGGGAGCTTCGGGCGAACCGGCTGAGGCTGCTGTCGCAGATCCGCGATACGCTGAACCGGGTGGCGGACTTTTCGAAGATCGAGGGCTGACGATGGCCAAATGGGTCTACGGTTTCGGCAGCGGCGCCGCGGAAGGCCGCGCCGATATGCGCAATCTTCTCGGCGGCAAGGGCGCGAACCTCGCCGAGATGGCGAGCCTCGGCCTGCCGGTGCCGCCGGGCTTCACCATCACGACCGAAGTCTGCACCTACTTCTACGCCAACAATAAGAGCTACCCGAAAGACCTGACCGAGCAATGCGCGGCCGCCCTCGCCAAAGTCGAGAAGGCGGTCGGGCGAAAATTCGGCGATGCCGCCAATCCGCTGCTCGTCTCGGTGCGCTCGGGCGCGCGCGCCTCGATGCCGGGCATGATGGATACGGTGCTCAATCTCGGCCTCAACGATCGGACGGTCGCGGGCCTCGCCGAGGCGAGCGGCGACAAGCGCTTCGCCTATGATTCGTATCGCCGCTTCATCCAGATGTATGGCCAGGTCGTGCTCGGCGTCGAGCATCACCTGTTCGAGGACGTGATCGAGGCGAAGAAGCTCGACACCGGCGTCAATCTCGATACGCAGTTGAAAGCAGAAGATTGGCAAGAGGTCATCGCCGAGTACAAGGCGCTGGTCGAGCGCGAGCTCGGCAAGGCTTTCCCGCAAGATCCGCAAGAGCAGCTTTGGGGCGCGATTGGCGCGGTCTTCGGCTCGTGGATGAATCAGCGCGCCATCACTTATCGCCGCCTGCATGAAATCCCGGCGGATTGGGGCACCGCGGTCAACGTCCAGGCGATGGTCTTCGGCAATATGGGCGATGATTGCGCGACTGGCGTCGCCTTCACGCGCAACCCCTCGACCGGCGCGCGCGAATTCTACGGCGAGTATCTCGTCAATGCGCAGGGCGAGGACGTCGTCGCCGGCATCCGCACGCCGCAGCATCTGACAGTCGCCGGCAAGAAGGCGAACAACTCGCCGCTGCCGGCGATGGAAGAGGTGATGCCGAGCGTCTTCGCCGAGCTCGAGAAGGTGCGCGCGACGCTCGAGAAGCATTATCGCGATATGCAGGACATCGAGTTCACGGTGCAACAGAGCAAGCTCTATATGCTGCAGACGCGGAACGGCAAGCGCACGGCGCCGGCGGCGCTGAAGATCGCGGTCGATATGGCGAATGACGGGCTGATCAGCCGCGAGGAGGCGATCCGGCGCATCGAGCCGATGTCCTTGGACCAGCTGCTTCATCCGATGCTCGACCCGAAGGCCGAGAAGATTGTTCTGGCGCGCGGCTTGCCGGCCTCGCCGGGTGCCGCTTCGGGCGCGGTCGTGTTCTCGGCCGACGAAGCCGAGACACGCGCGCAAAAAGGCGAGGCGGTGATCCTCGTGCGTATCGAGACGAGCCCCGAGGATATTCACGGCATGCATGCGGCGCGCGGCATCCTCACGACGCGCGGCGGCATGACGAGCCACGCCGCGGTGGTAGCGCGCGGCATGGGCCGCGCCTGCGTCGCCGGGGCCGGCGATCTGCGCGTCGATTACGCCGCGCAGACGATCTCGGCGAAGGGCAAGCTCGTCAAAGCCGGCGAGATCATCACCATTAACGGCTCGACTGGCGAGGTCATGCTCGGCGAAGTGCCGACCATTCAGCCCGAGCTGTCGGGCGATTTCGCGACCTTGATGGAATGGGCCGACAAGGTCAGGAAGATGGGCGTACGCGCCAATGCCGATACCCCGACCGACGCCAAGAACGCGCGCCGCTTCGGCGCCGAGGGCATCGGGCTCTGCCGCACCGAGCATATGTTCTTCGAGGGCAACCGCATCACCGCGGTGCGCGAGATGATCATGGCCGACGATGCCGAAGGCCGGAAGAAGGCACTCGACAAGCTGCTGCCGATGCAGCGCGGCGATTTCGAGGAGCTGTTCCGCATTATGGCGGGGCTGCCGGTGACGATCCGGCTGCTCGATCCGCCGCTGCACGAATTCCTGCCCAAGACCGATGCCGAGATGAGCGAGGTCGCGAATGCGACGGGCAAGGATTTGCCGACGCTGCATGCCCGCGCCGCGGCCCTGCACGAGGCCAATCCGATGCTCGGCCACCGCGGCTGCCGTCTCGCCATTACCGCGCCCGAGATCTACGAGATGCAGGCGCGCGCGATTTTCGAGGCGGCGGCGAATGTGGTGAAAGAGACGCGCGCCAGGCTCGTGCCCGAGATCATGATCCCGCTGATCGCGACCAAGAAGGAGCTCGATCTCCTGAAGGCGATGGTCGATCGCGTCGCGGCCGAGGTGATGAAGGCGAAGGGCGTCGAATTCGATTATCTCACCGGCACGATGATCGAGCTGCCGCGCGCGGCTTTGCGCGCCGGCGAGATCGCCGAGAGCGCCGAGTTCTTCAGCTTCGGCACCAACGATCTGACGCAGACCTGCTTCGGCCTGTCGCGCGACGACTCGGGCAGCTTCCTCGGCGATTATCTGAAGCAAGGCCTCATCGATCACGATCCTTTCGTCTCGATCGATCGCGACGGCGTCGGCGAGCTGATGAGGATCGCGACCGAGCGCGGCCGCCGCACGCGCGGCAAGTTGAAGCTCGGCATCTGCGGCGAGCATGGCGGCGATCCGGCGTCGGTGCGCTTCTGCCAAGAGGTCGGGCTCGATTACGTGTCGTGCTCGCCCTATCGCGTGTCGATCGCCCGTCTCGCCGCAGCGCAAGCGGCGCTCGAGAAGGAGCCCGTCGCGACGACCGCGTGATCGCCGCGCTCACAATTCCGCAGCGACTTTCCGGATCGTCTCGCGCATCCAGCAATGGAGCGGCGCGGCGGCGTTGCGCGGATGCCAGGCGAGATGGACCGTCACCGGCGGCACGGGTAACGGTGGCGGCAGGCAGATGATCTTCGCCGCGGCGGCGAGGAGCGTGCCCAGGCCGCGTGGCATCGTCGTGACGAGATCGCTGCCGCCGATGACGAAGGGCACGCTGGCGAAATGCGGCAGCCGCAACGCAATGCGACGCTTGAGGCCGCGCGCCGCGAGCAGCGCGTCGATGCGGCCGACGCCTTGTCCTTCGAGTGCGACGATGAGATGACGGGCTTCAGCGAACCGCTCGAGGGTGAAGTCGTGCGCCAGCGGATTGCCCTCGGCCATCAGCGTGACAGCGTCCTCGATCATGAGCGGATCGGCGTGAAGCTCGGTCACGCTTTCGGGGATCGGCAGCACGGCGAAATCGATCTCGTTCTTGGTGAATTGATCGTAGACGCGCACCCGGTCGGTCGGCTTCACCACGAGATCGATCCCGGGCGCGCTGCGCTGCAACTCGCGCAGCAAGGGCGGCAGCAGCAGCACCTCGTAATAATCGACGAGGCCGAGCGTGACGCTCGCCTCGGCGCGGCGCGGATCGAAATCCTGCGGCGCGAGCGCCGATTGGATCTCGTCGAGCGCGCGCCGCACCGGTTGGCTCAGCTTCAAGGCCTGCGGCGTCGGCTGCATCAGCCCCTCGCGGCGCTCGAACAGCGGATCGGCGAAAATGTCGCGCAGCCGGTTGAGCGCCTTGCTGAGCGCCGGCTGCGAGAGGCCGATGCGCTGCGCCGCGCGGGTGACGTTGCGCTCGGCCAAGAGCGCGTCGAAGGCGACCAGCAGATTGAGATCGACGGCAGATAAATTCTTGGTCGGCATAATCATTATATCAAAAAACCATTGGACGGGGCGGATCGGGGTGGCCATGCTTTGGCCGGCGAAAAGACCAAAACCGCCGGAAGGAGGAAGGCATGGCGCAAGCCGTCGTGGTGCGCGCATCGGAAGGTGAGCGTTACGGGCCGAGCCCGCTTTTCAAGCATGGCAGCATAACCGGCGCGCCTTTCGATTTTCTGATCGTCGATCTCGCTTATGGCGAAGGTCCGCCGCTGCATGTGCATGCCGAGCAGCACGATACGTTCTACGTGCTCGAAGGCGTGCTGACCGCGCAGATCGGCAATGAGCGGCTTGAGCTGAGGCCGGGCGACTATGCCTCGGTGCCTCCGGGGGTTCCGCATGCCTTCGACAATACGCGCAAAGATCAGCCGCTCGTGAAGGTTCTGAACATCATGACGCCCGGCGGGCTGGACCAATTCTTCGTCATGCTGAAAGAGCAGGGAGGCCGCCAGGCCTTTGACGCGGTGGCGGCGAAATGCGGCATGAAGATTGTCGGTCCGCCCCTCGTCTCCGCTAAGGAAGCCACGGCGGCGACGCGTTGATGAAGCCCCGAGCGGTGTGATCACTGTCGCGTGGTCTCCCATATAGTGCAGTCGACAGACGCGTCACTAGCAGGGACCGCGACGTGGATCGACGATTTTCTTTTGTCGCCCGCCACGATGTGTTAGATGCACCGTGGACCGCAACTATTCTGGGGAGGTGATCTTGGTTGCAAAAAGTTTTCGTTGGGTGCTCGCAGCGGCTGCCGGCGCGGCTCTCGTCGCGTCTGCGGTGACGAGCGCCAGCGCGGCAGATCAAAAGCAGATCGCACGCGGCAAATATCTCACCACCATCATGGGCTGCACCGACTGCCACACGCCGGGCAGTTTCCTCGGCCATCCCAATATGGCGGAGTACCTCGGCGGCTCGGATGTCGGTTTCGCGATCCCGGGCCTCGGCGTCTTCGTCGGGCGCAATCTGACGCCTGATCCCGAGACCGGTCTCGGCAAATGGACGACGCAACAGGTCATCACGGCGTTCACCACGGGCAAGCGGCCCGACGGCCGCATGCTCGCGCCGATCATGCCCTATGAGGATTTCAAGTCGCTGACCAAGTCGGACGCGCAGGCGATCGCGGCCTATCTCAAAACCTTGAAGCCGGTGAAGCACGCCGTGCCGGGACCGTTCGGCCCGACCCAAACGCCGACAACCTTCGTGATGACGGTCGTGCCGGGCCAGGTCTATGCCAGCATGCCGAAGCCGCCGGCGCCTGCCGGAGGCCCGCCGGGTGCGGGTGGTCCGCCGGGGGCTGGCGGTCCGCCCGGCGCCGGCGCTCCGCCTGCCGGTGGTCCGCCGCAACGCTAATAAACCGAACGTCATTGCGAGGAGGCCATCGGCCGACGAAGCAATCCAGGGCGTCACGTGAAAGCCTGGATTGCTTCGCTTCGCTGCAATGACGGTGCTTAGTCTTTCAACCAGTCCGGTTTCTGAGGACGAATGATCGCGGCGCCGGCCTTGAGGTCGGCGCCGCTTTTTTGCGCGGCTTCCACCGCCTCGAGCCGCAGCAGCGCGAGGCCGCGGCCGTCGCGCCCCGAGAGCATTTCGCCGGCCTCGCTGCCCTCCTGCGTGATCGCGGTGCCGGGCGCCACGTCACCGCCTTCGATCGCGACCGGCAGCAGGCGCTTCTTCACCAGCCCGCGGTATCTCATGCGCGCGGTGAGTTCCTGGCCCATATAGCAGCCCTTCTGCCAATCGATGCCGTTAAGCTCATCGAAGCCCGCTTCCATGAGCAGCGCTTTCTCGGGTGCAAGATCGCGCGTGCCGTCGGGCACACCGAGCGCGAGGCGATGCCGGTCGTAAGCAGCGGCATCGCTCGCCGCGAAGCCCGCTTGCGCCGGCGCGTCGCTCTTCTCGCACGGCAAGAGGAAGCGCGCGCCCAAAGCGACGAGCCGCGGATCGAGATAGGCGACGCCGCCGGCGAATTCTTTCGCCGCGCCGGTATCGCCGGCGAGGCCGAGCGCTTGTGGCGTGCCATCGCCCCACGCCGCCGCGACCGCGAAGCGCGCGCTCGCATCGCTCAAAGCAGCCTTCGCCCGCAGCTTGTAGATCGCAAGCCGGCGCTGCAG
This sequence comes from Allostellaceae bacterium, assembly GCA_035606035.1. Classification (GTDB taxonomy): domain Bacteria; phylum Pseudomonadota; class Alphaproteobacteria; order ATCC43930; family CGMCC-115725; genus CAIKMD01. The sequence continues at coordinate 8,680 of DATNGE010000181.1, forward strand.
ATCGGCGAGCCGCGCTGCCTCGGCATCAAGATAGAGCGCATCGCCTTTGGCGATGATGAAAAAATCGAAGAGATAGCGGCCCTGCGCGGTCAGCAGCGCGGCGTAGATCGCGCGGCCGGGCGCGGCTTTGGCCACATCGTTCGAGACCAGTCCCTGGAGGAATGGAACGCGATCCTCGCCGGTGATCTCGATCACGCCGCGCGCCGGCAGTTGGGTGTAGAAAAGCTCCGCCATTCGCTTGCAATCCTCGGGGCAGGGCTACAGGTAAGGGTGCCGGCGGGGCTTGGCAAGCAGCCCATGGCGCAGCCCCGGAAATGCCCCTACCATTTGCCCAAAGCTCGTTCTGGAGGAAACTCATGCTCAGTCCGGAAGAAAATCAGCGTTTCACGCAGGTCAGTCGCGGCACGCCCATGGGCGAGCTGCTGCGGCGCTACTGGCACCCGGTCGGTTGCACCGAGACCGTCACCAAGAAGCCGCAGCGCGTCAAAGTGCTCGGCGAGGAGCTCGTGCTCTATCGGGGCGAGAGCGGCAAGCCGGTGCTGATGCAGCTGCGCTGCGCGCATCGGAGCCTCGCGCTCGATTACGGGCGCGTCGAAGGCGATTGCCTGCGCTGCCCCTATCATGGCTGGCTCCACGACGCTCAAGGTCAATGCCTCGAGCAGCCGGCCGAGCCCGAAGGCAGCGGCTTCAAGGACAAGATCAAGCTCAATGCCTATCAGGCGCAGGAATTCAGCGGCATCGTCTTCGGCTATCTCGGGCCCCAGCCCGCGCCGCTGCTGCCGCTTTACGACGTGCTCTTGATGGAAGACGGCGTCAAGGAAGTGCAGGTCCAGAACGTCAACGCCAATTTCTTCAATCACGTCGAGAACATCGTCGATATCAGCCATCTCGCCTGGCTGCATGGCTACACCTTCCCGGCCTACGGCGCGCGCAAGGTGGCCTATCATTGGGAGCGCACGGCCTACGGCGCGAACAATGTGATGACGATGGAAGGCATCGAAGACACGCACATCTCCTGCTACGGCTTCCCGCTCGTCAACCGCTTCGCGCTGCCGGCGGTGGATAAGAATGGCGAGCTGGTCCGCTCGATGATCTATCGCGTGCCGGCGGACGATGCCTCCACCTTGCTCTATTTCGTCCGCTTCTATCCAAGCGACAAGCGTTCCTTCCACACCTCGAAGCGCGACGTGAAGCTCGGCGTCTACGCGCCGCTCGAGAATGATTGGTGGGGCATCAACGTCAACGACCAGGACCGCATGGCGGTCGAGCAGCAGGGCGTGATCGCCGATCGTCCGAACGAGCATCTCGGCGCGTCGGACGGCGGCGTCATCCAGATGCGCCAGATGATGCGCGAGAGCCTCGCCGCGGTCGCCGCCGGCAAGGACCCGCTCTGCATCATCCGCGATCCGGCGCAGCAGAAGATCGTCTTCCCGCAGAAATCGACGATGATGGAGCAGAAGTCCGGGGACGCCGACTACACGCTCGGCTTCATGGCGACGAAAACGGCAGCGGAGTAGACGGCGCGCGCCCGCTCAGAGCGGAGCGCCGCCCGGCTTGCTCACCCATTCGAAGCGGTCGTCCGCCGCGTTCCAGCGCAGGACGACCGTGTCTTGAACGCCGAGGCCGCGCTCGGGCGAGGCTTTGAAATCGTAGATGCCGGCGACGCCGGGGAAGTCGGTCAGGTTCGCGACATAGGAGCGGACCTGCTGGGCGGTCGCCTCGGGACCGAGCGTCCGAAGCGCCGCGATCACGATGAGCCCCGCATCCCAGGACGTTCCGATGACGACGTCGGGCGCAAGGTCGCTCTTCTTGAGCGCCGCATACATCGTCTGCTCGGCCGCTTCGACGCGCGGGTCGAGCTTGTAGAGCCCGTCATGCGGCGGGTAAGGACCGCCGCCGGTGTAGAGCTCCTTCGGCAGGAAGCTTTTGAACTGCAGCATCTGCGCGACGTTCTGATTCGCGCCGGTTGTCGCGACCGGCAGATCGACGCCGGCCTGCAGCAGGCCTTTGAAGATGGTCGCGCTCGGCGTACCCGTCGCCCAAGCCAGCACGATCTGCGGATTGGCCGCGCGCATGCGCTCGATCTGCGCGCCGACGCTGACATCGCTGAGGTTGAAATGCTCGCGGTCGACGATCTGCACGCCGGCGTTCTCGGGCGCGGCGAGCGCGGCATCCATCCCGCGGTCGGCGTCCTGGCCGGTCGCGTCGCTGCTGGTGATGGTCGCGATCTTCGTTCGTCCCTTGTCGCGGAAATAGCGGACGATCGAAACTTGCGAATCCCAAGTCGAGGTGTTCGCCGAGAAGGCGTAGCTCCCGGCGGGCGGGTGGTAGCCGGGCGAAAGGCAGTAGAGCACCGGCCCTTGGCCGAGGAGCGGCACCATCGCGCTGCACATCGCGACGAGGCTCGAGCCGATGATCACCGAAGGATGTGTCGGCATGATCTCGTTGAGCAGCTGCACGGCGACTTGCGGGCTCGATTGGTCGTCGTGGAAGACGAAACGCACGTTCTTGCCGCCGATGCCGCCCTGGGCGTTGGCGATGTCGGCCTCGAGTTCCAAGACCTTCTTCTGGCCGCCGGCGAGGAAGGCGCCGTTGCCGGTCAGCGACAGGATCGCATTGATGGCATAATCCTCGGCGTGCGCGCCGCTCGACGTGAGCAGCGCCAACAATGCGGCCAGCGCGAGCCGCGCTCGTCTATGGCGTTCCATCACAATTCCTTTCGTGGCCTTTTTGCTTGCGCGTCCGCAGGCATCGCTGCCGGCTCGTTCTCATGAGCATGCATTGGATGCGCCGGTCCGGCAATCCAGACCGGTCCGGAGAGCGAGGCCATCCGTCGTGCAAGGCCCGCGATTTGCTTTGACCGGCCTTCGAAAACGCTGGAAAATGCGGCGATAACAAATAACTCGGGAGCAATCGCCATGCCTGTCAGCGCCAATCTGCGCCGTTTGATCGAAGCCAACGTGCCGCTTTGGGCAGGCGAAGCGGAGATCGCGCGGACTTATTGGACGTCGCCGATCCGCACGCGCGAGACCGACAAGCAATGGCTTCGCTACCAATGCTGGAAGGAATATGTCGGCGTCGCGATGTTCCCCGGCGCGACCAAGGATGTGTGCCTCGCCACCGGTCTCGCCGCGACGCTGCGCGAGCAGGTGCCGCAGCTCGATATCACCGTCGACCGCCACGATCTGCGCGACGAGATCGAGAAGGTCTACGCCGAATTCACGCATTACTGTTTGTTCGCCGACATCTATGACAGCTTGCTCGAGCCCGGCGAGCTGCGCATGAACGCCAATCAGCTGACGGTCTGGCCGGAAGAGGACGCGCTCGCGAAATTCCGGGCCAACATCCGCAAAGGCCCGAACAAGCGGCTGGCGCGCGCGACCGGCTTTACCGAAGGCGGTTATTGCACGCTCTATTCGGAGGGCGCGAAGCTCAAGGGTCGTCCCGGCGTCGATGGCCGGATCGCCGCCGCCTGCCAAAAAGTCTACGACGACGAGTTCGGCCACATGATGTACGGCGTCATGGGCGTCGAGATGAACGACATGGGCGCGGGCGATTGGGCCGAAATCACCGATGCGACGTGCCAGATCCTGCGCTTGCGCCTCTTCATGCGCAACGCCCAGTTCAGCCATCCTGTCTCCGACGCGCGGATGAAAGAAATACTCGCGGGCAAGATCGAGCCGATCGCGTTCGACTATGCCCATGCCGAGAAATTCTTGAGCGCGCCGCATGGCGCGGCCGCCGAGTAGCGCCGCACATCCGACATCCGATAAATCCGGCCGCCTGAGGAGAGGATCGTGCGTCTTCCGCGAGTGCTGTTGCCCTGGCTTGTCGGGATCATTCTGCTCGCGCCGGGAGCGCGCGCCGCCGATCATGTGAAATTCGGCGTGTTCAAGGTCGTCGGCACTTCGCCGGTCTTCTTGGCCGAGGACAAAGGCTATTTCGCCGCCGAGGGGCTCGATGTCGAACTCGTGCCGTTCACGGCGCAAGAGCCGCTCGTCCTCGGCATCGCCTCCGGCGATCTCGATTTCGGCGCGACCGCTTTCACCGGCAGTTTCTACAATCTCGCGGGGCAGGGCGCGCTCAAGATCGTCGGCGCCTTCATCCACGAGGCGCCCGGCTTTCAGGCGAATACGCTGATCGCCTCCAACCGCGCTTACGACGCCGGCCTGAAGAGCCCCAAGGATCTCGCGCAGCGCGCCGCGGCGATCCCCGAAATCGGCAATCCCGCGCAATATGCGCTCAGCCTTTTGGCCGACAAATACCGCATCGATGCCAACACGATCCGCTATATGCCGATGGGCAGCAATCCCAATGTGGTCTCGGCGGTGGTCGGCGGACAGGCGGATTTCGGCGTCGCGCCGATCAGCTTCGCGCGCCCCAGCCTGCAGAAGGGCGACGTGAAGCTGATTGCCTATATCGGCGACGAAACGCCGTGGCAGCTCGGCGGCGTGCTGGCCTCGAGCAAGACGACCAATAATCGCGGCGATGTGGTCCAGCGCTTCCTCGCCGGCTACAAAAAGGGCGTCGAATATTATTACGACGCCTTCATTGCGCCCAACGGATCACGGCGCGACGGGGCGCACGCCGATGAAGTGATCGCGCTCGCGACCAAGTACACCGGCCTCTCGCCCGAGCTGGTGAGGATCGGCATCGCCTATTACGATCGCGCGGCGCGGCTCGACGTGAAGGACGTGCTGCGCCAGATCGCCTGGTACAAGGCGCATGGCATGGTGCGGGGCGAATTCGATCCGAAGAGCGTGATCGACATGCGTTATGTCGAGGCGCTGCCGGAATAGCCGGAATAGGAGACGACGATGCGACGAGCGGCCTTCATCGCCCTGCTTCTCGCCGCGACGGCTTTGCCGGCCGCGGCAGAGACGACGCTTATCGTCGGCAAGGCATCGCCGACGTCGGACGCGATCATCCCGGTCAATGTCGGCAACGAGCTCGGCATCTTCAAAAAGCATGGACTCGATCTGCAGATCGTCGAGCTCGGCGGCGGCAGCAAGATGGCGCAGGCTGTTGCCGCCGGCAGCGTCGATATCGGTGACGGCGCCGGGACGGAGATGGCTTTCGTCGCCAAAGGCGCGCCGATGATCGCGGTCTGCGAGACGACCGGACCGGCGCCGTTCCTCGCCGTCGGCGTGCCCTGGGATTCGCCGATCAAGACCCTCGATGAGCTGAAGGGCAAGAAGATCGGCGTCTCGAACTCCGGTTCGTTCAGCGACTGGTCGGCCCGCCAGCTCGCGCGCAAGAAGGGCTGGGGCGAGAACGGCGTGACCACGGTCGCGATCGGCAGCGGCGTGGCGGCGGTCGGCGCGGCGCTGAAGACCCATCAGATCGACGCCATGGTCACCGGCACGAATGTCTTCCTCGCTTTCGAGGAAAAACAGGAAGGGCATCTGCTGGCGCCGGTCTCGACTTGGGAAGGCAACGTCGCCTCGGGCGCGCTTTACGCCTCGCACGATGTCATCGCCAAGCATCCCGATGCCGTGCGTGCGTTCCTCGCCGGTTGGATCGAGACCGTCGATTACATGCGCGCGCATAAGGCGGAGACGGTGAAGATCGAGGCCGCGCTTACGCATTTCGACGAGCAGGTCATGTCGCGCGAATACGATCTGGTGATCGGCATGTTCACCAAGGCCTGCCGTTTCGATGCCGAATCCCTCGCGGCGCTGAAAAGCTCCTTCCGCGATCTGAAGCTGGTCGAGGGCGAGCCCGATATGTCGAAGCTTTATACCGAGGAATTTTTGCCGAAATAGGCGCGCGGCCGGCGATCGGACCGCGCGCGGAATCTGAAGGGAGGACGACGCGTGAAGAACAGCGCAAAGCGAATTCTCACGACGCATGTCGGCAGCCTTGTTCGGCCTCCCGCCGTCGTCGAGGCCATGATTCGCGATCAAATGGGCGAACCGCTCGAAAAGGAAGCACTGGCGGCGGCACTCCGGTCGGCGGTCGCCGACGTGGTGCGCAAGCAAGCCGAGCTCGGTCTCGACATCGTCGATGACGGCGAGTTCGGCAAAAGCAGCTGGATCGGCTACGTGGCGGAACGGATCGAGGGTTTAGAGCGCGTGAGCTTCACGAGCGAGATGCTGGGCCGGTCCAATCCAGCCATCTATCCCGAGCCGCAGCGCTACGGCGATTTTTACCGCCGCTACAGCCAGCAGGAATACACGCTGTGGCTGCCGGAAACGCCGTCGCGGGCGCGCTATGTCGCGGGCGGCATGACCGAATACGGCAAGGTCTTCTGTGCCGGCCCTTTGCGCTATCGCAAAGAAGCGCTGCAGCGCGACATCGACAATTTCAAGGCCGCGCTCAAAGGCGTTGCGGTGGAAGAGGCATTCCTGCCCGTCGTTGCTCCCGCGAGCCTCGAGAATATTCGGAACGACTATTACAAGACGCAAGAGGAGTATCTCTTCGCGGTCGCCGATGCGCTGAGCGTTGAATATGAGATGGTGGCCGGCGCGGGATTCATTCTTCAGGTCGACGACGCGATCCTGCCGATGCAGCGTTTCATGAAATTCCGCGACAAGAGCGTCGCGGAATATCGCCAATGGGCGGAACTGCGTATCGACGCCTTGAATCACGCGCTACGCAACGTACCGGAAGATCGCGTGCGATATCACATCTGCTTCGGCAGCCAGAACATCCCGCACACCACCGATCCTGCTCTCGGCGACGTGCTCGGCATCGTGCTTCGGGCAAAGGCGCAGGCCTACTCGATCGAGGCGTGCAATCCACGGCATGAGCACGAATGGCAGATCTGGGAAACCGTGAAGCTGCCCGAAGGCAAGATCCTCATCCCCGGTCTTCTGAGCCATGCGACGAATATCGTCGAGCATCCGGAACTGGTCGCGCTGCGCTTGAAGAATTTCGCGCGACTGGTCGGCCGCGAAAACGTGATCGGCGGCACGGATTGCGGCTTTTCGCAAAGCTGGAGCTCGCCGCGCGTGCATGAGCAAGTGCAATGGGCCAAGCTCGAAGCACTCGTCGCAGGCGCGCGCCTCGCATCGAAGCAACTCTGGAACTGAGCGCGCGGTACCCGCCGAGGTAAGGTCAGGCCGCGCTTCGCGCCTGCGCGCAGAATTCGGCGACCTTCGCCGCGAAGATGTCGGGCTGTTCCTGGATCGGCAGATGGCCGCAACGCGGCACGAGTGTGAGCCGCGCCCCGGCGATCGCCTTCGCCCAGGTCTCGCCATAGATCGGCGGAAAGATCCTATCGTCCGCACCCCAGATGATGTGTGTCGGGATGCGGATGCGCGACAGCCAGCGCTGCAATTGCGGATCGTGGTTGCGATACTGCCAGGCGAGCTTCTTGACGAGTTGACGATTGGCCTGGTGAACGGCCGCGTTGCCGGCGCGGGCGCGTGCCCGCGCGTCCTCGGCGAGCTTCGGATCGAAATAGGTGTCGCGGGTCATCTGCTCCTCGCTGACGGTCGAGGGATCGCGCGGCTCAATGCCGCGCACGGCGATCCCCGGTGCATCCATGAGGGTGAGCGAGGCGAGGCGGCTGGCATTACGCACGGCCAGCTCCGCCGCCGTCCAGCCGCCGAGCGACAGTCCGACGAGATGGACGTGGCGCAGATCGAATTGCTCGAGGAATTCGAGGTAGAAATTCGCCAGATCGGCGATGGTCTCGAGCCAGGCGGGCGCCGGTGTGCCGCCGAAGCCCGGCGCCTGCGGAATGAAGACCTCGAAGCGCTCCGCGAGCTTCTGCATCGCCGGCAGGAAGCGCGGCGAGCCGCCGGCCCCATGCAGCACCAGCATCGGCTGGCCGGCGCCGGCGCGTTTCATTTCGATCGCCGCGCCGCAGAGCGTGACCGTCGAGTAGATCGGCTCAACCATGCGGCGATTGTCCGGGGCGACGCGCGGCGCGTCAATCAGCTATGATATTCCGGCCTGACGGATGCCGAGTTGAGGTGAAGCATGCTGACAGCGGCGCAAAATGAGAGATTGACGCGGGTGGGGCCGGGCACGCCCTGCGGCGCGTTACTGCGACGCTATTGGCAGGCGCTGTGTCCGGCGGCGGAGCTCACGGCGCAGAAACCGAAGAAGCGCATCCGCATCATGGGCGAGGACCTCGTGGTATTTCGCACCGCCGCGGGCGCCTACGGCTGTATCGGCGAGCGCTGCCTGCATCGCGGCGCGTCGCTCTATCTCGGCTTCGTCGAGCCCGACGGCATACGTTGCTGCTATCACGGCTGGAAGTACGGTTTCGACGGCGGCTGCCTCGAGCGGCCTTTCGAGCAGGATTCGCCGAAGGATCACATCCGCATACCGGGCTATCCCGTGCAGGAATGCGGCGGCTTGCTCTTTGCCTATATGGGTCCCGATCCGGCGCGCGCGCCGCTGTTGCCGCGCTGGGACGTGCTGGTGCGCGATGACCGGCCGAAGAAAATCATCATCTTCCCGGTCCATGACTGCAATTGGTTGCAGGTGCAGGAGAATACGGTCGATTCCGTGCATACCTATTATTTGCACGGCCATTATTCGGCGGTGAACGATCTGCCGGCGGTTAACGGGTGGGCGTATTTCTACCGCCCGATCCAGTCCTACGATTTCGCCGTGTGCGACTGGGGCATCGAGAAGACGCTGGTCTATGGCGGTGATAGGCCGGAGGTCGAAGTGCGGCCCCCGCTGATCTTCCCAAACATCCTGCGCATCCCGCAGGGGCCGGTGGAATGCATCCATTTCCGCGTGCCGATCGATGATACGCATACGCGCATCATCTGGATCGGGCTTTTCCCGCCGGGCGCGTTGCCGCCCGCGGCCGGCGACACGGTGACTTTCGAATACGCGCCGAACAACGTGACGCCCGAGGGCGAGATCGACATGACGAATTTCTACGGCCAGGACCGCGCCGTCTGGGAGGCGCAGGGCGCGATCTTCGATCGCAGCAACGAGACGCTCGGCAAATCGGATCGCGGCATCGCCATGTTCCGCCGCATGCTCGCGGAGCAGATCGATCGGGTCGAGCGCGGCGAGGATCCGACCGTCGCGGTCGTGCGCGATCGGGCGAAGAACACGATGATCGAATTCGCGAGCCACACGCAGCCCTGGTATCCCGACGGGCCGGGCGAGGTCCACCATTTGCTCGCCGCGGCGAAGCGCTGAAGGCGCGCGGAGGATGGGCCAATGAGCGAAGGACTGTCGCGGCGCGCGGCGTTGACGCTGCTCTCGGTCTCGGCCGCGGCGGCCGGGCTGCCGAAAGCGCGCGCGGCGGAGCCGACGACGCTCCATGTCAGCATCGTCCCGATCTTCGATGTCGCCCCCTATTTTGCCGCGGACAAGCAAGGCTATTTCGCTGCGGAAGGGCTTGCCATTACCTCGCAGCCGACGCAGGGCGGCGCGGTCGGCATTCCGGCCCTCGTCAGTGGCAGCTTCGACATCGTCTATTCCAATTCGATTTCGGTCGTGACCGCGCTCGAGCAAGGGATCGATCTGCGCATCATCGCCCAAGGCTCGCTGATTTCGCCGCCGCCCAATTCCAACGGCTTGCTCGGGCGCAAGGGCGAAGCTTTCCGCACCGGCAAGGATCTCGAGGGCAAAACCATCGGCGTCAATGCGCGCTACAACATTCAGTGGCTGGCGATGCGCGCCTGGGTGAAGAAGACCGGCGGCGATCCCGACAAGGTCACCTACCGCGAGGTCCCGATTCCATCCTCGCTCGACGCGATCAAAAGCAAGCAAGTCGACGTCGGCCTGGTGCTCGATCCCTTCCTGACCATCGGCCTCGGCGATCCGGCGCTCGAATTCATCGATTGGCCGATCTACGCGGTATTGCCGGGCGGTGCGACGGCCTTCTGGGTCGTGCTCGGCAAGGCCGTCGTGGAAAAGCCCGACGTGGTCAAAAGCTTCGTGCGCGCCTATCGCAAGGGCGCGCAATGGGTCAACGCGCATCGCGGGACCGCGGAATTCATCGACCTCGTGTCGACCTATACGCATATCGATCCCAAGCTCGCGGGCAAGATGGTGGTGCCGACCGCAGAGCTCGGCGTAACGCTCGGGCCGATCAAGCAGCTGACGGCGCTCATGCGCGAGCACGGGCTGTTGCATGGCGATGTCGATGTGCAATCGAAAGTCTTCGATGTTCCGGCATGAGCGGCAGGTGATCTAGCATGGCCGCGAAGATTCGCCTCGGTATCGCAGGCGTGGGCATTGCCGCGCTGCAGGTCCTGCGTGATCTGCAAAAACTCGAGAACGAGATCGAGCTGACCGCGCTCGCCGATCTCCGCCACGACAACATGGAGCATTTTGTCGCGCTGCTCGGCAAGCCGGTGGCGATGCTCGACAATGTCGAGGAGCTGTGCCGCAGCAAGCTGGTCGACGCGATCTGGGTTGCGACGCCCAACGCCTATCACGCCGAGCACACCATCATGGCGGCGCAGCATGGCAAGCATATCGTCTGCGAGAAGCCGATGGCGGTGACCCTCGAGCAATGCGAGGCGATGGTCGAGGCGGTCGAGCGCAACGGCATCAAATATGCACAAGGCCATTCGAAGGCGTATGACACGCCAATCCAGCGGATCGGCGCGATCGTTCGCAGCGGCGAGCTCGGCCGCGTCATCCATATTCAAACCTGGAACTACAACGACTGGATGATCCGCGCGCTGATGCCGGGCGAGGTCGATACCGAGCAAGGCACAGGCGTGATCTTCCGCCAAGGCCCGCATCAGACCGACATCGTCCGCTATATCGGCGGCGCGAAGCTGCGCTCCGTCCGCGCCGTCGCCGGCCGCTGGGCGCCGAACTTCCCCGCATGCGAGGGCAACTACACCGCTCTCCTCGAATTCGAAAACGGCACCGGCGCGACCATGGTGTTCGACGGTTACGGCTATTTCGACAGCACAGAATTGACCTGGGGCATCGGCGAGTCCGGCCTCGAATCGCTTAATGCGGAATCGCTCGTGCCGCGCTATCGCCCGAACGGCCCGGTCTCGGCGGAAGAGAAATTCGCCATGGTCCGCGCCGGCAATCCTTATGGCTACGGCGCCGGCAGCGGCTGGAAGAAGGACGGGCCTTTGCACAATCCGATGTTCGGGCTGACCGTCGTCAGCTGCGAGAACGGGGTGATCCGCCAATCGCCCGACGGGCTCTTCGTCTACGACAAGGACGGGCGGCGCGAGATCAAAGTCCCGGCGAGCCGCGGCCGCGCTGCAGAGCTGTTCGATCTTTATCAGGCGATCGTCGAAGACCGGCCGACGATGCTCGATGTGCGGTGGGGCATGGCGACGGCGGAAGTCTGCCTCGCTATCCTCAAATCAGCGCGCGAGCACCGCGATATCCTGCTCGAGCATCAGACCGCGGCGCCGGGCTTGAAGCAGTCGTCGGGTCGATGACAAAATGATACGATAAGCCAGCGCCCTAACCGGACGGTAGAACCCCACGGGGCAGGGCGCTGGTTGCGGCATGAGCCGAGAATTCGGGCGAATTTAGCCGGAGGAAGCCGAGCATGGTCACGAAACTGGAGAACGAGCGGCTGACGCGCGTGGGTGCGGGAACGCCGATGGGCGAAACCATGCGGCGCTATTGGATGCCGGCGCTGCTCTCCTGGGAGCTGCCCGAGCCCGATTGCCCGCCCGTGCGGGTGAAGCTCTTGGGCGAGGAGCTCGTCGCGTTCCGCACGACCGACGGGCGCATCGGCCTCATCGAGGAATTCTGCCCGCATCGCCGCGCCTCGCTCTGGCTTGGCCGCAACGAGGAGAACGGGCTGCGCTGCGTCTATCACGGCTGGAAATTCGGCATCGATGGGCAATGCATCGATCAGATGAACGAGCCGCGCCAATTCGCCTCGAAGATCAAGGCGACCGCCTATCCGACTTACGAGCTGAGCGGCGTGATCTGGGCCTATATGGGCCCGCCGGAGAAACAGCCGGCGCCGCCGAAATTCGAATGGACGCAGATGGCGCCGACGCATCGCGCGGTCAGCAAAGTGAAGGAAGAGTGCAACTGGCTGCAAGCCTTGGAAGGCGGCATCGACACTTCGCATTTCACCATCCTGCACCGCGCGCTGAAGAAGGACGCGAAGCAGCCCGGCATCACGCCGGACAATGTCGGCGTGCTCGGCGGCGCGCCGTCGCTCGAGGTCGATTTCACCGATTACGGCTATCGCTATTACGGCATCCGGCCGCTCGGCGGCGAGCAGCTCTATGTGCGCGGCTATCACTTCGTCATGCCTTTCACGCAGCTCCGCCCGCCCGGTCCCGACAGGGAAGAGGTCCACGGCCATTACTGGGTGCCGATGGACGACGAGAATTGCATGGTGTGGAATTTCTATCACTCTTATGGCGATGAGCCGATCGGCGAGCGCGAGATGTCGAGCACGAGCGGCAACGCCTATGGCAGCCACGTCGACACCAAGAACAGCTTCCGCTCCCTGCGCAACCGCAGCAATGATTGGGGCATCGATCGCGCGATGCAGAAGACCGAGACCTTCACGGGCATTGCGGGCATCAATCAGCAGGACCGCGCGGTGCAGGAAAGCATGGGGCCGATCGTCGATCGCAGCCGCGAGAATCTCGGCCCCGCCGACAAGGCCGTGGTCGCGACGCGCAAGCTCCTGCTCGAAGCGATGGAGACGGTCGAGCGCGGCGGCGATCCGCCGGGCGTCGGTAGCAGCTATTACGAAGCGCGCGCCGCCGAGCTCGTCTTGCCGAAAGCCGACAATTGGCGGAGCGCGCTGCTGCCAAGGATGAACCCGAAGACGCTCGGCAAAACGGCCGCCGGCGCCGCGCGCGTCGCGGAAGGTGCACCGGCGCAGCGGACCTGAACGCGTGCTCCGTCATTTCCGTTTGTGGCTGGCGGCGGCCTCGCTGCTGGCTGCCGTCGTCCCGGCTTTCGCCGCGCCGGTATCCGATGCCGATTGGCAGAAGATCGTCGCCGCCGCCAAGCGCGAGGGCAAGATCGTCATCTCGCATTTCACCGATGGTGGGATGGAGCCGGTGCTGCGGCAATTCGAGAAGGAATACGGCATCCGCGTCGAGGCGACGCCCGGCCGGCCCGACGCGGTGATCCCCAAAATCCTCACCGAGCAGCAGAACGGGCAATACAATTGGGATGTGCTGATCCAGCCGGTGAACAATGTGCGGCTGGTGCTCGAGCCGGCGCATGGGCTGGAGCCGATCCTGCCGTTCCTCGTGCGCGCCGATGTCGACAACGATGCTGAATGGTTCGGCGGCATCACGGCGCATGTGCCGATGGACCCGCTTTATGTCTTCTATGACGGGATCTCCAATCTCGCGGTCGGCATCGATGTCGATCGCGACAAAGTGCCGGCGAGCGTGGTCGGCGATTGGCCCGACCTCTTGAAGCCCGAATGGAAGGGCAAGTTCGGCATTTATTATCCCGGGCGCCCGGCCAATCTCACCATCGCGCTGACCTGCTATCGGCCCGCTTTCGATAGCGATGCGAAATGGGAGGCGTATGTCCGCGCCTTCTTCGCGCAGCAGCCGATCGTGTCGGCCGAATTCCGCACCGTCGCCGATTGGCTGCTGCAAGGCCGCTTTCCCGTGACGGTCGGCGCCGAAGGCAGCTATCTCGACGGCCTCACCAAGAAGCTGAAGCGCAAGATCGAGGCGCCCATCGGCAAAGGGCTTTGCGGCTACCCGCCGACCGGCACCGGCCGCTCGGTCTCGATCCCGAAGAATCCGCCCGATCGCAACGCGGCCACCGTGTTCGTGAACTGGTATCTATCGAAAGAGGCCCAGGATCTGGTGGTGCGCTCCTATATCGCGACCGGCCAGGCGAGCGTGAGCCGCCGCAAGGATTCATCGCACCCGGATCCCGATCTCCAGAAACAGGTGCTCGCTGGTTTTGAGGCGGGCTGGATGCAAGGCAAGGGGCTGATGACCGACAGCGACGAAGGGCTGCGGCTGCAGACCAAAGTCATCGAGCTCGCACGCCAAGCGGGATATTAAACCTAGATCGGGTGAGGTAGCGCGCATGACCTCGGCGGCGCTGGAAGGCAGAGTTGCGACTGCGCCGGCACGGCGCTGGTCGCTCTCGCCGCGCGCGCTGCTCTTCGCCCTCGTGCTCGGCCTCGTCGCGTTCTTCGTCCTCTATCCGCTCGGCTTTCTCGTCTCGGCCAGTTTGCAGATCGGCACTTACGGTCAGCCGACGACGTTCGGCTTCGGCAATTGGGTCTCGGCGCTGACCGATCCCAATCTGCGCAATGCGATCGTCAACACATTGACGCTGACCGCGACGCGGCAGGTCATCGCCTTCCTTTGCGCGATCGGCCTCGCCTGGCTGCTGGCGCGGACCAATCTGCCCGGCCGGCATTGGCTGGAGTTCGGCTTCTGGATCTCGTTCTTCCTGCCGACCTTGCCCGTGCTCGTCGGCTGGATCTTTCTGCTCGACAGCCATAGCGGCCTGATCAACCGCCTCATTCTCGCGCTCGGCTGGGCGCGCGATCCACCCTTCGACATCTATTCCTGGTGGGGCATTGTCTTCGTCCATCTGATGACGAATACCCTCGCCGTGCAGGTGATGCTGTTCACGCCCGCCTTCCGCAACATCGATTCATCAATTCTTGAAATGGCCCGTGTCGCGGGCTGCGGTGCGCTCGGGATCCTCTGGCGCATCATCCTGCCGGTGCTGGCGCCGACCATCCTCGTCGTCGTGCTGCTCGGCACGATCCGCTCGCTCGAAGCTTTCGAGATCGAGCTGATCCTCGGGCCGCCGGCGCGGATCGCCGTGTTCAGCACCGCGATCTACAGCCACGTCTTTGATTCGCCGCCGACCTACGGCGCGGCCTTCGCGCTCAGCATCGCCGGCATCGCGCTGATGGCGCCTTTCGTCGCGGCGCAGCAGATGATCGCGCGCCGCCGCGCCCGCGCCACGGTCGCCGGAAAATTCGCGGCGCGGCTCGCCGATCTCGGCCGCTGGCGCTGGCCGCTCTTCGCGCTCGTCATGCTGCTCCTCGGGGCGATGACGATCCTGCCGGTCGCCTTCATGCTGCTCGGCAGCTTTATGGACGTGTTCGGCTATTTCGACGTGCCCGACGGCGCCTTTACGACCGCGCATTGGGCGAGCGTCCTGCAGGACACGCTCTTCCTCGGCGCGCTTTGGGACACCCTCGTCGTCGCGATGGCGGCGGCGGTGCTCTCGATGTTGCTCTTCCCGCCGATCGCTTATCTCGTGGTGCGCACGCGTTACTTCGGGCGCGGCGCGCTCGATTTCCTCACCTGGCTGCCGACGACGGTGCCCGGCATCGTGATCGGCCTCGCCCTGCTCTGGGTATTCTTGAAGACGCCCGGGCTCAACCAGATCTACGGCCATCCGTTCGGCCTGGTGCTCGCTTTCACCCTCGCCGGCATGGCGCTCGGCGTGCAGATCATCAAGGCGGCGATCATGCAGCTCTCACCCGAGCTCGAAGAGGCGGCGCAGGCCGGCGGCGCGAGCTGGCTCGCGACGATGCGCAAGATCGTCTTGCCGCTGGTCGCTCCGGCGGTCGCGGTCGTCGGCATCCTCGAATTCGTTGCGGCGACGCGCGGCGT
Organism: Allostellaceae bacterium; assembly: GCA_035606035.1. Lineage (GTDB taxonomy): Bacteria > Pseudomonadota > Alphaproteobacteria > ATCC43930 > CGMCC-115725 > CAIKMD01. The sequence continues at coordinate 24,180 of DATNGE010000181.1, forward strand.
CAGCACCGCGGTGCTGCTCTCATCGCATGCGACGCAGACGCTCGCCGTGTTTCAGCTCAAATACATCGAGGCCGGCGATCTGGAGACGGCGAGCGTCGTCGGCATCGTGCTCTTGGCGCTTAGCACCGGCGTCGCGCTGTTGGGCCGGGTGTTCGGCTTGCGCTTCGGTCTCGGCGAGCGCTAGCGGCGCGCGGCTTGAGCGGCTTGCACAGGTGAGCAGGGCACCGAGCCGTAAGAACAAAAGACACAGCAATCGCCCGCCTTCGGTCGCAGCGTCGCGCCGCAATTGCCGCAGACATACGAGACCTCACAGGCATTTGTCGGCATCTTCTCGCGCGTGACGAAGCCGCAGAGCGGACAGGTGACGGCCGAATAGCTGACGATCCGTCGCATTTAATCCTCGACTACTCGAAGGTGATAAGGTCGGAGCGGCTCATCCTCGTCTCGCCCTTTACGAATGATGGCAAAGCTAAGCATGCGGCAACCAAATCGGAAAGCGAGAACGCCGCGCGAAGCTGCGTGATCGAACTCGGCTCGACGGCGCGCTGAATCACGCTAAGCTTCAGGCATCATGATGAACCGCCGCTCCCCGACTCTCGCTTGTGCCCTCCTCGCGATCGTCTTCGCATCGATGGCGATGCCGTCGCCGATAAGAGCCGAGACCAGCCTGACGGTTGGCAAGGCCTCGAACGATTCCGATTCGATCATTCCGGTCAATGTCGGCGACCAGCTTGGTTATTTCAAAAAGCGCGGCCTCGCGCTGACGATCGTCGATTTCGAAGGCGGCGGCAAAATGATCCAGGCGATGGCCGCGCACAGCATCGATATCGGTATCGGCGCCGGCATCCAGATGGCGTTCATCGCCAAAGGCGTGCCGATGAAGGCCGTCTGCGAGAGCACGACGACGCTGCCCTATTTCAGTTTCGGCGTGCCGGCGGATTCGCCGGTTCACACCATGGCCGATCTCAAAGGCAAGAAGATCGGCGTTTCCACGATCGGCTCCCTCAACGACTGGCTGGCGAGCGAGTTCGATCGCTCGCAAGGCTGGGGGCCGGGCGGCACGATCCATGTCGCCATCGGCAGCAACTTCCCGGCAATCGTCGCGGCGTTTCGCGCGCACCAGATCGACACTTACGTGGGCGGCACGACAACCTTCCTCGGCATGGAGGAGAACGGCGTCGGGCGGCTGCTCTTTCCCGTCAGCGCCTATGAAGGCAGCGTCGCCTCGGGCGCGATCTTCGCCTCGAACGAGCTGATCGCGACCAATCCTGAGGCGATCCGCGCGTTCCTCGGTGGCTGGCTCGAAACCACCGCCTTCATCCGCACGCACAAAGCCGAGGCGGTGCCGATCATGGCCGGCATCACGCATTTTTCGCAGAGCGTGACGTCGCGCGATTACGATATCGTCAAGGACATGTATTCGAAAGATTGCCGCTTCGATGCGCAGGCGCTGGAGACGCTCAAGCGCTCCTTCATCGAGCTGAAAACCCTCGACACGCCGCCCGACATGTCGACCCTCTACACCGAGGCGTTTCTGCCCAAGTGATAAGGCCCGCTGTCAGCCCGGTTCCATTCCCTGCTTCTTGATGACGGCGGCGGCAGCTGGACTGCCGAGGTAACGGAGCAGCGCCCGCGCCGCATCCGGCGCTTGCGAGTTCGCGCTCACGCCCGCGGCGAAGGGGATGTAGATCTGAATCTCCTCGGGCAGCGGCCCGGCGAGCTCGACGCCCTCCGTCGTCAGGATTTGGGTGGTGATGACGATCCCGATCTCGAGCTCGCCTTTTGCCACCATGTCGGAAACGACATCGCGATCGGGAACGGTGGTCTTCGCCTTGAGCGTCTCGGTCATGCCGAGGCGTTCGATCAATTGCGGCACGCCGGCGACTTTGAGATAGCCGATCGACTTCGCGTCGAGCAGCGCGCGTTTGAAGGCCTCGACCGTGCTGACATCCGGCTTGCGCGCGCCGGCGCGCACCTCGACCCCGGTGCCGGCCTTGACCAGCGCGGTCTTGCTGTCGGCCGCGATCTTGCCCTCCTTGATCAGCCCGTCGATCAGGCCGAGTTGACCCATGACGATATCGAACGCCTCGCCGCCTTGGATGCGCGGCACGAAGGAAGGCGACAGGCCCCATTCGACGTTCAGCTTGTCGCCGGTATCGCGCTCGAATGGCGGCCCGACTTCTTGCAATACGGTGAAGACGGCGCGCGGCACCAGCACCTTGATCTCGGCGGAAAACGCGGGTTGCGCGACCGTAAATATGGCTGAAAGGCACGTTGTCAGTGCAATCGCAATGCGGCGCATGCAATCCCCCTTTGCTCGCCCGGTTCGAGCGTGGAAGATTAGGGCGCGTGCCGAGCCTAGTGAAGCACCGCGTCGCGCAAGAATGCGTGAGCCTCACGCCATTCGCCTTGCGATCGGCGCGCACCGCGTCGTGGGCCGACCCTTGTCGATCCGCGCCGCTCTCCTTATACCCCGCTCCATGAGGATTCTCTTCGTCACGGCGACGCGGATCGGCGATGCTGTGCTGTCGACCGGGGTGCTGTCGCATCTGCTCGAGCGCTATCCCGGCGCCCGACTCACCATCGCCGCCGGACGCGACGCCGCACCGCTTTTCGCCGATGTGCCGGGGCTCGAGCGCGTCATCACAATCGAGAAGCAGCGCTGGCGCGCGCATTGGCTCGGGCTCTATCGCGCCGTGGCGCTCAGGCGCTGGGACGTCGTGGTCGATCTGCGCGCCTCCGCGCTCGCCTATCTCTTATGGGGGCGGCAGCGCTACGTCGCGCGGAAACGCAGGATCGGCGAGCATCGCGTCAAGCAGATGGCGGACATCTTCGGCCTCGATGCGCCGCCATCGCCGCATCTCTGGATCGCGCCGGCGCGCGAGGCCGAAGCCGCGCGCCTCATGTCCCCGCCTTTCGTCGGGGCAGGTTCCGGCGCGCCGGTGCTGGCGATCGGCCCGGCGGCGAATTGGCGCGGCAAGGAGTGGCGTGCTGAGCGTTTCGCCGAGCTGGCCCAGCGTCTGACCGCGCCAGGCGGGCTCTTTCCAGGCGCGCGCGTCGCGGTTCTCGCGGCGAAGCATGAGTGGCCGCAAGCCGCGCCGATGATCGAGGCGCTGGGGCCGCGCGCGCTCGATCTCGTCGGCAAGGTTCATCTGCTGACCGCGGCCGCGGTGATCAAGCGCAGCGCACTTTTCATCGCCAACGATACTGGCCTTATGCATCTCGCCGCAGCGACCGGCACGCCAACCCTCGGTCTCTTCGGGCCGAGCCCGATCGACCAATATGCGCCCTGGGGATCGCACACCGCGGTCGTCGCGACCGCGATACCGCACAAGGATCTGTTCCCGCCTGATTTCGATCATCTCACCACCGACACGCTGATGGATAGTCTCAGCGTCGACATGGCGGAGGAGGCCGCGCGTCAGCTTTGGGCGCGTGTCGCCGGCAAGGCCGCGTGAACGATGGCGCCTGTCGTGATGATCGATGGCGGCGTCTCGTTTGACGGCATGAGGCTGGCGCGCGGACCGCTTGGTGCTAGCGCCGACGAGGTCACGCGTCGTTTTAGGGTGCTGCTCTGATGGCGGGGTCGCCACCAACGAATGCCGATGGCCCGCGCGGCGCGGTTCTCGTGATCAAGCTTGGCGCGCTCGGCGATTTCCTTCTCGCCCAAGGATGTTTCGCGGCGATACGCGCCTATCATCGCCATGACCGGATTACCCTCCTGACGCGCGATGCTTATGCGCAGCTCGGCTGGGAATGCGGGTGTTTCGATGACGTCGTGACCGAAGCGCGTTTGTCGTGGCGCGCGCCCGGGAACTATCTGCGCATCCTCGCGGAGCTGCGGCAGCGGCGCTTCGCGCGGGTCTACGATCTGCAACGGACCGCGCGTCTCAGGATCCTTTACCATCTTCTCGTTGCCGGCCGGTCGCTCGAATGGTCCGGGGTGTTTCGCGGTTGCTCGCATTACGTTCCGGATCTGCCGGAAGACCGGCGCCACGCGGTCGATAAATGGACGAGCCAGCTCGAAGCCGCCGGTGTTGTCGGTGTCGGCCCGCCGCGCCTCGATTGGCTGAAAGGCAATGCGTCGCGCTTCGGCCTGGCGCGGCCCTTCGCGCTGCTCGTCCCCGGCGGCGTGCCGCGCCGGCCGCAGAAGCGTTGGCCGGCCCCGCGTTATGCCGCCCTCGCGCGCTATCTCGACGAGCGGGGGACTCTTCCCGTCTTGATCGGAACCGCGGCCGAGGCCTCGGCGGTTGCGGAGATTCGCTCGCTCTGTCCGGCAGCGGTCTCGCTGCTCGATCAGACATCGTTCGGCGATATCGCCGATCTCGCGCGCGGCGCCCGGTTTGCGGTCGGCAACGATACCGGCCCCATGCATCTGATCAGCCTCGCCGGTTGTTCGGTGATATCGCTCTATTCGGACGAATCCGATCCCGCTCTGACCAAGCCGCAAGGGCCGCGCGTCACGATCCTGCAACGGCCCGATCTGCGCGGGCTCGAGGTCGCGGATGTCATCGCGGCACTGCCCGGGCAGCGCGAGGCCAGGCCCTCATGACGCGCGTGCTGCAAGCTATGGCGGGCGCGCCGCATGGCGGCGCAGAGGCGTTCTTCGAGCGGCTGGCTATCGCGCTGCATCATGCCGGCGAAACGCAACAGCTCGTTATCCGCCGCGAGCCGAGCCGTGCAGCGCGGCTGCGCGCCGCGGGCTTGCCGGTCGAGGAGATTGCCTTCGGCCGCGCGCTCGATTTCGTCAGCGCACCGCGCTTGGCCGCGGTCGCGCGCGAGTTCAAGCCGCGGGTGGTGCTGTCCTGGATGAGCCGGGCGACGATTTATTGCCCGCGCGGCGATTTCGTCCATGTCGGGCGGCTCGGCGGCTATTACGATTTGAGTTATTACAAGCATTGCCATCACCTCGTCGGCAATACGCGCGCGCTTACCGAGTGGATGATGCAGGACGGCTGGCCGGCCGATCGCGTGCACTACCTGCCGAATTTCGCCCAACTCGCGCCGGCGCCCCCGGTGCCGCGCGCCAGTCTCGACACCCCGTCCGATGCCCCGCTCGCGCTCGCACTTGGTCGGCTGCATCCGAACAAGGGCTTCGATGTGCTGCTCGCCGCGGTCGCGCAAGTGCCGGGACTCTATCTCTGGCTCGCCGGTGAGGGCCCGCTGCGCGCCGCATTGCGGCGCCAGGCGGCAACGCTCGGCATCGCGAACCGCGTTCGCTTTCTCGGCTGGCGCGACGATGTCGGCGCGCTGCTCGCGGCTTGCGATGTGCTTGTCTGCTCATCGCGGCGCGAGCCGCTCGGCAACACGATCATCGAAGCCTGGGCTGCAAAGAAGCCGGTGATCGCATGCGCCGCGCCCGGGCCGGCAGAGCTCATCGAGCACGACGAGACCGGGTTGCTGGTGCCGGTCGACGATGCCGGCGCGCTCGCCGCAGCGCTGCGCCGCCTCATCGAGGATATGGCGCGCGCCGTTTCGCTCGCCGAAGCGGGCCACGCCTTGTTCGAGGCGCAATTCAGCGAATCGCGTGTCGTCGCGCGTTATCGCGAGTTTCTCGCCACGGTGATGCGCTGATGTGCGGCATTGCCGGCATCATGACGATCAGCGGCGCGCCGGCGCCGACCGCTGTCTTGCTGCCGATGGAGAAAGCCCTCGGGCATCGCGGCCCTGACGGGACGGGACATTACCACGTCGGCGATGTCGGTATGGTGCAGACGAGGCTCGCGATTATCGATCTCGCGACCGGCGATCAGCCGCTCTACGAGTCCGGTGGCGCCGCGCTGATGGCAAATGGCGAGATCTACAATCACCTCGAGCTCCATGCCGATGTGCCGCAAGCGCGTTTGGCCACCCATTCCGATTGCGAGCTGCCGCTTCATTTATATCGCAAATTCGGCCTCGATTTTCCGAAGCATCTGCGCGGCATGTACGCGATCGCGCTGCACGATCCGGCGAGCGGCAGGCTGGTGCTGGCGCGCGATCCCTTCGGCATCAAGCCGCTCTATTACGCCGAGACGCCGCTCGGCTTGCTGTTTGGCTCCGAAGCGCAGGCGCTGTTGCGGAGCGGTCTGGTCGCGGGCGAGTTGATGCGGCAATCGCGCAACGAGCTCCTCGAGCTGCAATTCACCACCGGCCGCGAGACGATCTTCGCCGGGATTTCGCGCGTCCTGCCCGGCGAGACGCTCGTCGTCACCAAAGGCCGCATCATCGAGCGGCGGCGCATCGAGGCGCTGCCGCATGGCGCCATCGCGCCGCTGAGCGAAGAGGCGGGGCTCGCTGAATTCGACCGCGTCTTTGCCGAGAGCATCAAGCTGCATCAGCGCGCCGACGTGCCTTACGGCATGTTTCTCTGGGGCGGCATCGATTCATCGGCGGTGCTGGCGATGATGGCGCGCTTGAATGAGCGGCCGGTCAAGGCCTTCACCATCGGTTTTGGCAGCGCGACGGTGAGCGACGAGCGCGAAGGTGCGCGCGCCGTCGCGCAGGAGTTCGGCGCCGAGCATCAAGAGATCGATTTCCGAGAAGGTGATTTCTGGATGCTGCTACCGGAGATCGCGCGCGCGATGGACGATCCCGCCGCCGATTACGCCATCCTGCCGACCTACAAGCTCGCCGCGGCCGCGCGCGAGGCAGGACTGAAAGTAATTTTGTCCGGCGAAGGCGGAGACGAGCTCTTCGCCGGCTATGGCCGCTACCGCAGCGTCGTCCGGCCCTGGTGGGCGGGCGGGAAGCTGTTACGCGCGCGCGGCAATCTCGACAAGCTCGGCATCCTGCGCGGCGATCTCGCCGGCTGGCGCGACGGCGTCGCGGCGGCGGAGCTCGCGGCGCAAGACGGCGCGCGCACGCGGCTGCAAGTGGCGCAGGCGACGGATTGCGCCGACTGGCTGCCGAACGATCTGCTGACCAAGCTCGATCGTTGCCTCATGGCGCACGGCGTCGAAGGCCGCGTGCCGTTCCTCGACCCGGCCGTCGCGGCGTTTGCCTTTCGCTTGCCCGATGAGCTCAAGGTGAAAGGCGGCCTCGGCAAGTATCTGCTGCGGCGCTGGCTCGCCGGCCAGTCGAAGGCGGCGGCGCCGATGGGCAAGAAGCGCGGCTTCACCGTGCCGGTCGGCGAATGGATCGCGCGGCGCGGCGCGCAGCTCGGGCCGCTCGTCGCCGCGCAGCCGGGGATTCGCGAAATCTGCATCGAGGGCAGCATCGAGAAGCTTTTCGCCGCCGCGGCGGAGAAACGCGCCGGCTTCGCCGCATGGACCTTGCTGTTCTACGCGCTCTGGCACCGCCATCACATCCAGCATTTGCCGCCCGCGCCCGACGTTTTCGCGGCGTTGGCGGGGTAAGCACCCATTTTCTTCGTCATGCCCGCGAAAGGGGCATCCAGTTTGCATCGAATCTGTTGCCCTGGATTCCCGCTTGCGCGGGAATGACGATCTCAAAGGAAACGGCGTAATTGCCTAAAATCCCATGCAATCGCTGCACCCGTTGACAAGACGTTAAACCGCGCGGCGCTAGTCTTCGTGGCATGAGCGATGGTGATGATGCGCCGAGCGGCGCGATGCTGCGCCGGTCCCTTATGCTGCTGGTCGGTTGCAGCGCTGCGGCTCTTGGTCTTCCGAGTCTCATCGACACTATGAATGTCGGCTCGGGCGATGCGGCCGTGCCCGCGCCGCCACCGGCCCGTCCACGCGCCGCCAGGGCTCCCGTCGCCGAGCCGCCTGCGACCCAGAGCTATCACGCCCAGCGCGGCAACCAGTTCTTCTTGCCCGGTACGGTCAATGGCACGCCGGTCCAGTTCTTGCTCGATACCGGCGCGACCTTTGTCGCGTTGACGACCGCGGATGCCTCGCGGCTCGGCTACGATTTGACGAGGCTGAGCTGGAACAAGCCCATGCAGACGGCGAACGGCATCTCGCACGATGCCGCGGTGACGCTCGCCGATGTCCGCCTCAACCGCATTATCGAATACAACGTGCCGGCGATCATCATGCGCCAAGGCACGATGTCGCTGCTAGGCATGTCCTTCCTGTCGCGCCTGCGCGCCTGGCAGATCAGCGATGGCGTATTGACCATCGCGTCCTGATCGCTCCGCGGCTACTCTCGCTCCCGAAACGGGATGGGGAAAGGGAGCCGCTGTTGCCGCTGCTTCGCTTGGCGGGCATCGCCCTGGCGCTGCTGCTCGCAGCATCCCCAGCGCGCGCTGCCGATAACGTCACCGTCACTTATGCGAGTTTCGATGCGCTCTACGCGCCCTATTTCCTCGCGCGCGATCGCGGTTATTTCGCGCAAGAGGATATCGCTATCGAGCTGCTGCAGGCCGGCGGCGGCACCGCGACGCCGGCGCTGATCGCCGGCAGCGTGCAGTTCAGCTCGTCCTCGGGCTCGGCGATCACCGCGATCCTCCGCGGCGCGAAGCTCAAAGTGATCATGACGCTCGCCGTCTCGCTGCCGTGGAAGCTTTGGGCGACGAGCCCCGACATCAAAACGCTCGCCGATCTCAAGGGCAAGCCGGTCGGCGTCGAAACCACCGGCGGGCTCGACGAGTTGGCGATGCGCGCGGCGCTGATGAAGGCGGGCCTGCCGCAGGATTACGTCGCCTACAATCCGATCGGTGTCGGCGGCGCGCAACGCATCGCGATCATGGAGCACGCCTCGCTGCCGGCGATCTTCCTCTCTTATATCGAGGAGCGGATCGCGCGCCAGCGCGGCGCGCTCGCCCGCGGCCATGTGCTGATCGATTTTCCGAACGATCTCAAAATGCCGTATAACGGGCTCGCGACCAGCCAGGCGCTGATCGACAGCAATCCCGGCCTCGTCACGCGCTTCGTCACGGCTGTCGTCATGGGCATGCGCGAGATGAAGGCCTATCGCGGCGCGACCCTCGCGGCGGTGGAGCGATACGCCAAGAACGCCAATCCCGAAACCTTGGCCGAAGCGCTGGACGAGACGACGCCGACCGTGTTGCAAAACGCCGAGGCGAGGCCGGAGGAGCGGCAATTCGATCTCAAGCTGCGCGGCGCGATGCTGAACCTTGTCGACAGCGCGCTGCCGCGGCTCGATCAGGTCTATGATTATTCGTTCGTCGAGCAGGCGATCGCCGCACTCGACAAAAGCGGCTGGAAGCCGGAAAAATAAGCGACGGGGTGCCCAGCTCTTGGGGATGGGCCATGGAGGACTTATGAAGACGCTGTGCGTCGTTGCCGTTCTGTCGGTGCTGTCGATCCTAGCCGGGCCTCGCGCGCCTGCCGCTGCCGCCGATCACGCGAAGATCGGCGTCGTCAAATCGACGCTCTCGGCGCCGCTCTATGTCGCGGTGGCGAAGGGCTTTTTCGGCGAAGAGGGTATCGATCCCGAGATCGTCTTCTTCGAGGCGGCGCAGCCGATTTTCGTCGCGGTCGTCTCGGGGGATCTCGATGTCGGGGTCAGCGGCGTCACCGGCGGCTTCTATCAGCTCGCCTCGCAAGGCCAGCTGCGCATCATCGCGGCGCATTCGCGCGAGGTGCCGGGCTTCAATGGCTATGGCATCTTCGTCTCGAAACCGGCTTATGAGGGCGGGCTCAAATCCTTGAAGGACATCGGCGGCCACAGCGGCGGCATCAACACCGTCGGCTCGTCCTTCCATTACAGCATCGCGTTGGTCGCCGAGAAATACGGCATCGACATGAAGACCATCGCGCTGAAGCCGCTGCAGCAGAACACGGCGATCACCTCGGCGCTGACCGGCGGCACAGTCGATTTCGCGATCGTCTCCAACGTCTACGGCCTCGGTCCGGTCGCAAGAGGCCAGGCGAAGGTGCTGGGCTGGGTCGGCGATGAGACGCCGTGGCAGCTCGGCGTCGCCGCGGTCACGCCGAAGACGGCGGATGGGCGCGCCGATTTCGTGCAGCGCTTCCTCCGGGGCTATCGCAAGGGCGCGCGGTTCTATCACGACGCGGTCACCGGCCCTGATGAGCGCGAGCATCTGAACGAAGGCGCCGACGAGGTGATCGCGATCATCGGCAAGGCGATCGGCCAGTCGCCCGACGAGGTGAAGCCTGCGATCGCCTATGCCGATCCGGAGGAGCGACTGGACGTCAAGGACATCCTGCACCAGATCACCTGGTACAAGGAGCAGGGCATGCTGAAGGGCGAGGTCGACACCGAAACGGTGATCGACAAGCGCTATGTCATTCCGCTGCCGACGAAATAGAATGGCGGCCTAGGAAAGGAGCGCGGCATGGACACGATTACCGCGACCCGTCTCGAGATCAAAAAGCTCCACCCGACGATTGGCGGCGAGGTGGTTGGCATTGATCTGCGCCGGCCGATCGATGCGGCGACCGCGGCGGCGCTGCGCCAGGCTTGGTACGATCACAGCGTGCTGCTCGTCCGCGGGCAGCAGATCACCGACGAGCAGCAGGTCGCCTATGCCGAGGTGTTCGGCCCGCCGATGCTGGCGCATGAAACGCGGCGGCTCGCCGGCCGGCCGCAATCGATCATGCTCATCTCCAACATCCGTGAGAACGGCAAGCCGATCGGCGCGCTGCCCGACGGCGAGATGTTCTTCCATTCCGATCTTTGCTACATCGAGCATCCGGTCGTCGGCACGATGCTCTATAGCGTCGAGGTGCCCTCGAGCGGCGGCAACACGCTCTTTGCCGATCAATATGCCGCGTATGAAACACTGCCTCCGTCGACGAAGGCGAAGATCGATCCGCTGCGCGCGACGAACCGTTACGAGATCGGCTACGACGTCACCATCCGCCGCGGCCGTGCCGCGCCCGACGCGCCGCATTGGACGCATCCCATGGTGCGTATCCATCCGAAGACGGGGCGGAAGGCGCTCTACGTCAATCGCCTGATGACGCATGACATCGAGGGCATGGCGCAGGCGGAAGCCGAGGCGCTCCTCGACCAGCTCTACGATCACCAGGAACAGAAGCGCTTCGTTTACGAGCATGTCTGGCGCCCGGGCGATCTCATCCTCTGGGACAATCGCTGCACGCTCCACGCGCGCACCGATTTCAGCCCGAGTGAGCGCCGGTTGTTGCGCCGCATCACGATTGCGCGAGACATCGACGCGTGAATTCCCCTCACCCTCCCACGCTTCGCGTGGGTCCCTCCCTCTCCCGCTTGCGGGAGAGGGTTGGGGTGAGGGGGCGAGCAAGCAACGATCCGGGGGCTCATGACTGACGAAACCGCAAAGCCGTCGCGCGTCAAAGCGCTGGCGGATAAATTGACGAAGCACGACGCGCAGAGCGGGCCGGTGCCGAGCTGGGTCGGCTATGTCGCGCTGCTCACCGGCATCCTCGCCGGCATCGCCGGATTCTTGACCGTGCGCGCCACGGTGCTGACCAACAACGCGATCTACGAGAGCAACCAGGCGATCCTGGCGCAGGCGCAATCGTCCGATGCGTGGAACGAATATCAGGCCGACAGCATCAAGGCGCGCATCATCGAGACGCAGCTCGCCGCCAATCCCGCCCTCGATGCGCAAAGCCGCACGCGGCTCGAAGGTCAGGCGCAGGATTTCCGCAATCGCCAGCCGAAGATCCAAGGCGATGCGCAGAATTTCGCCAAGGATCGCGACGATCATCTCGCCGCGGGCAAGGGCCTGCTGGCGACGCGCGATATGCTGTCCTATGCCGATCTTGCGACCCAGCTCGCGATCGCGCTTGCCTCGGTCGCGGCGATGGTGCGCGTGCGCCGCGCTTTCGACGCCGCCATCGTCGTCGGCGTGATCGGCGTCGTCATCGCGCTCTTCGCGCTCGGCCGCCAGTATCTCGCGGGCGGCGGGTTTCTCTAGCGGTTGCTCAGCTCGTCTCGCTGTAGCCGTCCATCGCCGTCGAGCGCGCGGCCATAGAGCAGCCGCTCGATCCAGCCGCCGGACGCGGTATGCCGCTCCGTCCAGCGCGCCAGCCGCGCATAGCGATTGGCGATGTCGCGCATCAGCGCTTTCAGCCGCGGGTCGCGGGCGATTCGCGCCTCGGCGCGCATGCGGCGCGCGCAGTCGCGCCAGTAGCGCACGTCGTTGATTGCGACACGAATCGGGACTTCGTCGGTCCTGTTGTTCTGCCTCTTCGCCATCGTCCCCACCAAGATACTGGTCCGCTCTGCCTCGGCTCCGCCGGTCTAGATGTGCGAGGCCATGCGATTTTTCAAGCGGCGTGCTTGGTGAAACTATTTGCGCTTCATCAGCGCGAAGGCGATGTCGCGGCCCTGGCCGCGTTTCATGGCGAGATCGATCCAGAGCATCGCGTAGGGCTCCAAGAGCCGCGCATTGACGAGCGGCCCGGCAGCGACCGGCTCGAAGCCGAGATCGGCGATGAGGGCCGCCACGGTCGCGCGCTTGGCCGAATCGTCGCCGGCGAAGAACATCACCGGCTTCTGCGCATAGCCGCCGGAATTCTCCATATTGTTGAAGCCGGTGGTGTTGAGCGTCTTGAAGACGGCCGCGCCCTTGGCCCAGGCGGCGACCTTCTCGCCGCCTGAAATGCTGTGGCCGAGCGCGAGCCCGATGCCGTGCGGCCCGATGGCCAGCGGGTTGGTCGCATCGAGGAGGAGCTTGCCCGTGAGATCGCCGGCGGCGCTCAGCGCCGCCTCGGTCGCTTCCCAGGGCGTCGCCAGCAGGATCGCTTCCGCCGCACGCGCCGCCTCGGCGACGGCCGCGGTTTTGAGCCCCGCATATTTCGCATCGCCGGGCTGGCGGACGCCATAGGTCACGTCATGGCCGCGCCGTCCCCAGGCCTTGCCGAGCGCTTTTCCGACATTCCCGGCGCCGATGACCGCGAGTCGCATGAGGGCCTCCTTTGCTTCTAACACAATAACTTAGTGGCACTCTCCGGGGGCGGCGAGGGAGCAATGCCGAGAAACCCCTTGCCGCCGCGTCCCGGCTGTTTCATCTTACCGGCTGAGAGGGACGGAGCGAGGGGCTCTTGTCATGACGGCTGATCGGCTGCAGAAGCGGCTCGGTTTTGCATTGGGCGCGGTTCTATCGGTTGGCTTCGCGGCGAGCGAGGCTGCGGCCCAGAAGGCGCCGCCGACACCCTTCACCGGCATTCCCACGGTTCCGAAGACACTCCCGCTGTTGAACACCCCCACCGTCGACGGCCAGGTGCTCGCCGCCGCGACGCAAGGCGATGCCGGCCAGATCGATTGGATCATGGCGGCCGGCGGCAATGCCGACGAGGCCGACAAGGACGGCCACACCGCGCTG
>DATNGE010000182.1:0-5260 GCA_035606035.1 Allostellaceae bacterium
AAGCGCAGGGCCTGCCGGCGAAATGGGATTTGACCGCCGACGTGGTGGTGGTCGGCTCGGGCGCGTCGGGCTTTCCTGCGGCGATCAAGGCGCGCGATGACGGCGCCTCGGTCATCATCGTCGAGGCGCAGCCGCATACCGGCGGCCATGGCACCTGCAGCGGCGGCAATGTCCCGCTCGGCGGGGGAACGAGCCGGCAGAAGAAATACGGCATCGCCGATTCGCCCGATCTCGTCTTCAAGGATCTGACCGACTGGTCGGTGGTCGAGAGCAACGGCTTTCCCGATTACCGCTACAACGATCGCGAGATCATTCGCGCCTATGCCGATCACAGCCCGATCGTCTTCGAATTTCTGATCGCGAATGGCGTCGCCTTCGTCGAAAAGGCGCCTGACACTTTGGGCGGCGGCGCCACCGGCAATTCCGTGCCGCGCGAGAGCCATGCGGCGGTGATGGATTGGCCGATGGTGCAAACCGGCGGCCAGGCGGATCCCTCGGTACGTGCGACGATGTCCTCCGGCAACGGCTTGATCCGGCCGCTGGAGGCGAGCGCAGCTAAGAAAGGCGTGAAAGTGCTGCTGGAGCATAAGATGGTCGCGCTGCATCGCGATCATCCGAAATCCGGCCGCGTCATCGGCATCGCCGTCGACAACAAGGGCAAGCGGCTCAATATCCGCGCGCGGCGCGGTGTCGTGCTCGCGACCGGCGGCTCCAGCACCAACGTCAATTTCCGCCGCATGTTCGATCCGCGCCTGACCGAGGAATATTGCGGCATCGCCGGCCAGCCCTGGTCCGACCAGGACGCGAGCGGCGAGCTCGCGGCGATGGAGATCGGCGCCGCGCTCTGGGGCGGCTTCAACGAGACCGGCGAATTCGGCTCCGGCATCACCAAGCCCGGCCATGTCGGGACGCAATACGGCTATGTGAACCTGACCTGGCAGCCGACCAGCAAGGTGTTCGACAAGGCCCGCGCCGTCGGCCTCCAAGTGCGCAACTGGCAGGATCTCATCCTCGTCAACATGATCGGCAAGCGCTTCTATGACGAGACGGCGCCGCAATTCAGCTCCAACAATTACAATGGCGTCAATCCTTACGAGCCGTGGAGCTGGCGCAACGCCAAAGACGTGAAATACAACCCGCGCAACTGGATCAACGCGGCGCTCGCCGGCATCGGCGATGCGCATAATGGCGGCGGGCCGATCTGGGCGATCTTCGATAGCGATGCGGTCGCGCGCGAGAAATGGGATCTGACGCCGCCGCATGTCGATACGACCGGGTTCTTCTTTGAGGCCGACACGCTCGCCGCGCTCGCCGGCAAGATCAAAATGAAATATCAGCGCGTGCCGATGCCCGCGCAGAATCTCGAAGAGACGGTCGCGCGCTACAACGGCTTCGTCGACAAGGGCGAGGATGAGGATTTCGCCAAGCCGAAGCCGCTTTACAAGATCGAGAAGCCGCCTTTCTTCGCCGCCTGGTCGACGCCGGTGATCCACGACACGCGCGTCGGCCTGCGCATCAACGGCAAGGGCCAGGTGATCGACATGAACGGCGCGGTGATCGCCGGCCTCTTTTCCTGCGGCGAGACCGCCGGCGGCTTCAGCCAGCACGGACTCGGCCGCGCGACCTGCCAAGGCTACATCGCCGGCATGAACGCGGCGGCGGAGAAGATCGCGAGCTAAAGGAGAAATCGCTGGCGTCGGTACCCTTGCCAACACCCGTAGAGCGGCTCTCCATGTTCCCCCGGAGAGCCGCTTTCGATTCGGCCTTCTCTTCCTCTTCGCGGAGAACTTCGTCGCCCTCAAAAGCCGCAGGACGAGCTGAAGCCTTAGCCCGGAGCAGCCGTGAACTTCTTCGCGACGTGCCTAATCTCGGACTGAAGCTCTACCGTCATCTGCCTCAAACGGTCTAGAGCCGCATCGTCCGCAGCCGAGTCCACGATATGGCGTGCGCGCTGCGCTAATTCGGTCAGTTCAGCCAAGTCTGCTGTGGTATTGCTCTTTGCCATAGCCGATCCCCGGCAAGCTTTAGGGACAGATTATTTCCACTAATCTGCACCCGCCCCTTTGGTTGCGCCCTCGGGTTTGTCGTTCGCGGCTTTGGGCCGATCGTCTTTTAGCGTTGCGGCATCCGTTCCGGGTGACGGATTTCGATGGCGCCGCGCTCTAAATCCAGCGCGATCTCGGTGTAGTCCTTTGCCATCTTCATCAGCGCGGCGGCGGCTTCAGCGTGGGTAATATCGGAGGCGAGCCGCTTCGCCCTTTGGGCTTGCGCGCGGTGGCTTCCTGCATGTCCCTAGGAGCAACCGAAACGGCGAAAAAGTTCCCACGAAACCCAATCCAAACTCTTTCATTTGACGTACTAACCTCTGAGGGGCCGATTGGCCCCAAAAGAGAGGCTGGGTGAAAGAGAGATGGGAGACCGCGCGATCCATCCGCATCGGGTCTGAACGCCTTCGTCAGATCGCGGCCGAAGAGACTAATGCCAAGCTGGCGGCCGACATGCTCGAAACGGCGGCAGAGATGGATCAACACGCCGCAGAGATTGAGCGATCACTGGCCAAGGCGAGCGTTTGGCCTTTTCCGGCTACTGCTTCGCGATCTTCTTAAGCCTTTCCTCGAACCGCTCTTTGTCGTCGTCGCAGTTTTGTTGCCCGGCGAATTCAAACTAAGACACTGCCAGTTTTTGGCAGCTTATGTGCTAGGATCGCGGCCTCTCTCGGAAAGGCCGTCCCTTGTCGCGCGCCGAACGTCTGCTCGATCTGATCCAATTGCTGCGCGCCCATCGCCGGCCGGTGAGCGGCGCCGCGCTGGCGGCGGAGCTCGGCATCGCGCTCCGCACGCTCTACCGCGACATCGCGGCGCTCACCGCGCAAGGCGCGACGATCGATGGCGAGCCGGGCGTCGGCTACATGCTGCGCCCCGGCTTCCTGCTGCCGCCGCTGATGTTCGCCGAAGAGGAGATCGAGGCGCTGGTCCTGGGCTCGCGCTGGGTCGCCGAGCGCGGCGACGCGCCGCTCGCGAAAGCCGCGCGCAACGCGTTGGCGCGGATCGGCGCCGTCTTGCCGGCGGATTTGAAGGAGCGGCTCGACGCGCCCGGGCTGCTGGTCGCGCCGCTCGCCAAAGCCGCGGCGGGCGATGTCGCGCTGCCGGCGATCCGCGAGGCGATCCGGCGCGAGCGCAAGCTGCGCATCGCCTATCTCGATGGCCGGGGCCGGGAGACGCGGCGGGCGATCTGGCCCTTCGCGCTCGGCTTCTTCGAGCGCGTGCGGGTCATCGCCGCGTGGTGCGAGCTGCGCCAGGGCTATCGCCATTTCCGGACCGACCGCATCGTCAAGCTCGCGGTGAGCGAGACGCGCTATCCGCGGCGCCGCGCGGCGCTGCTCAAGGAATGGCGCGCGATCGAGAAAATCCCCGATCCGGCCGCGGCGTGAGACTGCTGACAGATTCTGACAGTAGGCTCGGTTAGGCTCTTCCGGCAAAGACGGAGGAGCCTCATGACGAAGAACTGGATCGCGGTCGCCGCGGCCGAGCACGCGCGGCGCGGCGGCGAAGAGGGCGGCTTCATGCAGATCTGCCATGGCAAGGGCGGCCCGCTCCAGCGCGTCAATCCGGGTGATCGCGTCGCCTATTACGCGCCGACCTTAACGTTCCGCGGCAAGGACAAATGCCGGGCCTTCATCCTGCTCGGGGTTGTCCAAATTGGTGCGCCCTATCAGGTCGCGATGAGCGCCGACTTCCACCCCTTCCGCCGCAAGGTGGAATGGCTGTCGCGGCAAGAAGCGCCGATCGCGCCGCTGCTCGAGCAACTCGACTTCACCAAGGGCAAGCGCAATTGGGGCTATCAATTGCGCTTCGGCCTCTTCGCGATCAGCGATCACGATATCGATGTGATCGCCAACGCGATGGGCGCGGCGTTGCCGCGTTAGCGCGCGAACTATTCCGCCGCCCCTTTCGCGTCCTGGATCGCGCGCCACACACGCTCGGGCGTCGCCGGCATTTCGACGTGGCGGATGCCGTAGTCGGAGAGCGCATCGACGATCGCGTTGATGACCGCGGCGAGCGCCGGCGTCGTGCCGCCCTCGCCGCCCGGCCGGATGCCGTATCGATGGCTGGTCGCCGGCAGCTCGATCAGCTCGGTGTTGAACGCCGGCATCATATCGGCGCGCGGCACGGCGTAATCCATGAACGAAGCCGAGTGGTTCTGCGCCGTGTCGCGATCGTAGTAGCAGAGCTCCATCAGCGCCTGGCCGATGCCTTGCGCCGCCGCGCCATGCGTCTGGCCGTGGAGGATCATCGGATTGATCGCGCGGCCGACATCGTCGACGCCGCTCCACTGGAGGAGCTCCGTCTCGCCGGTGTCGGGATCGATCTCGACTTCGCAGATATGCGTGCCCGACGGCCAAGCGCCGGAGGCCACGACCTGATCGCCGATGCCGTCGAGCTTGCCTTGCAGCTCGGCCGGGATGTCCTTGCGCGTCGCCGCCGCCTTCGCGACATCGAAGATCCCGATATAGCGGTCGGTGCCCCTGATGCCGAAACGGCCGCCGGTGAATTCGATATCGGCGACCGAAGCCTCGAGCAGATGCGAGGCGAGCTTCTTGCCTTTCTCGATGATGATGTCGGTCGCGATGCCGATGACGAGGCTGGCGAGACGCATCGAGCGGCCGGAATGCGAGCCGCCGCCGGCCGAGACCCGCTTCGTGTCATGCGCGACATAGTCGACGCTTTCGAACGGCACGCCGAGCCATTCGGTGACGAGCTGCGCGAAGCTCGTTTCATGCCCCTGGCCGCTGTTCATCGTGCCGAGCACGAGCTCGACCCGGCCCTCGGGCGCAACCGTCACCTCGGCGCGCTCGCGCGGGAAGCCGCCGGCGATCTCGATGTAATTGCCGATGCCGATGCCGCGCAGCTTGCCGCGTTTCTTCGCTTCGACTTTGCGGGACGCGAAGCCTTTCCAGTCTGCCAGGCGGAGCGCCTCGTTCAGCCCCTTCTCGTATTCACCATTGTCATAGGTTTGCCCGACGCCGTTGGTGTAGGGGAATTTGTCGGCGGCAATGAAATTCTTGCGCCGCAGCTCGGCCGGATCGAAGCCGCATTGATCCGCCGCCATATCGACGAGGCGCTCCAGCACATAGACCGCTTCCGGGCGGCCGGCGCTGCGATAGGGCGTGGTCGGCGGCGTGTTGGTCACGACGGCGCAGCCGCGGAAATAGACGGCGGGAATGTCGTAGACGCCCGACATCTGGCCGAGGCCCTTGCGC
>DATNGE010000183.1:0-2810 GCA_035606035.1 Allostellaceae bacterium
TCGAGTCGGTTTCGCGAGAGAACAATATGACGGCCGAGAAGCTGCTATTCGCCACGGGCGACCTCGTAGTCTATCCGACCCATGGGGTCGGCAAGATCACGGCTATTGAGATACAGGAAATCGCCGGCCACACACTGAATGTTTTCGTCGTGCATTTCGACAAGGACCGGATGACGCTGCGCGTCCCGGTCGCCAAAGCGAAGAATTCCGGCCTTCGCCGCCTCTCCACGCGCAAGGAGATGGAATTGGCGCTGACGAGGCTCAAAGGCCGCTCGCGTGCCAAACGCACGATGTGGAGCCGGCGCGCCCAGGAATACGAGGCAAAGATCAATTCCGGCGATCCTGGCGCGATCGCCGAAGTGGTGCGCGACCTCTATCGCAATGCCAGTCAGCCCGAGCAGTCCTATAGCGAGCGCCAGATCTATCAGGCGGCGCTCGATCGGCTCGTGCGCGAATTCGCCGCCGTCGAGAAGATCGACGAGGATGTTGCGGTGAAGCGCGTCGAGCAGATGCTGAGCGCGGCTTAACACCGCGGTTGCTGCGGCGTTGGCCGCCGTCCCGCCCTGCGATTCGGAAATCTATGGCCGGTTGGCGCGCGCCCGCCGGGTCTGGGCTGTCGGCTCGATTCACGGCGACGCGCGTCGTGTCGCCGCGCTCCATGCGCGTATGGCACCGCGCCTCAATGCGGGCGACCGGCTGGTTTATCTCGGCAACTTCACCGGCTTCGGACCCGCCGCTGCTGCGACGCTCGATGCGCTGATCCGATTCCGCAGCCTCTTCCTCGCGCGGCGCAACGCTTTCATGGGCGACATCGCCTTTCTGCGCGGCAGCCAGGAAGAGATGTGGCAAAAGCTTCTAGAACTGCAATTCGCGCCCAATCCGCGCGAAGTCCTGCCCTGGATGCTCGATCACGGCATGGGCGCGACGCTCGAAGCCTATGGCGTTGACGCGAAGCAAGGCCTGGCGGCGGCGCGCGACGGCGTGCTGTCGCTGACGCGTTGGACGGCGAGCCTGCGGGCCGCGATCGAGGCGCGCGCCGGTCATCGCCAGCTCATGACCGCGTTGCGCCGTGCCGCCTTCACCGATGACGGCGCGCTGCTCTTCGTCCATGCCGGCATCAATCCCCAGAAGCCGCTCGATCTCCAAGGCGACACCTTCTGGTGGTGCGATCGCGACATCCTTCAGCTCGAGGCGCCCTTCGCTGGTTTCAAGCGTGTCGTGCGTGGCATCGATCCTCGTCACGCCGGCATCGTCGAAGCGCGTCATGCCGTGTCGATCGATAGCGGCAGCGGCTTCGGTGGCCCGCTGGTAGCGGCGTGCTTCACGCCCGATGGCAACATCGTCGATCACCTCGAAGCCTGAACGCGCGGCGACGCGTCGCGCGCTCCTGGCGCTCATCGTCTCGCTCGCGACGGCATCGGCGCATGCCGCGCCGGGTTTCACCGATGGCGGCGCAGTCGAGGTGGCGCGAATTGTCGATGGCGCGACGCTGGTGCTCAAGGACGAGCGCGTGCTGCGTCTCGTCGATATCGACGTGCCGTCGCGCGGCGCGCTCGCGACGAAAGCGAAAGAGGCGCTCGCCGCGCTCATCGACGGGCAAGCGCTCAGCGTGAAATTCGCCGGCAACGCCACCGATCGCCAAGGCCGCGTTCTTGCCGAGCTTTATGCTGGCGAGATTTGGGTCCAGGGCGAGCTCTTGCGGGCGGGCTTCGCGCGCGTCGCCGGCACCGCCGATGATCGCATTGGCCTCCCCGAGATGCTGGTGCTCGAGCGCCAGGCGCGGCGCTTTCATCGCGGGTTATGGGCCGATCCGGCTTACGCCATCGCGCCCGCAGCGGAGGCGGGCCGTCACGCCGGCAGCTTCGCGCTCGTCACCGGCACGGTGTCGCGCGTGATCAACAATTCGAGCGGAATACTGCTGGTCTTCGGTGTCGATCAGCATGAGGGCCTCGTCCTCACCCTCGCGCCCGACATCGTGAAGCTCAGCCGCGCGAGCGGGCTCGATCCGGCGACACTTGCCGGCAAACCTGTGCTGACGCGCGGCTATATCGACGGGACGCGTCGGCCCACCATCGCGATCGCTTTTCCCGAGCAGATCGAGGTGCTGAAGAACAGGGAGGGGCGGCAAAAGAAAGCGGCCCCGAAATCGCATTCGGGGCCGCGCAAGAGCGAATAGCCGCTTCGGTTATTCGGCGGGCTCGCCGCCGACCTCATCCCAGATTCGTCTCAGATAGGTCTGCTTGAAGCCGAACAATCCGACCACCACGCCGACCGCGGCAACGCCGATCGGGTAATAGAGTCCCACCAGATTGACGGTCGGGAACGCGGCAGCCAGTGAAGTACCCATCAACGGCACCACGCCGCCGAACACGCCATTGCCGATGTGATAGGGCATGGACATCGAGCTGTAGCGGATTTTCGCCGGGAAGATCTCGACGAGGAACGCTGCGATCGGCCCGTACACCATGGTGACGAGGATCACCATGTAGAAGGTGAGGAGGCAGAGGATCGTCGGGTTGTCCTTATAGGTCGTGAAGGCGCTGAACACCGGGATATAGGTGAGCACCGCCAACAGGAAGCCCGCGATCATGATCGGCCGGCGCCCGATGCGATCGCTGAGCGAGCCAAAGACGAGGAAGAACGGCGCGCCGCACAGCAACGCGATCATCAGGATCAGATAGACCTCGACATAAGGCAGCTTCAGCACCGTTGAGAGGTAGGCGAGGGCGTAGAATTGCCCGGTGTACCACACGACGCCTTCGGGCGCGGTCGCGCCGAAGAGCGCCAGCAGCATCAAGCCGACATTGCGG
>DATNGE010000184.1:0-39681 GCA_035606035.1 Allostellaceae bacterium
CCCTTCGAAAGGAATGCCGATCTGCTCGCGGACGCTGCTGTGCATGCCGTCGCAGCCGATGAGATAGCGGGTGCGCAGGATGTGATCGCCTTCACCATCGCGCAGCGTGACAGTCGCGCCATCAGCGTCGTGCCGAACCGCGGTGAGCTCGCAGGGACGCAGGACCGTGCCGCCGCGCGCTTGAAGACCCGCGAGCAGCACCGCCTCGGTCTCCCATTGCGGCAGCATCAGCGTATAGGCGTAGCGGCTCGGCAAGTGCCGGAAGTCAACGGTGATCAGAGCCCGATTGCGGTCTCTCACCCGGAAGATCGGCACTTCGACACCGCGCGCCAGCAATTCCGGCACGATGCCGAGCGGCTCGAGCATTTCGAGCGTCCGCGCATGGACGACGCAGGCGCGTGAGGTGTTCGCGCCGGCGGCCTGCCGGTCGATCAAGACAAAGGGGACGGAGCGGCGGGCCAATTCGGAGGCGAGCGCCAAACCGGACGGACCCGCACCAACAATCAGGATCTCAGTTGAGGAAGGAAAGGTCATGGGGCGAACTCCTCGAATGGAACATTTGATTGCAACCATATGTTTGCATACATTCGTTTTCAAGTCAAGCCTGTTTTACGCGGCCCGAAAAAGGGATCGGATCGCCCATGGCGCCCGAGCGCGGAGTTCACTTTGGATATGGGAGAAGGCGCTACGTCCACGAAGCGGATGCAACAAGAAATACCTGGGCGATCAAGGGTTTCGCCCCTCAGGATTTTCCGCTTTTGCGGAATGGGTCTATAGCCAAAACGCGCGGAACTGGGCAAACTAGCGCCGCTTGGGGCGCTCGGGCGACGGAGTACGGGCCATGATCAACCTGCACGATATCCGCTATCTGCGGCTCGGCACCGCCGATCTCGATGCCTCGATCCGCTATCTCACCGATATCGTCGGGTTGCAGCTCGCAGCTCGCGAAGGCAAGACCGCCTACTTCCGCAGCGACAAGGTCGGCGTCCGCGGCGATACGCGGGATTACACGCTGGCGCTCTTCGAGGGCGACCCGGCCGACCAGACGATCGGGCTCGAGCTGCTCGATGCCGACGATCTCGACGCGGTCGGCAAGGTGCTCGAGGAGAACAAGCTGCCCGTGCGTTTCGGCACGCGCGAGGAATGCGATGCGCGGCGCTGCAAGAGCTTCATCGCCTCGACCGATCCGTCGGGCAATAAGATCGAGATCGTCGCGCGCCCCTATCACACCGGCCAGCGCTACTTCCCGGGCCGCGATGCCGGCATCGAGGGCTTCAGCCATATTGGCCTCTACACGACCGACGCCAAGCGCGACACGAAATTCTGGACCGAGCTGTGCAATGCGCGGATCTCCGATTGGCTCGGCGATTCGCCGTTCCTGCGCATTCACACCGTGCATCACTCGATCGTGCTGTTCCCGTCGAACCGCACCGGTATCCATCACATCAATCACCAGGTCGAGGATTTGGACGATGTGATGAAGTCGTACTACTTCTTGAAGCAGCGCCAGGTGCGCATCATCCACGGGCCGGGCCGCCATCCGATTTCGACCGCGGTGATGGTCTATTTCGAAGGACCGGACAAAGTCACCTACGAATATTCCTGCGGCGTGAAGCATGTCATGCCGGAAGAGGAAGCGACCTACCGGCCGCGGCAATTCTCGCTCGACGCCTACAACGCCTGCATGTGGGGCTCGCGCGAATACGAGCTGCGCGAGGCCGCGCGCGCCGCCGCCACGACTGGGCAATGGTCGGAGCGCGTCGTCGTCTGATGAATTAGCACGAGTTGCCGCCCGCGGTCGGATGCGCCGCGTATCCCGGGCGGAGAGACACGGAGAGGCGCGACACGGGGGGTTCTTTCATGGCAAGTACAAGTGCGGCGCCGCGGGCCGGCCTCTTCGCCAATCGGTGGTGGATTGTCTGGGGATCGCTGATCGGCAACATCGTCGGGCCGGGCCCGGCGGTGATCTTCGTCACCAATGTCTTCATGATCCCGGTCACGGCCGAGCTCGGCTGGACGCGCGGCGAATTTTCGGCGGGCCTCCTCGCGAGCTCCGTGGCATCGCCGATCATGACGCCGTTCTTCGGCTGGCTGATGGACCGGTACGGTATCCAGAAGGTCGTCTTGCCGGCCGCATGTCTCTATGGCCTCGCGCTCGCGAGCTTCGCGCTGATGACGGCGGGCGCCCGCTGGGAGATTTTCGTCATGTTCGCCTGCGCCTCGGGCTTCGGCGCGTCCTGCGGCCCCCTGCCCTATTCCAAGGCGATCACCGCCTGGTTCGACAAGGAGCGCGGCTTTGCCCTCGGCATCGCCACCTGCGGCGTCGGCCTCGGTACCTTCGTGATCCCGACGGTGGCGCAGACCTTCGTCAGCGCCTTCGGTTGGCGCATCGGCTATGTCGCTGTCGGCATCGCCACCTGGCTCTTGGCTTTCGGCATGGTCGCGCTCTTCGTGCGCGAGCCGCCCGGCTATGTCGAGCGGCTGCGCAAGACGCATGACGAGGAAGCCGCAGCAGGCCGGCCTACTTTCGGCCTCACAACGCGCAACGCGATCCTCGGCACCCATCAGTTCGTCGTTCTGTTCATCATCTTCTTGCTCGAAGGCACCGCATGCAACGGCATCCTCAGCGGGCATTTCGTGCCGATGCTGATCGATCGCGGCTACACGGCACCGGCGGCGGTGGCGCTCCTTGGCAGCTCGGGTCTCGCCGCGTTGGTCGCGCGCGTCATCGTCGGCTGGTGCCTGGACAAGGTGAACGGGCCGATCTTCTCGGCGATCGTAATGCTGCTCCCGGTCTTCGGCGTCGCCCTCCTCTGGAGCGGTATCGGCGCCCCGGCACCGTTCTTCGCCGCGGTCTTGATGGGCCTCGCGATCGGCGCCGAGGTCGACATGCTCGGCTTCTTCACCAGCCGCTATTTCGGCCGCCGCTCCTTTGGCACGCTCTACGGCCTCATCTTCGCCGCTTTCACGCTCGGTATCGGCATCGGACCGGCCATCCTCGGCGTCGGCTTCGACACCTATCACACCTACAATCAGGTGCTCGGGGCCTTCATCCTGGCGCTGATCGTCGCGTCGGCCCTGTTCCTGACGCTCGGCACCTATCGGTATCCGAAAGGATCGGAATAGCAAAGAAAGGCTGCGGCTCGCTTCCGAGCCGCAGCCTCTTTGCCGAAGCGCTCAAACGCGCGGGCGTCGCTCGCGCGTTATTTTTTCGGAACGCCGAGCTGCTCGGCCATCCAATCGGCGCACTGATTCTTCCAGAGATGGCCGCGATTGTGGCCGACATGGATGCCGCCTTCGAGTGCGACGAAAACGCAAGGCCCCTTCACCTCCTTGGCGACGCGCTCCGCATCGGTCCAACGCGTGATGTGATCCTCCTTGCCGCAGATGATGAACATCGGCGTGGTGATCTTGGAGGCAACGCCCTCCATGTCGAAGGGCCGCGTCTTCTCGCGCGCCTCTTCGATGGTCTTCGAATGAGTGCGCAGGACATAGGCGTTCTTCAGCGTCTGCGGCCGCTGGTCGAAATTGTCGATCACTTTATAGGCGCCGCTATTGGCGATGGCGGCTTTGACGCGCTTCTCGAAAGCGGCGGCGCGCGGCGCGTAATAGCCGCCCATCGATGCGCCCGAGATGCCGACGCGGGAGGCGTCGAGGTCGAGGCGCTTTTCGACGAAATCGATCACCGCCCCAACCGGCTCTTCGAATTTATGCGTGACCGGCCAGTCATATTCCGCCTCGCCCTGGCCCGGCCCGTCGAACGACAAGGTCGCGATGCCGCGGTCGAGGAAGAGCTGCTCATAGAAGTGCTGCTCTTCCTTGGTCGAATCCATGCCCGAGATGATGAGGATCACCGGCTGCTTGCCGGTGCCGCCGCTCGGCTTGCGCAGATAGCCGTAGAGATACTTGCCCTCGTAAGGGATCGCGACGCGCTCGCCGGGCGGCGAGAAATGCGGCAGCGCCAGCGTATAGCATTCGACGGCTTTCATATGCGCCGCCTTCATCTGATCCGGCTTGTGAGTGAAATAGAATTTCGCGAAGTGGTATTCGATCGCCGCCGTGAAGAGATGTTGGGCCGCGGAGGCGTTCTGGTTCTCGCGCAGCGCGGCACGGCCGAGCTTTTCGTAGACCGCGGCGCGCTCGCTCCAGGCCGCGCACCAATCGTCATATTTATCGATCGAATAAGCGACCTCCTGGAAGTCGTGCAGCGGCACGCCACCAGAGACCATGCGACCGATCCAACCCGTCCGTGCGGCCTTGATCGTCGCATCGGGTTCACGTGTGGAAGCGTCTGCCATCTTGATCCTCCCTTTCGCCTGTGGCGTGTGGCTGTAGCCGGCCGCCTCAGCCCATCATGCCACGCGCCGGTCTAGGCCGGAAGCCGCGCCTACAGCATACTCGTTTGCGCGGCACGAGAGCGCGGCGGGGGACAGAATGGCCGGCACGCGGCGGGATTTCTTGCGACGGGTGGGCGCAATCGGCGGATATCGCGCCGCCTTTTTGACGATGCAAGCGATGGGGCTTCTCGCCGCCAGTACCGAAACCGTGCCCGTGGCTCTTGCCTCGCAGCCGCGCCACGGAACGAAAGTCGCAATCCTCGGCGCCGGTGTCGCAGGCCTCTCCGCCGCCTATGAGCTGGGGAAAGCCGGTTACGACTGCACTGTGCTCGAAGCCCGTGATCGCGTCGGCGGGCGGAACTGGACGATCCGGCGCGGCACGACCATCTCGATGACTGACGGAAGCGTGCAGCATTGCGATTTCGATCATGGCCAATACTGGAACGCGGGACCGGCGCGTATCCCGAGCCATCACCAGGCGTTGCTCGGCTATTGCCGCGAGCTCGGCGTCGCGCTCGAGGTTGAGGTCAACACCAGCCGCGGCGAGATGCTGTTCAATCCCGATGCCAATAGCGGCAAGCCCATCGAGATCCGGCGCGCGATCAATGATAGCCGCGGCGAGATCTCCGAGTTGCTGGCGAAAGCCATCAACCGCGGCTCCCTCGACCAGGAGCTAACGCCGCAAGACAAGGAACGCATGCTCGCTTTCCTTCGGCAGTATGGCGATCTCGATCCCGCTCTTGCCTATAAAGGCTCATCGCGCGCCGGCTATGCGATTTTGCCGGGGGCCGCGAGCGAGGGTGGTGCGATCCGCGCGCCGCTGCCTCTCGATGTTCTGCTCGACGAGAATATGTGGGCCGGCATGCTGGCCGAGGAGACGTTCGATTTCCAAGCGACGATGTTTCAACCCGTCGGCGGCATGGACAGCATCCCGAAGGCCTTTGCCGGCCGTCTCGGCGATAGCGTGAAGCTGCGCTGCGAGGTCACCGCGATCCGGCGCCGCGTCGACGGCGTTCGCATCCTCTATTGGGATGGCGCCGCGCGCCGGCGCGCCAGCATCGATGCTGCCTATTGCCTCATCACGATTCCGCTCAAAGTGCTGAAAGCGATCAATGCCGATTTCTCGCCACCCTACGTCGCGGCGGTGGGCTCGGCGGAATATCGCAATGCCGTCAAGATCGCCTGGCAGGCGCCGCGCTTCTGGGAGAGCGACAACCACATCTATGGCGGCATCTCCTGGGTCAAAGGCCCGGCGGCGCTGGTCTGGTATCCCAGCGACAGATTTTTTTCATCGAAGGGAATCCTGCTCGGCGCCTATGCCACGGGCGGCGACGCTGACAGCCTCGCGGCGCGGCCTCTCGCCGAGCAGTTCGCGTTGTCGCGCGCGACGATCGAGGCGCTTCATCCCGGCCATGGCAAGGATTTGACCAAGCCAATGGCCATCGTCTGGTCGAAGATCCCCTATACCTACGGTCTCGCCGCGCTCTGGCAGAGCGATGACGATTCGCGCTACACGCTGCTCAACGCACCGGACGGGCCGTTCTATTTCGCCGGCGAGCATTTGAGCCATGTCGGCGCCTGGCAGGAAGGCGCTATCCTGTCGGCGCGGCGGGCGATCGGCTTGATCGATCAACATCGCCGCGCCAAAGCGGCATAAAACGGGGGAATAATCCATGGCTGTGGCGAAAGCGAAAAAGAAATCGGCAGCTGCGATGCAAGAGCCGCGGACCTTCGCGCTGCATTGGGGCAACGGTATCATCGAGGAGGAGGCGCAGATCGGCGCGACCTATCACAATCCGACGATCCAACTTTTGACCTTCACCGACGGCCCCGCAAAGGGCACGCATGAGATCCGCTTCTGTCACTACAACCATCGCGGCATGTTCCAGCGCTCGCCGCTGATCATCGATGAGAAAGATCTGCGCGCCCTGCGCAAAGCGCTCGATTCGACGCCGAAGCTCAAGCGGTTGCTGAAGAAGCTCGTGGATTAGAATTTCGTCATTGCGAGGAGCGCATTGCGCGACGAAGCAATCCAGGGAGACGCCCCGCTGTTGCCCTGGATTGCTTCGCTTCGCTCGCAATGACGATTAGGGCCTAGGTCAAAGAGCCTACACGGGCTTCAGCGGCTGGTGCGGCGTGGCGGGCAGCTCGATGCCGATCTTATCGCCGGCACGCACGACGCCGCCTTCGATCACCACCGCCATCACGCCCGCCTTGCGGATGAGATTGCCCTTAGAATCGCGATCCAAGGTCGCGGCCATGAGCCCGGGCCGGAGGCCGTCGAGCTGACGGCACGGATTGCGCAAGCCCGTCACCTCGATGATCGCAGCATCGCCCAGCCGCAGGCGAGTGCCGCTTGGCAAGCCGAGCAGATCGATCCCGCTTGTCGTGATGTTCTCGCCCATCTCGCCTGGCGCCATCACGAATCCGGCGGCACGCAACTCATCATGGAGCTCGGCATGAAGGAGATGGACCTGACGCAGATTTGGCTCGCTTGGATTGCGCGCGACACGCGAGCGATGCTTGACGGTTTTGCCGAGATGCGCATCGCCTTCGACACCCAGACCGGCGAGCAGCTTGATCGTCTCGCGGGCAGGCTTGCTCATCGAATGCGAGCCGCTGCAACTCACCGCCACCACCACGCCCGACACGGTCGCGTCCTCTCCTGCCCCAGCCGAAACCGGACTATAAGCCGAGATAGGCTTCCTTGATACGCGACTGCGCCAGCAGCTCGGTCGGAAGGCCCGCGGCAACGATGCGGCCTTCTTCGAGCACATACGCGCGATCGGCGATCTCCATCGCCTGGGCGACATTCTGCTCGACAAGGAGAATTGCGACACCCTCCGATTGGATGCGCTCAATCGCGCGGAACATCTCGCCGACGATCGCGGGAGCGAGGCCGAGCGAGGGTTCGTCCAGCAGCAGAAGGCGCGGCTCGGCCATCATCGCCCGGCCGATCGCGACCATCTGCTGCTGCCCCCCTGAGAGCGTGCCGGCAAGCTGCTGGCGTCGCTCGTGCAGCACCGGGAAAAGCTGATAGACCCGGTCGAGGCTGCGCGCGCGGTCCTTGCGCGCCTCCGGGCGGTAGCAACCGATTTCGAGATTCTCCTCGACCGTCATTCCGCCGAAGAGGCGCCGCCCCTCCGGCACCAGCGCGACGCCCTGGCGGCAGACGAGATGCGGCGCGAGCTTGCCGAGATCGACACCGGCAAGGCGCAACGTGCCGCGCTCGGGCTTTAGGAGCCCGGCGATGGTGTTGATCAGCGTCGACTTCCCGGCCCCGTTCGGGCCGATCACCGCCACGATCTCGCGGTCGTCGACCTTGAGCGCGATGTCCCAAATCGCGGGCGCGCCGCCATAGCCGACGTTGAGTGAGTCGATCTCAAGTAGCATGGGCTTTGCCGAGATAGACCTCGACGACTTCGCTGTTGTTCATCACATCTTTCGGCTCGCCGAGCGCGATCAGCGCGCCGCCGTCGAGCACCGCGACGCGATCCGAAAGCTGATTGACCGCACGCATCAGATGCTCGACGAAGATGATGGTCGTGCCGCGGTCGCGAATGTCTCGTATAAGATTGAGCGCCTCGTCGACCTCTGAGTTATTGAGGCCGGAGAGGACCTCGTCGAGCAGCAGCACCCGCGGCCGCGCGGCGAGGCCGCGGGCCAGCTCGAGGAATTTGCGCTCGTGCAAATTGAGCGCCGGCGGATAATCGAAGGCTTTGCGCGCGAGGCCGGTATAGCCGAGCCAATGGGCCGCCATGCGCCGCGCGTCGTCCTCGCCATGGCCATCGCCGAAGCTCGCCGCGAGTGCGACATTGTCGAGCACGGTGAGGCGGTTGAAGGGTCGCGGAATCTGATAGGAGCGCGCGATGCCGAGCCGCGCGACGCGATGTGCCGGAAGCTCGCCGATCGGAGTGCCGGCGAAAGTGATGCTGCCGCGATCGAGGCGGAAATGGCCCGTGATCACGTTGATGAGCGTCGACTTGCCCGAGCCGTTCGGCCCGACGAGGCCGAGGATCTCGCCCTGACGCACATCGAGCGTCACGCCTTTCAGCGCTTGCACGCCGCCGAAAGTCTTCACCACGCCCTTGCATTCGAGCACGGTCGCGTGGCGCGCGGCCAAGGCCGCCTCCTCGGCGCGCGGTGACGGAACGAGCGGCTCGGGCAACGCCCGGATCGGCACGAGGCTCTGCGGCGCGAACCGTCCCCACAGTCGCCTCAGGCTCGGCATCACGCCCTCGGGCAGCAGCAACACAACGAGAATGAGGCCGAGCGCGACGCCGCCGCGCGCCAGCGCCGCTTCAGGCCCGGCCGGGAAGCCGTAAAGCGCGACCGTGACGATGGTCGCGCCGAGCGCCGGCCCCAGCCAGTGACGCGACCCGCCGAAGATGCTCATCACGACGGGATACATGATCGTCGTGATTTCGAAGGTCTCGCCGACCGTGACATAGCTGACATTGATCGAGTAGACGCTTCCGACCGCGCCGGCGAGGCCCGAGGCGAGCGCGATTGCGCCGAGCTTGTAGCGGAAGGTCGGCACGCCCTTGACCTCGGCCACATCCTCGTCGTCGTGAATGGCGAAAAGGCCCAGCCCCATGCGCGAGCGGTAGACGCTGTAGGTGATGATCATCGTCAGCGCGCAGAGGAACAGGCCGAGCGTGTAGATCGTCCCCGGCTGCGAGCCAAAGAGCTCGGGCATCGATACGCTGATGAGATAGACGCCCGAGCCGCCGTCGATGTCCGTGTTCGAGATGATCGCCGCGACGACGAACGTGACAGAGATCGTTATCAGCGCGAAAAGCTCGCCGCGCAGCCGCTGCAGCCGGAAGACGAGCCAGCCGATGCCGGTGCCGAGCGCCGCGGCCAGCAGGCCGGAGGCCGGGATCGTCCAGAGGAAGGGCCAGTTGAATTTCGTCGCCAAGGTTGCTGCGGTGTAGACGCCGGTGCCGAAGAAGGCGGCGTGGCCGAAGCTCCAATACCCGGCGAAGCCGCTGAGGATCGTCCAGCTCGTCGCCATCGAGATCCAGAAGAAGATGAGATAGAGGAAGGCGATGTAATAGGCAGCGATGCTGGTCGCCGGAATGATGAGCATCAGCGCGGCCACCACGATGAGGCCGGCGATGACGCGGATGCGGTCGCGGGTCAGATCCATCGCGGCTTGAACAACAAAAGAGCGATCAGAACCGAGAAGGAGACAAGCGGCGCCCAGGACGGGTTGATCATGGCCATGGTCAGCGCCTCGCAGACGCCGATGAGCACACCGCCCATGAGGGCGCCGATCGGATTGCCGAGCCGGCCGATGATCACGACAGCGAAGACGACGCCGACCCAGGCCCAAATCTGCGACGGCGCCAGGGTGGCGATCAGCGCGATGAAGACGCCGGCGACGCCGGCATAGGCGGCGCAGAGCCCCGAGAGCAGAAAGGACAGCGCGCGATGATTGATGCCGAAAGCGGTCGCGATCGGCGCATCCTCGGCGCAGGCGCGCAGCGCACGGCCGACATAAGTGTAGCGCAGCCAGGCCCAGGTCGCGGCAGCAAGCGCGCCCGCGACCACGAAAGCGATGAGGCTGAGCTTCGGCACATAGAGCGAGCCGACCACCCAGGACTGCGTCCCCCACGCCGTCTCATAACGGCGGAAATCGGCCGTCCACATGAACTGCAGAGTCGATTCGACGATGACCGCGAAGGCGAAGGTGATCAGCATCGACTGCATCTCTGTGACGCCGAAGCGCATGAACACCCAATGGAGCGCGATGCCGTAGACGAAGAACGCGGCAATGATCATCAGCCCGGCCCACCACGGCGCGATGTCGAGCGCGGTGCCCATCCACCAAGTGAGATAAGCGCCAAGGAGCGCGATGGCGAAATGGCCGAGGTTGACGAGACGCAGCAAGCCCCAGCTCAGCGATAAGCCGAGCGCCAGCAGGCCGTAGAGCCCGCCGGCGAGGAGACCGGTGATCAGCGATTGCTCAAGGAGCGAAAGCGAGACATGGGCCACGTGAGTGCTTTCCTCGCTCTTGGGTTGTCCTTATGGCGCGATCAACTGCGCGCCGGGCGTGCGCATGTCGAGCGGCCAGATCACAACCCATTTGCCGCCTTGCGCCTGCTTCAGTTGCTGGGTGTCGGCCGAGGCGGTGTGGGAGCGGCCGCTGAAATCGCGCTTACCCTCGATCGTCTCGACCGAATTCTTGTCGAGCCATTCGGCGATCGTTTTGTCGTCGAGGCTGTTCGTCGCCTTGACGGCGGCAGCAAGGATCTGCCAGCCGGCATATTCATTGCCGGCCTGGCTGTCGACATGGGGATAGGGCAAGCCCGCTTTTTCCGCCCGCGCGTCGAACTCCTTCGCGAAAGCGCCGCCTTCCGCGGTTGAGGTGTAAGGCGCGACATCTTCGAAACCGGAATAGGAGACGGCGCGATCGGCGAGCGGATCGCCGGCCATCAGCCCCGAGGGATAAAGATAGAAATGCCGCTTCGGCGAATAGTCGATGCGCTTTTCCGATTCGAGCAGCTGGTCGCCTTCGACGCCGAGACAAGCGACGAAAACGAAATCGGGATTGGCGTCTTTCACTCGGGCCGCCAAGCCGCTGAAATCACGGTTCCCCACATCGTATTCCAGATAACCGAGTACCTCGATGCCGCGCGCTTTGGCGGCGCGCTCCATGCCGTGGGCCATATCTTCGGCCGAGGGAAATTTGCTCGATACGATAAGCACGTTCTTCGGCGGATGGCCGGTGCTGGCATAAGCGTCGAGCACCTTCACCGGCAGCGTTGCCGTCGAATCCGGCCCGCCGATAGTCGCCGAGAAATGCCACTCATAGGTCGCGAGTTGCGGCTGGCCGAGCGTGTTCTCGATAAACACCTTGTGATAACGCTGCGCGACGCTCATCGCTGCGAGGATCGCCGCGGTGCCATAAGGACCCTGGATCAAGTCGACATGATCCGCGGTGATCAGCCGTTCATAGAGCGTGCGCGAAACGTCGGGCTTCGACTGATCGTCGAGCACGACATATTCGACCGGCCGCCCGAGCAACCCGCCATTGCGGTTGAGCCGCTCGACGAAGATCTGACTTGCGATCTGATGCGCGAGGCCGGTCTGGGCGAAGGGACCGGTCAGGGACAAGGTTTGCCCAATGCGGATCGGCTGACCGCTCGGCGTCTCAGCCAGCGTCGGCGATATCCCGAGCACGAGCGCCAGGGACAGAAGCAGATTGCAGCCCAGAAGCCGCTTGCCGAGAGCCATCCCTTACCTTCCCCGCTCTATCGCGACCGGTCGCTGCGCGCAGCTTCGCTCAGACCGCCTGCAATTTCGTGCCCGGAGTTGCCATTTCCACGGGATAGACCGAGACCCACCGGCCATTCTGGACTTGGCGGATCTCCTGGTTGTCCGTGCTGCTGGTGTGGTTGAGACCCTTGAAATCGCGCTTGCCCGCGAGCGTGTCGACCGTCGCTGTTTCGAGCCAGGCGGCGAGCTTGGCATCCTCGATGCTCTTGGTCGCGTTGATCGCCGCCACCAGAATTTGCCAGCCGCAATATTCGTTGCCGGCCTGGCTGTCGACATGCGGATAGGGGAGCTTGGCTTCCACGGCCTTGGCATCAAATGCCTTGGCGAACTCCGCCGCTTCGGGCGGCGTAGTGAAAGGCGCGACATCCTCGAAATTGGTGAGCGACGTCGCGCGCTCGGCCGTCGGGGGACCGGCCAGCACCGGCGCCGGATAAAGATAAAAATGCCGCTTCGGTGTGTAGCCGACCTTGGCGAGCGCTTCCAAGAGCTGATTGCCTTCGATGCCAAGACAGCCGACGAACATGAAATCGGGATCGGCTTCTTTGATGCGCGCCGCAATCGGCCCGTAATCGAGATTGCCGGTCTCATATTCGAGGAAGGCGACCTCCTTGAGGCCGCGTTTCTCCGCAGCCGCGCGCATGCCCTTCGCCATATCCTCGGCCGAGGGGAATTTGCTGGTGACGACCGCAATGCTCTTCGGTGCATTGCCGGTCGAGGCGTAGCAATCGATGATCTTGTTCGGCAGCGAGACCTGCGGCTCCGGCCCCGAAACCAACGCCGAGAAATGCCACTTGTAGGTGGCGAGCGCCGGCACGCCCATTGTGTTCTGGATGAACACCTTATTGTACCGGGCCGCCACACCCATCGCCGCGAGGATCGGCGCCGTGGCGTAGGGGCCCACGACGAGATCGACCTTGTCGGCGGTGATGAGTTTTTCGTAGAGCGTGCGCGAGACATCGGGCTTCGACTGGTCGTCGTAGAGCACATATTGGACCGGCCGGCCGAGCAGCCCGCCATTCTTGTTGAGCCGGTCGACGTAATATTCGCTGACGATCTTGTGAATGAGCCCGGTCTGAGCAAAGGGGCCGGTCAGCGACAGGGTCTGCCCGATCCTGATCGGCGTGCCCGACGGGGCTTGCGCCATCACCGGTCTTGCAGCGGCATAAACCGCCAGACCGCCGATCCCGGCCACGACCTCACGCCGCGAAACAATAGGCGTCTTTCTGCTCATCGCGTCCTCCCCGGTTGATGCCGGCGGCTTTGTTTTTTGCCGTCGGCTGTCTTGGGCAATCATCTTAGCCAGAAGCGAGGCCCGCAAAGCAAGAACTTCGCGGCGGTGCCGGTCCGGCGAGGATACCGCGCCGCAAGAACAGCGCGCAGCATCCTCGCCGATTCCGGGAAATTATTTCTTCTTCGCCACCACCTTGGTGACGAGGCTGCCGATTGCCGCCGACTTCATCTCGACAGTATCGCCCGGCTTCAGGAAGCGCTCGGGCGCCGAGGTCTTATCGGGCAGCAACGCGCTCGAATCCGCTGCCGTCCCCGCGGCAGTGCCGCCGCTGATGATGTCGCCCGGGAAAAGCGTCAAGTCGCGTGAGAGATATTCGAGATACTCGCCGAAGCTGAACACCATGTCCTTGGTGCTGTAATGCTGGCGGCGCTCGCCGTTGACCAAAGTCTCCATCCAGGTGTCGGTCGGATCGGTCTCGCCCACCGCGATGCACGGGCCCAACGAGGTCGAACCATCGAAATTCTTCGGCAGGCCGAAATTGAGGGAGCCGCCGACCTTCTCGCGCGGCGCGCGAATGCTCCAATCGGCAAGCATGGTAACGCCCCACACATACTCTTTGAGCTGCGAGGGTTTCAGATCGACCCCGCGCTTGCCAAGAACGATCGCGATCTCGCCTTCGTAATCGAGGCGGTTGCAGCGTTCCGGGTAGACGAGTTCGCCGCCGGGGCCGACGAATTCGCGCTGCATCTTCCAGAAGCCCCAAAAGCCGCCGTTGCGGATTACCTCGCGCGGATCGCCCTCATAGGGCTTGCCCTGCATCTTCACCGCCATCGCGGCGGCGTGGTCGGCGAAATTGCCGCCGGCGCACGCCGTGCGCGCATTATCGGGGCGCGGCGCATGCAGCTTCATCATCGGATCGGAGAGCGGACGGACGATCCGCTCGCCATTCGGGCCGAGCTGGTTCTGCGCCTGGCCGAAGAGATGATCGAGGGCCTGCTGGGTGGTATCGAGCGCGCGCTGCCCGCCTTCGATGAGGCGGGCGAGGTTGGACGGCGCGATGCCCTCAGCCATCTCCACCGCGTTCGCCTCGTGCTGCTTCTCGCGCAGATATTTTGCGACCGCATAGGAAATGTCGACGACATTGTTTTGATGCAGCACGCCGGTGCGTTTTGCCGGGCCGAAAACGACGATCTTCATGGGATCCCTCCTCCTTGGCAGCGCGGCCAGAATGGCAGCAGCTTCGCGTTTTGATTGCGCGAAGTGTCCCGCCCCCGCCCAACCAAGTCAAGGAAGGGGGCGAGCCAAGGACGGGAGCGGCTGATTATCCTTATCTAGAGAACGAGCCGGCCGCCGACGACGGCGAGCACGGCGGCAAGGGTGAAGCGCAACGCCGCATCGGGGACGCGCACTGCGGCATAGCTGCCGAGGACGATGCCTGGGATCGAGCCGACCAGCAGCGAGCCGAGGATATGTGGGTCAATGGAGCCCATGATCCAATGACCAACCCCTGCGGCGAGGGTCAACGGCACGGCATGGGCAATGTCCGAGCCGACGATACGGGCGGTGGGTAGGCGCGGATAGAGCAGGATCAGCGCCGTCACGCCGATCGCGCCGGCGCCAACCGACGAGATCGAGACGAGGATACCGAGGATGCCGCCGGTGATGACTGTCAGGATCGCAGTGCGGCGCGCGCTCAGCTCACCGATCCGCCTGCTGTAATAAGCAATGAGCCGGGAGCGGAAGACGAGCGCGACAGAAGTCGCGAGCAGCGCGAGGCTGAGGATGAAGGTGATGAGATGTTCCGCGGGGCCGGCCGTCAAATCGAGATTCGAGAGGATGAACAGCGTTACCACGGTCATCGGCACGCTGCCGGCCGCGAGGCGTCCGACCACACGCCAATCGATGCTGCCCGTGAAGCCGTGCACGATGGTACCGCAGGTCTTGGTCGCCGCCGCATAGAGCAGGTCGGTGCCGACGGCGGTCGCCGGATGAATCCCGAAGAGCAGGATGAGCAGCGGCGTCATCAACGATCCGCCACCGACGCCGGTCATGCCGACGAGCAGACCGACGGCAAAGCCCGACATTGCATAAAGCCAATCGATCGCGTGTAGGAAGCTCATCACCTACGGCTCATCGCTTGCGAACGCGCCGAGTTGCGACGATCATTCTGTACCCCCGCTATTCTCGTTACAAGCCAGGATCGAAGCCTGCGGCATCGGGCGCCGCCGGCTCATCATCGGGCCGCGCGATCATCCCCGCTGCAACCGTTGCATTCGTATCGGCATCGATGAGGATGAAGGCGCCGGTCGCGCGATTGTCCTTATAAGCATCGAAAGCGAGCGGCTGCGCCAACGCTATTCGCACCTGAGCGATGTCGTTGCTCTTGAGCGTCTCGGGCGCCGGCTCGCTGGCAAGCGTCGCGATATCGAGCCGATTGACGATCTCGGCGATCCGTGCGGCAACGGTACGCGTGCCGCATTTGACCAGGTAGCGCGCTGCCGGCGTGAAGGTCTCGTCCGCAAACCAGCAGATTGTCGCGGTGAGTTTCTTGTCGACGCGCGGCGGCTGCAGCGGCGCCGAGAGCAGCTCGCCCCGGCCGATATCGATATCGCCTTCGACCTCGATGGCGATCGACTTGCCGGCTTCGGCATGCTCGAGCGGACCGTCGAAATGCGAGATGGCGCGAACGCGCGTAACGCGGGCGGAAGGCAGGATGGCAATCTCATCGCCCGGCCGCACGCGGCCCGATTCGATGCGGCCGAGATATTGACGGAACTGCTCGCCGTTCGGCGCCGGCACGCGGCGCACGAGCTGCACCGGGAAACGGAACGGCGTGTAATGCGTGAGGATAGCCGGCGGCAGCGTCTCAAGCAGTGCGAGAAGCGGTTTGCCCTCGTACCACGGCATGCGCGCGCTGCCATGCACGACGTTGTCGCCGAATTTCGCCGAGATCGGCACGAGATAGATGCGCTCGGCGCCAATCGCGCGGGCGAATTCCTCGACCGATCGTGCGATCGCGGCGTAGGCTTTCTGGCCGAACGCGACGAGGTCCATCTTGTTCACCGCGATGACGAGATGCGCGACGCCGAGCAGATGGCTGAGATAGAGGTGGCGCCGCGTCTGCGTGGTCATGCCGCGCCGCGCATCGATGAGGATCACCGCCGCATCGGCCGTGCTCGCGCCCGTTACCATGTTGCGCGTGTATTGCTCGTGGCCGGGCGTGTCGGCGATGATGAATTTGCGCTGCGGCGTCGCGAAATAGCTGTAGGCGACGTCGATGGTGATGCCCTGCTCGCGCTCGATGGTGAGCCCGTCCATCAGCAGCGAGAGATCGAGATCGGTCTCGCCCTTGCGCCGCGCCGCGCGCTCGAGCGCCTCGATGCGGTCGCTGGTCACGGAATTCGAATCGTACAGCATGCGGCCGATGAGCGAGCTCTTGCCGTCATCGACGCTGCCGGCGGTGCTGAAGCGCAGCACGCCGATCTCGGCGTCCGTCGCTTTGGTCGCGAGCTCGGCCATTAGAAATATCCCACGCGCTTGCGCTCTTCCATCGACGCGTCCGAAGTCTGATCGTCGAGCCGCGTCGCACCGCGCTCGCTGAGCGCAGCGTTGAGCGTCTCGGCGACGATTGCTTCGACCGTCGCGGCGCTCGATTCGACCGGCAGCGTGCAGGAAATGTCACCGACGGTGCGGAAGCGCACCACGCGCGTCTCGACCGCATCGTCGTCGTTGAGCGGCACAAATTCCGAGACGGGCAGCAAGATGTTGCCGCGCACCGCGACCGGCCGCTCATGCGCATAATAAAGACTGGGCAGCGCCAGCCGCTCGCGCTCGATGTAGCGCCAGATATCGATCTCGGTCCAATTACTCAAAGGAAACACGCGCATATGCTCGCCCTTGTCGAGCCGCCCGTTGTAGAGGCTCCAGAGCTCCGGCCGCTGATGACGCGGATCCCATTCGCCGAAGGAATTGCGGAAGGAGAAGATACGCTCTTTCGCCCGCGCCTTCTCTTCATCCCGCCGCGCGCCGCCGATGCAGGCATCGAAGCCGAATTCCTTGATCGCATCGAGCAAGGTCACCGTCTGCATCGCATTGCGGCTTTGATGGGCGTGCCTGACGCGCACGCGGCCGCGATCGATCGAATCCTGCACCGTGCGGACGATCAGCCGCTCGCCGAGAAGCTGCGCGATGCGGTCGCGAAATTCGATCACCTCGGGGAAATTCTGCCCGGTATCGACATGCATCAGCGGGAACGGGAATTTGCCCGGGCGGAACGCCTTTTCGGCGAGGCGCAGCAGCACCGTCGAATCCTTGCCGCCCGAGAACAGCAGCACGGGATTCGAGAACTCCGCCGCCGCCTCGCGCAGAATATAGATCGCCTCGCTTTCGAGGTGATCGAGCTGGCCGGCCGTCGAAGGTCCGGGGGCGCCGCTGGCGGGTACGGGGGCGAACGGCGGAACGGGCGAACTATCCATGAGCCTTGTCTTTTGGGTCTTTGGCGCGGTGCGGATGGAGGCCGCACTCGTTGAACTCGGGGTTTTCCCACCACC
Source organism: Allostellaceae bacterium (assembly GCA_035606035.1). Classification (GTDB taxonomy): domain Bacteria; phylum Pseudomonadota; class Alphaproteobacteria; order ATCC43930; family CGMCC-115725; genus CAIKMD01. The sequence continues at coordinate 17,403 of DATNGE010000184.1, forward strand.
AGCGGCCGGCGCGGATGTCTTCGCCGGGAGCGATGGCGCGCGTGCAGGGCGCGCAGCCGATGCTGGGATAGCCTTGGGCATGGAGCGCATTCACCGGGACGTCATGAGCGCGGAGATAATCCCAGACATCTTGCTCCGACCAATCGGCGAGCGGGTTGAACTTCTCGAGCCGATGCTCCGCATCCCATTCCTTCGCGGCGATACTGCTCCGCCCGGCCGACTGGCCGCGCCGCAGCCCGGTGACCCAGGATTTCTTGCCGGCAAGGGCCCGCTGAAGCGGCTTCACCTTGCGCAGATGGCAGCACTCCTGGCGCAATGCCACGCTGTCATAGAAGCCGTTCGGCCCGTGCGCCGCAACGTAACGTTCGATATCGCCGCTTTCCGGAGCGAACACGGCGATCGGCAGCTGATACCGCGCACGTGCCATTTGCAGGAGATCGTAGGTTTCCTGCGGTAGACGGCCGGTATCGAGAGTGAAAACCCCGATCGGCAGCCTTAGTTCGGCTATGAGATCGAGCAGCACCATATCTTCCGCGCCGAGGCTGGAGGCGAGCACCGACGGCGCGTAAGCCTCTGCTGCTTCGCGTAAAACCGCCTTGGTCTGATCGAGGAAAGGCACCGCTGCCAAATTCACACCATAAATATGTGTATATTATAGGTCTTCACATGTATCTGTGTAAATAGGACCGTAAATACATAAATCTAGTGTTCTATGATCTCTGCTATGATTTGGGCAAGCAAAAGGGAGCGCCAGCATGGCTACAGCGAGACATGTCACCATCGACCGTGTCGACCATATCGGCATAAGGGTTCGCGATTTCGACCGTGCAATGGCGTTCTACCAAGTGCTCGGCTTCGAGCTTCGGCACCGCGTCGAATTCGACGCCGTCGCGATCATCCGCAACAGCCAAGGCGTCGAGATCAACCTCATTCTCAATGCGAAGGAGGACGAGCCCAACATCCTCATGGATGTGCCGGTGAAGCATGCCGGCTACACGCATGTCGCGTTGCATGTCGCCTCGATCAAGCAGACGATCGACGTGCTGAAGGCGAGCGACATCAAGATCACGCAAGGCCCCGTCTCGTTCGGCGAGGATGGCGGCGTCTCCGTTTTCGTGCGCGATCCCGACCGCAATGTGATCGAACTCCGCGGCGCCAAGGAAGAAATCCCCGGCATCACGCAATACGTGCCCTAGTGCTTATTCGTCATTGCGAGCGAAGCGAAGCAATCCAGAGCGACGTGCGCGGCTTCTGGATTGCTTCGTCGCGCGATGGCTCCTCGCAATGACAACGTGAGAATTACCCCAGCTGCCTTCTAAACATCGCGAAGATGTTTTCCCAATCGCGATTGGTCGAGGCTTTGTCGTAGACGTCGCGGTCCGGCAGGCCATATCCGTGATGGATGTTCTTGTGCACCGAATAGCGATAGCGGAAGTCGCGATGGCTCAGCGTCTGCCGCATCGTCTCGATCACCGCGGGCGGACTGAACGAGTCGAGCTCGCCATAGCCCATGTAAATCTCGCCCTGCGCCATCACCGCTGCAAGGTGCGGTGAGTCGGGCCCGTCCGAGACGATATTTGTCCCGTGCATCCCTGCTGACGCTTTGATGCGATCGGGAAACGCCCCCGCGACGCGCAGGATCAGCCGCCCGCCGAGGCAATAGCCGTAGCAGCCCATCGGTCCTGCTTTCACCGGCTCTCCCTTGCCGAGGAAATCGATCAATGACGCCGTATCCTCGAGCACCATCTCGTCCTTCAGTGCAAAGAGCGGTTTCAACACCTCCTGCTGCTCTTCCTTGCTGAGCGCCTGGAACGAGCGTTGCTTGCCGTCGGCATCGTAGAAGGCCTGCCGCACCTTGCCTTGGCGGTAATAGAGATCGGGCAGGATGACGTAGTAGCCGACGGTCGCGACGCGGCGCGCGACGTCATAAAGCTCCTCACGCACGCCCCAGATATCCATGTAGAGCAAGACGGCCGGAAACGGCGCGTTCTCTTCCGGATGGGAAACGAAGCATTCCATCACTCCCGCTTTGGTCGGCACCGTGACGAAGCGGTCGATCATCCCGTTCTCCCCGCTGAAATGGGCAAAATACCATGCTGCGCGTGCTGCCGAAACGCGTGACGGCTCAGCGCGCGAGCCATAGAATAATCGGCAAGCGATAACGGGAGGTTCGGGGTGGATCGCGGATTATCCTCGCAGTGGCGGCGCGCCGCTTTGGCGCTCGTTCTGCTGCCACTCCTGACCCTCCCCGCGCGCGCGCAAAGTAGCGATGCCCAGATCGCGGCGCGGCTGCGCGATGCGGCGCTAAAGGACGATTGGGGCTATCGCTTTCTCGCGGACGAGACGACGCTGATCGGCCAGCGCCTCGCCGCGACCGAAGCCGAGGCGCGCGCCGCCGATTGGGCGGAGAAGACGTTTAAAGCCGCCGGCTTCGAGAATGTGCATCGCGAACCGGTGCCGATGACGGCGTGGATACGCGGACGCGAAGAAGCCGCGGTGATCTCGCCGGCACCGCAGCGCCTCGTCATTACCGCGCTCGGCGGCTCGGTCGCGACGCCGCCCGCCGGCATCGATGCCGAGATCGTGCTGTTCCGGGAGTATTCGCAGCTTCTTGCCGCGCCGCCCGGCTCGCTCACGGGAAAAATTGCCGTCGTCACCGAGCGCATGCCGCGCGTCATGGATGGCGGCAGCTACGGCGCTGCCAACCCGATCCGCCGTGCGGGCCCCTCGGAAGCGGCTAGACGCGGCGCGATCGCCTATCTCCATCGTTCGCTCGGCACCGACAATCACCGCATCGCGCATACCGGCGCGACGAACTATCAGTCGGACGTGACGAAGATTCCCGCCGCCGCACTCTCCAATCCCGACGCCGATCAACTCGAGCGGCTCGCCACCCGCGGCAAGACGCGGGTGCATTTACTGCTGACGCCGGCGACGCGGGAAAACGCGCAATCCTGGACCGTGTCGGGCGAGGTGAAAGGCAGCGAGCAACCCGACGAGATCGTGCTCATCGGCGCGCATCTCGACAGCTGGGACCTCGCGACCGGCGCGATCGACGATGGCGCCGGCGACGCCATCGTCACCGCCGCCGGCAGGCTGATCGCGGCGCTGAAGCCGCATCCCAAGCGCACGCTGCGCGTCGTGCTCTTCGGCGCCGAGGAGATGGATTACAGCGGCCCGGCCTATGCGAAGGCGCATGCCGACGAGGCCGCGCGCATCGTGCTCGCCGCCGAAAGCGATTTCGGCGCGCGCAAGATCTATATGTTCCTCGCTCCACCCGGCGCGGCGAAGACGCCATTCATTCGCAGCCTCGCCGACACGATCACGCCGCTCGGCATTTTTATGAGCCCCGAGCCGGCGCAGCGCTCGGGCGACGACATCGCGCCGCTGCATCGGCTCGGCGTGCCGGTGATCGCCTTTCGTCAGAACGGACTCGATTATTTCGACATCCACCACACGGCCGACGACACGCTCGACAAGGTCGACCCGCAGGAGCTCGCGCAGAACATTGCCGCCTGGGCCGCGATGGCCTATCTCGCGACGCAATCCGACCTCGATTTCAGGAAGCTTGCCAATGCCCAGCCTTAAACATCCGCCCTTCCGCGCCGATCATGTCGGCAGTCTCGTCCGCCCCGCTTCTGTGGTCGAAGCCCGCATCGAATTCGATGCCGGAAGGATCGACGCCGCGAAGCTGCGCGCCGCCGAAGACGCGGGGATCCGCGCCGCGGTCGCCAAGCAGGAGGAGATCGGGTTGCCGGTCGTGACCGACGGCGAATACCGCCGCGCCACCTACTCCGACAACTTCACGACCGGCGGCATCGACGGCATCCGCGTCGAGCTGACCGAAGAGCAAGGCTGGCGCAAATCGGATACGCATGGCCATCGTACGGCGCGCCGCATCCCGCGCGTCGTCAGCCGCATCAAATGGCGCGCCAACGACAACGCACGCGATTTTGCGGCCCTGAAATCTGTCGCGCATGCGACGCCGAAGATCACCCTGCCCGGCCCCGCCTATATCCATTATCGCGCCGGGCGCGACAACATCGATCGTAAAGTCTATCCGCGCCTTGACGAGTTCTGGGCCGATCTCGTCACCGCCTATAACCAGGAGCTGCGTGCGCTTTACGACGCCGGCTGCCGCTATGTGCAGATCGACGAGACCTCGCTGGTGAAGCTCGGCGATCCGCGGGCGCGGCAATTGCTGAAGGATCGGGGCGATGATTGGCAGGATCTCCTCCGCGTCTATGTCGACGTGATCAACCGCGCCGTCGCCGCTGCGCCGGCCGATCTCCATATCGCGATCCATGTCTGCCGCAGCCAGGATCCCAGTTGGCAAGCCGATGTCGGCTACGACCCAATCGCCGATGCGCTATTCAACCAGCTGACGATCGGCACTTATCTGCTCGAATACGATAATCCGCGCGCCGGCAATTTCGAGCCGCTGCGCCTCTTGCCGAAGGGCAAAGGCGTCGTGCTCGGTATTGTCGCCGCGCGCAATCCGCGGCTCGAGACCGTCGACGAACTCAAATGGCGCATCGAGGAGGCGGGTCGCTACGCGCCGCTCGACCAGCTTGCGCTCTGCCCGCATTGCGGCTTTGCTACGAGCGTCAATCGCAGCAGTGCCGAAGCCGAAGCGCTGCAATGGAAAAAGCTGCGGCTGATCGTCGATACAGCGCGTGCGGTTTGGGGAGGGAAGTAGATGCGGGCTGGTCGCGTCTTCCGCGCGGCCCTGATCGGGGTGTTGGCGCTGTGGTCTGCCACTGCGCGCGCCGATGCCGTCGAAGACTTCTATAAGGGCCGGACACTCACGGTCTATATCGCCTCGGGACCGGGCGGGGGCTACGACGCCTATGGGCGCCTCTTGGCGCAATACATCGTCAAGCACCTCCCCGGGCATCCACAATCGGTCGCCTCGAACATGACTGGCGCGGGTGGCCGCACCCTCGCGAATTTCCTCTACAACAAGGCGCCGAAAGACGGCACGGCGATCGGCATACTGCAGGCGCCGATCATCATGGATCCCGTGCTCTACGGCAAAGACGCGCAAGGCGTGCTCTACGATCCGCTGAAATTCTCCTGGATCGGCAGCCTCGATCAGTTCACGCCGATCGCGGTCGTGATGAACAGTTTTGGCGTCAGGACGCTCGATCAGGCGAAAGGTAAGAAGATCAAATTCGGCTCGAGCGGCGGCGATGTGTCGGAGCGACTCTACGCCAACATCCTCAACACCATGCTCGGCACCCATTTTGTCGCCGTGCCCGGCTATGCCGGCTCGGCCGAGATCGCGCTCGCGATGGATCGCGGCGAGATACCCGCTTTCGTCGGCTGGTATTGGGCCGGGATGAAGCGCACCAAGCCGGAATGGCTCGAGAAGAATCTGATCACCGTGCTGGTGCAATTCGGCATCGCGCCCAATCCCGAGATAAAGGCGCCCTTCATCCTCGATCTCTTGAAGACTGCCAATGAGAAGCAGGTGGTGCGTACGGCCGTATCGCAGCTCGCAATGGCGCGGCCTTTCACCGCGCCGCCGAACGTGCCGCAGGATCGCGTCACGGCACTGCGCGCGGCTTTCGATGCAACCATCAAAGATCCGGCCTTTCTGGCCGACGCTAAGCAGCAGCAGCTCGATATCGTGCCCTATAGCGGCGCGCAGATCGACGCGCTGATGAAAGACATCTACGCCACGCCACCCGAGCTCGTCGCGCAGGTGCGCGCCGCGATGGAAGCCCATTAACCGGAGGAGAGAGAGCATGCCGTTCGCGAAAGTCCGCGGCGTCAACATCAATTACGAGATCGTCGGCAAGTCCGGGCCATGGGTCGCGCTGGTGCCCGGCGGGCGGCGCGATCTCAGCGGCGTCAGGCTGCTGGCGCAGGCGATCGCCGATAAAGGCTATCGCGTGCTGCTGCACGACCGGCGCAATTGCGGCCTTTCCGACGTCGTGATCGACGGCGATGAATCCGAATACGAGATCTGGGCCGATGATCTTTACGAGCTGCTGCGCCAAAACGATGGGCTGCCCGCTTTCATCGGCGGCTCCTCCTCGGGCTGCCGCACCTCGGTGCTCTTCGCGCTGCGTCACCCCGACGCCTGCCGCGGCCTGTTGCTGTGGCGCATCACCGGCGGGCGCTTCGCCTGCGAGCGGCTCGCGGTCAATTACTACCAGCAATATATCGACGCCGCGCGCGCCGGCGGCATGAAGGCGGTCTGCGATCTCGAGCATTTCAAGGAACGCTGCGAGGCTAAGCCCTCGAACCGCGAGTATCTGATGCGCCTCGATCCCAAGCGGTTCATCGACGTGATGGCGCGCTGGAAGAAATCCTTCGACGAGAGCGTCAATTTGCCGATCATCGGCGCGAGCGAGTCCGATATGCGCTCGATCAAGGTGCCGACCGTAGTCATCCCGGGCAACGACCGCACCCATGGCATGGCAACCGGCAAGCTCGCCGCCAGTCTCATCCCGAAATCCGAGCTTCATCTGATCTGGGACAAGGACGAGGACAGCGACCTGACCCCGGCCGAGGATTGGGACCCGAAGACCGGCGAAATGGCCGGGTATTTCGTCGGTCTGATGAAGCGGGCGGCGTGATGCGGCGGTGGCGTTCCGCCGCGCTTGCACTGCTGCTCCTACCGCTGGTCCTCGGCAGCGCGCGGGCGGATGACAAGCTCCGCGTCGGCAAAGCGATCCAGAACTCGTTTCCGTTTGGCTTGCTCGATGTCGGCATCGGCAGCGGCGTCTTCAAAGCCAACGGCCTCGAGATCACGCCGGTCACCTTCTCGGGGGCCGCACGGGTTCAGCAGGCGCTGACCTCGAACGACATCGATATCGGCCTCAGCACCGGCCAGGATATGGGCTTCATCCTGAAAGGCCTACCGGCCATGACGGTTGCCGCGCTGTCGAACCGACCGTCCGAGACCGTGATGGTGGTGAGCTGGGATGGGCCGATCAAGCAGGTCGCCGATCTCAAGGGCAAGAAGGTCGCGGTCTCGAATATCCGCGGCTATCCGTCCTGGCTGACGATCGAGCTGTCGAAGCACGAAGGCTGGGGCGCCGATGGCATGACCTTGGTCGCGACCGGCTCGCAGCCGGCCTCGATGGCGGCGCTCAAGACCCACCAGGTCGATGCCTGGGCGGGCGATGTCGGCACCGCGATCGAAATGGCCGAGCAGCATGAGGCGCGCGCGATCGTCAATTTCGCCGATGTCGTGCCGCCTTTCATGAATACGGCGATCTACGCGACCAATATCCTCATCCAGCAGCATCCCGATCACGTACGGCGTTTCCTGAAGGCCTGGTTCGAGAACGTCGCCTGGGCGCGCGGCCACAAAGCGGAGACGGTGAAGCTGCTCGTGCCGGTGCTCAATCTCAAGCCCGAGACGGTCGGCGCGATCTACGACCAGCTCATGCTCAAGCAATCGACCGACGGGCATTTCGATTCGGCGGCGATGAAGACCATGCCCCGCGCGATCGTCGAGCTCGGCATCCTCGATAAAGAACCGGACGTGACGAAGCTTTACACCGAGGCCTTCCTGCCGAAACCGTAAGCGGGACGGGCTAAGACCCCCTGCCAATCGAGCATTTTGGGGAGGGCTTTAGCGCAATTTGCCCCGCTTACGTCCCTTACGGTCTCGCTTCTGCAATGAAAACGTGAGACTATCGGGATATGGATGCCCACCAGCTCCGCCGCGAGATCGACCTTCAGCGCGAACGCGAAGAGGATGATCGCCGCTTCACCAATAGTCTCGCCGGGCTGGCGGTCGCGCTGTTCCTGATCTGGATCGGCCTCTATGTCACCGAGCAGCTTGCCGCGCGATCGAAGCTCGAGGATTGCGTTCTGCAAGGCCGCATCGATTGCGTGCGCGTCGATCTGACGTCACAGCGCTAACAGCACCCAACGAGCAAACGTCATTCCCGCGAAAGCGGGAATCCAGCGAGCATGCGCTATGGCCCTGGATCCCGGCTCGCGCTTCGCTTGGCCGGGAGGACGAATAATCTCTACGAAATAATTCGTCACTTCCCCGCGGCGACGTCGGCGAGGAGCTGGCGGTACTGCGCCAGGATCTTGTCGATGCCGGGCCGTGACTGCGACCATTCCGCGATGGCGCCGCTGAGCTTCTCGCCCCAAGCCGCCTTCATCGCCGGATCGAGCGTCACGACGGTCTGCTTCGGATCTTGCTTCGCCAGCTCGCGGTTGTGGTTGTTGTCGTCGTCCCAATTCTTGCCGAAGGCGCGGCTCACCGCTTCACCGGAATTCTCGTCGATTGCCTTCTTTGCCTCGGGCGAGAGGCCGTCATAGACCGATCTTTTCATGAACACCATGGCGGCGGCGGTGCCCATCGACTGATCGATATGGTAATGCGTGACCTCGCCGATCTTGAAGGAGAAATAGACGTTCCAGGAAAGGATCGTACCGTCCGCGGTGCCGCGGTTGATCGCCTCGTAGGCTTCCGGCGAGGACAGCGTGATCGGCTGCGCGCCCATGTATTTGGTGGTGAGCGCCGTCATCTGCGTCGGCGCGACGATCCTTTGGCCGGTCAGATCCTTCAGCGATTTCGGCGCTGCCCGCAGATGAACGAGGGACTGCGGCAAGGCGAGCACGAAGAGCGGCTTCGCCTGATCGTACTCCGCATTGAGCACGCCGCTCTTATAAAGGCGCCACAGCGCCGCCGAGCCCTGCTCCGCATCGGGCGCCGTATTCGGCAGCGCCGCGACCTCGGAATAGGGAAATTTGCCCTGGACGTAGTTGTAGAGCACGAAGCCGATCTGGACGACATCGCCCATCACCCGGTCATACATGTTGGTGATGTTCGCGATCGACATGCCGCCGCGCAGGTCGATGCTGAGAGCGCCGTGCGAATCGTCAGTGACCTTCTTTGCCCACGGCACGAAGAAGCTGTCGTAAGAGAAGGTTCCCGGATTCTGGCCCGGCACGAAGCGCAAAACGGTCGGATCCGCGCTCGCAGTCTGTACCGCAGCGGCCAGCAGCCCCGCAGCGATCAACAAGGTCTTCATCGTTCCCCCGTTCGTCTCTTTTGACTGCGGCCCGGCGCCGCGTTTACGCCCAGCCCATGCTATGGGCCATGCCGTCACGGCCGGGATGGTAATCGGTGTTGGTCTGCTCCGGATTGCGATTGATCAGCGGCCGGCCGAACAGCGGGTGGCGCATGCTGCGCACCTCGTGCTCGACCTGGAACAGCACCTTCTTCGTGTCGAGATCGACGATGTCGGTGAAGCGGTATTCATGCTCCAGCGTATCGACGCTTAAGAGGCCAAGTTCGCCGAGCTTCTTATAGGGTCCGGCGAAATCGCCGATGTAAATCTGGATATGATGCTGGTCGTATTCCGGCAGCGGCTTATCGGTCTCGAGGAAGATCAAATGCTGCTTCGGCCCGACCTGCACCCAGGCCTTCCGGCCCTCGCCGTCTTCGCCCGCATGCGCCTGCGTGCCGAGGATCTCGCGATAGAAGCGCGCGATGCCGGGGGTGGCGCCTTGCGGCACGTCGAAGCGCAGATAAGGCAGCCCGAGCACGATCGGGCCGAACAGCTTCTCGTCCGGCTCGTGGATGCGGAACCGATTGCCCCAGGGACAGGTCGCCTCGACGTAGTCGTTCTTCTCGGCGTAGCTGAATTTGGTGCCGTTGAGCTCGCCCTTCACCTTGGCGAGACGGTCGAGCAGCGCCTTACGATCCGGCACGACCACCCCCGCGACCCCGCGCAGCACGTCCGGCCCGCCGGTCGGCAGGTGGAACTGGCTCGTGCCCATGTTGATCCACATATTGTTGGTGCTGACCATGATGAACGGATCGCGGGTGAAGCCCAAGCCGGCGACGTAAAACAGCGTCGAGAGCCGCTGATCGGTGATGCGGACATTGACGTGCTCGAGCTTGACGATATTGCCGAGATCCTCGACGGCGCGATCGTAGCGGGGTTGCATGGGGGCGGGCCTCCGGCGCGGGTTTTGCCTCAGTCTGAGGCGCGGCCCGCGGCGCGTCAATCGTGGCGGCGCCCGTCGGCTGTGCGCGCCGGCATGGGCGCGCTATATAAGGTCGATGGAAGCTGTTCTGCCGATTCTTGTCGTGCTCGCGATGCTCGCGACCGTCGGCGTGCTGCTGTTCGGCGTCATCAACATGGCAAAGGGCGGCAATCCGCAGCGCTCGAACAAGCTGATGCAGCTGCGCGTCTGGATGCAAGGCGCGGCGCTGTTGCTGTTCGTCATCTTCATGCTGCTCTTCCATCGCCATTGAGGCCGCCATGGTCCAGCTGACGCGCATCTACACGAAGGGCGGCGACAAGGGCGAGACCTCGCTCGGCGACGGCAGCCGCGTCAAGAAACACGCGCTGCGCGTCGAGGCTTACGGCACGGTCGACGAAGCCAATGCCGTGATCGGCGTCGCGCGGCTCCATGCCACAGGCGCGGTGCTGGAGATGCTGGCGCGCATCCAGAACGACCTGTTCGATCTCGGCGCGGATCTCTGCACGCCCGAGACGGGCCGGAAGAGCGAAGGCGCGCTGCGCATCCTTTCGAGCCAGACCGAACGGCTCGAGCGCGAGATCGACACGATGAATGCCGATCTGAAGCCGCTCGACAGCTTCATCCTGCCGGGCGGCACGCCGCTCGCGGCGCAGCTCCATGTCGCGCGGACCGTCACGCGCCGGGCCGAGCGGCTGGTCACCGCGCTCGCCGAGACCGAGACCCTCAACCCCGATGCGGTCAAATATCTCAACCGGCTTTCGGATCATCTCTTCGTCCTCGGCCGCATCGCCAATCGCGAGGCGGGCGACGTTCTCTGGGTTCCCGGCGCCAATCGCTGAATAAGCAAAGGGCCGGCGCAAGCGCCGGCCCTCGTCCTCCGCGACCGCCCCACGCTAGGCCGCGGCGACTTCCTTCGGCCGCATCTCATCGAGCCGGTTGAACTGCATATAGCTTTCGTATTCGTGGATCATCGATTGCGGCACGAATTCGAACAGCACGCGATTCTCGATCCACATGCGGTAGCAATGAAATGCCGGCTTCACGCCCGGGGTACCGACCGCGATGAAGTCGTTCTTCCAACCCTCCCGCCTCGCGACGCGCTCGATCTCCGCGCCTTCGACGGGAAGCGACACGAGCATGTGGAAGGGATGGAACGGCGCCGGCTCGGCCTTCTTGAAAATGCTGTCGATCGGCTCGAGCCAATAGCCCTCGGGATAGACTTCGAGCACGGTGCCGTGCGCATCGCCGCTGACGACTTGATAGGCATCGCGGCACCAATGCGGCGGGAACGGATAGATGCGCCCGTTGAGAAGCTCGCGCAAAGCTTCAGCGACCAGGCGCGGATTGCGGGCGGGAATGGAGACATGGTGAATCATTTCTCTGTACCTTTCTTACGAGACGTCGTCTTGCGCGGGGTTCCGGGATCGGCGCTCGCGAGGCCGCTAGCATCGCGCTGCAGCGCGGCGACCAGCGCGGCAGTCGCCCATTCGGCGATCTGCTCGGCTTCGGCTTCGGAGCAGCCAGTGATATCGATCAGCCAACGCCACACATTGCCGGTGGAGAAGGCAGAGAGGGCGATGGCGGCGCGGCGGGCTTGCGCCGGCGTAAGATCGGGCAGCGCCGCGCTGATCGGTGCCGTCCAGCCTTCTTCTTTCGCCTGCCAATCGTCGGCGCGCAGCCTGTCCCATGACGGCGTGCTCAGAAGATTGCGCAACAACCGTCCCTGGCGCTGGTAATGGGAAAACACGCGATGCGGCATGTCGACGAAATCGGACAAGCCGGGCACTGCGAGATTATCGGTGCCGATATGCGGCTTCAGCCAGAAGAAGAAGGCCTGGTGCAGCGCCTCCATGGTTGGAAAATGCGCGTAGACCGTCGGCGCCGAAACATCGGCGAGCTCGGCCAGTTTGCGCAAGGTCAGCTTCTCGAGATCTTCGGTCTCGAGGAATTGCTTTGCGGCAAGCAACAGCCGCTCACGGGTCTGCGCCGCCTGCGCATCGCGGAGCGAGCTGTGATAGGAGCGCGGTGCGGGTTTCGTTCTTACGTTCATAAATTCATATTACACACGTAAATCCAATGTGCAAGCTTTTTCGCGCTGGCGTGGCGAAGTCTCGTCCGGCGGGCGGAGAACCGCCTTATCCCCTTTGATGGTGCGGTGCGGCGTCAGGAAAGGGCTTTGCCGAGGAAAGGCTTGCCTTCGCGTTGTGCGGGTGCAACATTCGCGCACTTTGCGCGTTCTACTCTCACATCACCGACTGCCCCGATCCCGATGAAAGTGCTCGTCGCCGTCAAACGGGTTATCGATTACAACGTCAAAATCCGGGTGAAAGCGGACAAGACGGGCGTCGAGACCGCCAACGTCAAGATGTCGATGAACCCCTTCGACGAGATCGCCGTCGAAGAGGCGATCCGGCTCAAAGAAGCGGGCAAAGTCAGCGACATCGTCGCCGTCTCCATGGGACCGACGCAATGCCAGGAGACGATCCGCACGGCTCTCGCCATGGGTGCCGATCGCGGCATTCACGTTTTGAGCGACCAGACGCTCGAGCCGCTCGCGGTCGCCAAGCTCCTCAAAGCCATCATCGCCAAGGAAGCGCCGTCTCTCGTCATCCTCGGCAAGCAGGCGATCGACGATGATTGCAACCAGACCGGCCAGATGCTGGCCGCCTTGCTCAACTGGCCACAAGGGACCTTCGCCTCGAAGCTGCAGCTCGAGGCTGAGAGCGCGAAGATCACGCGCGAGGTCGATGGCGGGCTCGAGACCATCGAGGTGAAACTGCCGGCGGTAATGACCACCGATCTGAGGCTCAACGAACCGCGCTACGCCTCGCTCCCCAACATCATGAAGGCAAAGAAGAAGCCGATCGAGCAGACGACGCCGGAAGCGCTCGGCGTCGATATCGCGCCGCGCCTAACGATTCTACAGGTCAGCGAGCCGCAAAAGCGCCAGGGCGGCAAGAAGCTCGGCTCGGTCGAGGAGCTGGTCGACAAGCTGATGCACGAGGCGCAAGTCATCTGATGGCGAATCTCGTGATCGCCGAGCACGACAATAAGAGCCTCAAAGGCGCGACCGGCCATGTCGTGAGCGCCGCCACCGCCATCGGTGGCGCGATTGACCTGCTCGTTGTCGGCGCCCATTGCCGGGCCGTCGCCGAGGAAGCGGCGAAGCTCGCGGGCGTCACCAAGGTGCTGCTCGCGGAAGCGCCGGCACTGGAGCATGCGACAGCGGAAGACTTGGCCGCGCTCGTCCTTGCGCTCGCCAAGAATTACACCCACGTGCTCGGGCCGGCGACGACCTTCGGCAAGAATTTCATGCCCCGTGTCGCGGCGCTGCTCGATGTCGCGCAGATCTCGGATATCTCCGCCGTCACTGCGCCCGACACCTTTGAGCGGCCGATCTACGCCGGCAATGCGATCGCGAAGGTGCAATCGAAAGACGCGATCAAGATCATCACCGTGCGCGGCACGGCTTTCGCGCAGGCCAAGCCTGGCGCCAACGCCGCACCGATCGAGATGGCCGCCGCGCCCGAAGCCTCGGGCAACGCGCATTTCGTCGGCGCCGAGATCGCACAGCTCGCGCGCCCGGAGCTGACCGCAGCGCGGATCATCATCTCCGGCGGCCGCGGCATGCAGTCGGGCGATAATTTCAAGATCCTCGAAAGCGTCGCCGACAAGCTTGGTGCCGCGGTCGGCGCCTCGCGCGCGGCCGTCGATTCGGGCTTCGTGCCTAACGATTATCAGGTCGGCCAGACCGGCAAGATCGTTGCCCCGGATCTCTATATCGCGGTCGGCATCTCCGGCGCGATCCAGCATCTGGCGGGCATGAAGGATTCGAAGGTCATCGTCGCCATCAACAAGGACGAAGAAGCGCCCATCTTCCAGATCGCCGATTACGGTCTCGTCGGCGATCTCTTCCAGCTCGTCCCCGCACTCGACGCCGAGCTCGCCAAGAAGCTCGTGAATCGCTGATCCAAGCCTAGCAACCAGAAAAGGCACTTCGCATGGCAACCCCGTCGCTCAATTCGATCCGCTCGGTCGGAGTCATCGGCGCCGGACAGATGGGCAGCGGCATCGCGCATGTCTGCGCGCTCGCCGGCTACGATGTGAAGATCGCGGATATCAACGAGACGGTGCTGAAGAAGTCGATCACCTCGATCGACACCAATATGGGCCGCCAGGTGGCGCGCGGCCGCGTCAGCGAGGACGACAAATCGGCGGCGCTGAAGCGCATCAATATCGGCACCGACTACAAGCTCTTCAACCAGTGCGATTTCGTCATCGAGGCGGCGACCGAGCGCGAGGACATCAAGCGCGACATCTTCAAGAAGCTCGTCCCCAATCTGAAGGCCGACGCGATCATCGCCACCAACACCTCCTCGATTTCGATCACGCGACTCGCCGCGACCACCGATCGGCCCGAGCATTTCATCGGCATGCATTTCATGAACCCGGTGCCGGTGATGACGCTCGTCGAACTGATCCGCGGCATCGCGACCGACGAGCCGACTTTCGCCACGGTCCGCGAGCTTTCCGTAAGGCTCGGCAAGACGCCCGTCGCGGCCGAGGATTTCCCGGCCTTCATCGTCAACCGCATCCTGCTGCCGATGATCAACGAGGCGGTCTATACGCTGCATGAAGGCGTCGGCTCGGTCGATGCGATCGACACCGCCATGCATCTGGGCGCCAATCACCCGATGGGGCCGCTGGCGCTCGCCGACTTCATCGGCCTCGATACCTGCCTTTCGGTAATGCAGGTGCTCTATGAGGGGCTTGCCGATTCGAAATACCGGCCTTGCCCGCTGCTCGTGAAATACGTCGAAGCCGGCTGGCTCGGCCGCAAGAGCGGCCGCGGCTTCTACGATTACAGGGGCGAGAAACCGGTACCCACCCGCTAGGGCTAGTGTCGGTCGCGCATTGCCATGGATTTGTCATGCTCACCGTGCTACTTACGGAGGTGCTAGGGGGTAGGCAGCGATGAGGTGTTGGTTTGTCGCTAGCGCTCGATAATTGCCCGGCGCTCGTGCTAAACGCCGATTTCCGGCCGCTGAGCTATTTCCCCCTGTCGGTCTGGCCTTGGCAGGAAGTCGTTAAAGCGGTCTGCCTCGATCGCGTCCGCATCGTTTCGCATTACGACCGGGTCGTCCGCAGTCCGTCCTTCGAGATGCGGCTGCCCAGCGTCGTCTCGCTCAAATCCTATATCGCGATGGCGCGCCGCCCGGCCTTCACCCGGTTCAACGTCTTCTTGCGCGACCGGTTCGTCTGTCAGTATTGCGGCGAGAATTTCCCGACTCACGACCTGACCTTCGATCATCTGGTGCCGCGCTCGCGCGGCGGCTGGACGACTTGGGAAAATGTCGTCACCGCCTGCTCGAGCTGCAACCTGACGAAGGGAAGCCAGCTCCCCGAAGAGGCCGACATGTTCCCGCTGCACCGGCCGATCCAGCCGACGACACAGATGCTGCGCGACAATGGCCGCGCTTTCCCGCCCAATTATCTGCATCAAAGCTGGCGCGACTTTCTCTACTGGGACACCGAGCTCGAGGCGCGCTGAAGCTTCCTCGCGTGCGCCGCGGCTACCGCGGCAGCTGGCTGGTCTGCTGCCTACCCAAATCGTTGGTTTCCTCGGCCCGCCACGGCGTCAGCGCCGGACTCGGCACCTTCTGAGTGAAGCCAGGCGAGGTCGTGGTCGGCCCGACGACATGGGTCGCCTCGATGTCCTGAGCGATCGCGCGGCTTTGCGCGTAGCCTGGAGTCGGCACGCGGTCCGAGCACGCCCCCAGCACCGAAATCGCGGCGATAGACAAAAAGCTGATGGTTCGTTTCATGGAACCCTCCTGCTGCGTTTTGCACTATGCTGATGTCGGCCGATCGAGCCGAAGCGATAAGAACGCCCTAATGAGCCTGCTGCGACACATCGAGCTCTGTAACGACTTCCGCGCCGATCGCTTCCTGCCCTTCTGGCATGGGGCGGATCGGCTTGGGCTTATCCGCAGAAACAACGCCGAAACGCTGCGCCGGTTCCCCAAGCTCTTCGCGCTGAAGGACGATGAGATGCGCTTCCTCGCCGAGGGCAATTTCGACGAGCTCAGCAAGATCATCGACGACGTGACCGAGCAATTGGTGAACGACGGCGTCGTCTCCAAATGGCGCCATGAATGCTTCGCGGTCGCGCCGCGCTGGGGCGCGGCGGCGCATTTCAAAATCGATCGCGGCGCGGTGCCGTTCTTCGGCGTTAAAGCCTATGGGGTGCATCTGAACGGTTTCCGGCGCGACGGCGACGCGCTGCAATTGTGGATCGGCCGCCGCTCGCCGAAAAAGGCGGTCGCGCCCGGCAAGCTCGACAATCTCGTCGCCGGCGGCATCGGCTATCCGCATGGGCTTTTCGAGACCCTCATCAAAGAATGCGGCGAAGAGGCGAGCATTCCCGAGCCGATCGCCAAGCGCTCGGTGCCGGTCGGCGCGGTCTCTTACCGCATGGAAGTGAAGCACGGCCTGCGCGACGACGTGCTCTTCTGCTACGACCTCAACTGCCCCAGGGATTTCGTGCCCCAGATCGGCGATGACGAGCTGGTCGGCTTCGATCTGCGCGACGCGCGCGAGGCCATAGCCCTCGCCGGAGAGGGCGATGCTTTCAAATTCAACGTCAACCTCGTGCTGATCGATTTCGGGCTGCGCCACGGAATCATTTCGCCCGACCACCCTGATTATCTCGCCCTGACCACGGGAATCCACCGCCCGTTCGATTGAGCGTCGATATCTTCATCGTCTTTGCGAGGCCGAAGGCCGAAGCAATGCACGGCCGCATCGAGGTGTATCCCTGGATTGCTTCGCTTCGCTCGCAATGACGGTCTAGAATGGGTGAATTGCTGGTAAAAAAGTGCGGGAGGATCGGGCGTCATGGATTTCGGCTATTTTTCCCTGACTGACAATCACTATCTCGACAACAAGCGCAGCGCGAATGAATGCATTCGCGACGTTGTCGACGAGGCGATCTATGCCGAGACCCTCGGCCTGCATTCCGCCTGGATCGGCGAGCATCATTTCAATTCGCTCGGCGTGCTCTCCTGCCCCGATCTCGCGCTCTCCTACATCGCCGCGCATACCAAGAAGCTGCGCCTCGCGCCGGCGGTGACGGTGCTGCCGATCCACCATCCGATCCGCGTCGCCGAGCAATGGGCGACGCTCGATCTCTTGAGCGACGGCCGCGTCGATTTCGCGACCGGCCGCGGCTACGACCGCAACGAGTACGTTCCTTTCGATGCGCCCTTCGACGACAACGTCACCGCGTTTACCGAAGGACTCGAAGTGGTGCAGCGGCTCTGGTCGGCTTCCGGGCCGATCTCGCACAAAGGCAAATACTATTCCTTCGACAATGTCGCGATCACGCCACAGCCGGTGCAGCGGCCGATCCCGATGCACATCGCCGCCTTCTCGCGCCCGACGGTCGACCTTGCAGGACGCTTCGGCTGCGGCCTCGTGATCGCGCCATTCGCAGCGGCGATCACCTTGGGAACCTTGCAATCGGTCGCCGACATGTATCGCGAGGCCTGCGTCAAGCACGGCAACAAACCGGGACGCATGGTGTCGAGCTATTTCATCCATTTTGCCGATACGCCGGAAGAAAAGGCGCAGGCACTTCATCGCCAGATCCGCTACTGGCGCGAATGCGGCGGCGCCATTCACATGGGCCCGCGCGAGAGCGCGCCCGATAGCTACCAATATTATTACGACTTCAAGGCGAAGATGCTTGCCATGGAGCCGCAAGAAGTCACCGAGCGCGCCGTGCTGTTGGGCAGCGCGCAGCAAATCACCGATTCGCTGAAAAAAATGGAAGCGATCGGTTTCAACGAGGTGATCCTCTATTTCAACGTCGGCCTCAAGCCGCACACCCAGGTGAAAGACGAGATGGCGCGCTTCATGGAAGAGGTCGCGCCGGCGTTCCGGTCTTAACCCAGCTTCCGTCACCCCCGCGAAAGCGGGGGTCCAGCGATGCCCCGCGGCGTTGCTCCTGGATTCCCGCTTTCGCGGGAATGACGAATGGTTTGGTGCGGAGCCTTACCGATCCAACCGCAGCACATAAATCCCGTGATTCTTGTCGGTGACGTAGATGAAGCCGCGCTTGTCGACCAGCACGTCCTCGCTCTGGCAGACGAGCTTCGATTTCGGCAGCACGCCGCGCCGCTCGAGCGGGTCGGGCGGCACGAAATAGGCGATCTCTTTGACGAGCTTGTCGTCGGAGATGTCGAAGACGCGCAGACCGGCGTTGAAATAGGTCAGGAAGCAAAGATCCTCGTCGTGCAGCAGCACGTCCTGATATTGATGTTGATGCTGATTGTGCGGGCCAAAGCGGCCGCCCTTCTCACAGAAATTCTTATAGGGTGCGTCCTCGGGCGGGCGCGGCAGCGGGAAGAGCGAGCAGAGCCGCGGCTTCGCCGGATCCTTGATGTCGACGAGACCGGCATAGCCTAGAGGCTCGTTGCAATTCTCGGCGATCGCCTCGGAATTGCAGATAACGAGCTCGCGCTGGATCAGCGGCTGCGCCGTGTGCACCGCGATGAAGCTTTGGAAGGGCGGCGAGAATGGCAGATCGCCGACCAGCTCGGGCTTCTTCACGTTCGAAATATCGAGAATGACGAAGCCGCCGCCGCCGTAAGGCAGATAAGCACGCTCGCCGCGGCGATAGGCGCCGCCATGCAGCATGGTCGATTGCGGCGCCCCGGTCTCGCCGCCCGCCTTCCACTGGCCTTTGCGCCACCAGCGCGAGACCTCGACCGGATGGGTTGGATCGTCGATATCGACGATCTGCAGGATCTGGCCTTCATAGCCTTCGGGCAGGCCGGTCGCGAAAACATAGCGGCCGCCGTCGAAATAATTGCGATGCGTGCCGCTGCCGCCGGTCTTCCACTGGCCGAGATGCTCGGGATTTTCCGGATCGGCGAGATCCCAGATGTGAAAACCTTCATCGAAAGGCGCGCCCGGCGTGTCGCCCCAGCCGGGCGAGATGCGCTCGGCCGAGGTGATCATGCGACCCTCAGCGATCTGCACTTGCAAGGTCCAGGTGTTGGGATGACCCGCCACCCAGCGGAGATGCTTGGGGTTGGTCGGGTCGGTGATGTCGAGAATATGGAAGCCCGAATCCCACAGCCCGGGCGAATAGAGATACCAGCGCTCGGCTTTCTTGTAGATCGCCATCTTGAAGCCGGGCTTGCCGTTGAGGTCGTGATAGCCGACCGCCCTCAAACCCTTCGCGTAAGCCTTGCCCGGCGGAAATTCCATTTCCTTCCTCCCTAATCTTGCAACAGCAACCGCAACTCGACCGGCGTGCGGCCCGCTTCGCGCAGTGACCGCAAGGTAAGCGCCTTGTCGCGTTTCGCAAAGCGCTTACCTTGCGCGTCGGTGAGCAGCTTGTGATGACGATAATGCGGCGTCGGCAGGTCGAGCAGCGCCTGCAGCAGGCGATGGATATGCGTCGCGGTGAAAAGATCAGCGCCGCGTGTGACGAGGGTCACGCCCTGCAGCGCATCATCGACTGTCACCGCAAGATGATAGCTCGTCGGCACATCTTTGCGCGCCAGCACGACATCGCCGAGCCGTTCCGGCTCGGCCTTGACGACGCCGTGTTCATCCTCGTCCCATGCGAGCGGCCCGGCGACGGCGCTCGCTTTAGCGACATCCAACCGCAGCGCAAAATCGGCGCCCGCAGCAATGCGGCTCAGCCGCTCTTCTGTCGTGAGTTTGCGACAAATCCCAGGATAGCGCGGCCCTTCGTCCCCCTGCGGCGCACCGCCCGCACGCGCGATCTCGGCAGCGATCTCTGCCCGCGTGCAGAAGCAGGGATAGATCACGCCGGCAGCATCGAGCTTGTCGAGCGCCGCCCTGTAATCCGCGAAATGCTCCGATTGTTTGCGCACCGCGCCATCCCAATCGAGACCGAGCCAAGCGAGATCCTCGAGGATCGCGTCGGTGAATTCGGGTTTGCAGCGCGTCGTATCGATATCCTCGATGCGAAGCAGGAACTTTCCGACGTTCTCGCGTGCTGCCTGCCAGGCATAGAGCGCCGAGTAGGCGTGACCGAGATGCAAATAGCCGGTCGGGCTCGGCGCGAAACGTGTGACGATCATTTTGCCTTATTGATGAATCTTCATTCCCGCGAAAGCGCCAATCCAGGAGACAGCACGCTGTAGCCCTGGACCCCGCTGTAGCCCTGGACCCCCGCTTTCGCGGGGGTGACGGGTTAAGGGGAGGGCCTCACACACCCGTTTCGCGGTGGATGAAGGCGGTCGCCGCAGCGACCGCAGCCTTCGCGTTCTCGCTTTGCGGCTCGCTGCGCGGCTGGTCGTATTTCACGCCCGCAAAGAAATGCGTCTCGAGCTTGCCGCCCTTGGCGCGGTAGGCGTTGATGAAGCCTTCCATCAGATGCCGCGGATGAAGCTCGTCGGCCGGGTTCTGGATGTAGAGGATGTGCGGGAACACGACCTTGTCGCCACGCTCCAACACGAGCAGCGGACTGCCCTCGCCCATCGCGTCCTCGGTGAGCCAATAGCGCTCCTGCTGCGCCACCGCGCCACCGCGGGTTTGATAGGCGCGCTCGCCCGCAGGCTTCGCCTTCCGATCCAAATAGCGGCCCAGGGGGCAGATCACCGGCCAGAAGCTCACGACATAGGGCACGCGCGCATCGAATTGCTCACCGCCCGGCAGCTTCACGGCGGCATAGCGCGGATCCTCGGGCTTCATGCCGTTGAGCACGACGAGATGTCCGCCGCTCGACGTGCCCATGCTGCCGACGAGCTCGGGCCGCGTGTTGAAGCGCGCCGCGTTCGCCTTCAGCCAGCGCACGCCGTAATTCACATCGGCGACCGAGCCAGGATAGGTCGCAACCGGCGGATTGCGGAAATCGATCGCGGCGACGACGACGCCGCCTTTCGCGACTTCGCGGTTGATCGGATCGTTATTGGCGCGATTGCCTTCGCACCAGGCGCCGCCATGCGCCTCGATCACCGCCGGAAATGGCCCTGGGCCACGCGGCTTGTGGATGCGCGCCATATAGGCGGTACCGCCATGGCGCAGGAATTCGACTTCTTCGACATCGATGTCGTAGCGCTGGCTCATTTCGCACCTGTCGGCTCGGCGGGTTCGGGGATGAAGCCGGCGTCGCGCACCGCCGCGATGGCGATCGCCTCGTCCTCATCGGCATCGTCGCCCGACGAGCCGACGGCGCCGATGATCTCGCCTTGGCTGTTCTTGATCAGCACGCCGCCCGGCGTCGGAATGAGACGGCCCTGCGTCGCGGCCGTCAGCGATTGGATGAAAGCCGGCGCGCGCTCCGCGATCTGGCCGATCGCGCGGCTCGGCCGGTTCATGACGAGCGAGCCGAAAGCCTTCCCCATCACGACATCGAAGCGGCAGATGCCGGTGCCGTCCTCGCGCTTGAAGGCGACGAGATCGCCGCCGGCATCGAGCACGCCGAGCGTCATCGGCCGCAGCTTCTTCTGCCGCGCCGTCTTCAGCGCATGGTCGATGATCTTTTCCGCGCTCGCCAAATCGACGCCGCGCACCGCGGCGCGAGAAACATGTGCCATGGGTATCCTCGAAGTCTTTCTTTGCAGCCAGCGTGGCATAGGCGCAAGGCCATGCCAAGGCGGGCTCTTAACAAAGCCGGCGCCATCGTCTATCCCTCAGCCATGCCTATCCTCGATGGACCGCGACTCCTCCCGCAACACGGCAAGCCGCAGCAGCTGGTCCTGCTGCTGCACGGCTTCGGCGCCGACGGCAACGATCTCATCGGCCTCGCCCCCGAATGGCGGCCGCTATTGCCGCACGCCGAATTCCTCTCGCCGCATGCGCCTTTCCCCTGCGAAGCCGCGCCTTTCGGCCGGCAATGGTTCGGTTTCCAGGGCCGCACGCGCGAGGAGGTGCTGGCGGACGTCAAGAAAGCGGCGACCATCCTCGATCAGTTCATCACCGAAGCCCTCGCCGAGCGCGGCATCGATGAGAGCAAGCTGGCGCTGGTCGGATTCTCGCAAGGCGCGATGATGTCGATGTATGTGAGTCTCCGCCGCGCCAAGCCGGTCGCCGGCGTCGTCGCCTATTCGGGCCGGCTCTTCGCCGCCGAAGCGCTCGCGGTCGAGATGAAATCGAAACCGAAGATGCTGCTCATCCATGGCGACGCCGATCAGGTCGTCGAGCCGGCATCGCATCCGCAGGCGCTCACCGCGCTGCAGGCCGCCGGCGTTGCCGTCCAGGGAATGCTGCGCCCCGGCCTCGGCCACGGCATCGACGCCGAAGGCCTCACCCGCGGCGGCGAATT
>DATNGE010000185.1:0-6845 GCA_035606035.1 Allostellaceae bacterium
GGCGGTGAGGACGCGCGCGGCGAGGCTCGCCTCGTCGTCGCCCGGCAACACCGGCACGGCCGCCTGCACGATGATCGGCCCGTGGTCCATCTCGGCGCGCACGAAATGCACGGTGCAGCCCGCAAAGCGCACGCCTTCGGCCAGGGCGCGCGCATGCGTGTCGAGGACGGGGAAGGCGGGCAGCAGCGAGGGATGGATATTGATGATCCGGTCGCGCCAATGATCGACGAAGCCCGCGGTCAAGAGCCGCATGAAGCCGGCGAGGCAGATGAGCTGGATGCCGGCGGCTTCGAGGGTCTTGGTTAGCGCCGCCTCGAAAGCCTCGCGGCTCGGATAATCGCGATGCGGGATGACGGCGTTGGCGATCTTTGCCCGCGCCGCATGCGCGAGACCGCCGGCATCGGCGCGGTTGCTGATGACGAGCGCGATCTCGGCCGGAAAATCTTTCTGGGCGCAGGCGCGGATAAGGGCTTCGAGGTTGGTGCCGCGGCCCGAGATCAGCACCGCGCATCTCAGCCGGGCCACGCGCGCTCCGTTCCCTTGAGGATCGTGCCGTCATTGCCGGCCGGGCGCATGACGATGCGGCCGATCTCGATGACGCGCTCGCCGGCTTGTTCCATCGCCGCGCGTGCGGCGCCGGCGTCCTGGGGCGCGACGATCGCGACCATGCCGATGCCGCAATTGAAGGTGCGCGCCATCTCGTGGCGCTCGATCTTCGCGGCTTCGGCGAGCCAGCGGAACACCGGCGGCAATTCCCAGCGCGTCGCGTCGATTTCGGCGGCGAGGTGATCGGGCAGCACGCGCGGGATGTTGTCAATGAGGCCGCCGCCGGTGATATGCGCAAAAGCATGCGCGCCCGCTTTGAGCGCCGCGCGGCAGGCGTTGACGTATAGCCGCGTCGGCACGAGCAGCGCTTCGGCGAGCGTCTTATCGGGCGCGAAAGGCGCGGGCTTGGCGTAATCGAAGCCGCCGCGCTCGATGACGCGGCGCACGAGCGAAAAGCCGTTGGAATGAAGGCCGCTCGAGGCGAGGCCGAAGACGATGTCGCCTGCCGCGACCTTGCTGCCGTCGAGCGCTTGCCCGCGCTCGACGGCGCCGACCGCGAAGCCGGCGAGGTCGTAATCGCCCGCCGCATACATGCCGGGCATCTCCGCCGTCTCGCCGCCGACGAGGGCGCAGCCGACCTCCTGGCAGGCGCGCGCGATGCCGGCGATGATCACCTTCGCTTGTCCGACCTCGAGCTTGCCGGTCGCGAAATAGTCGAGGAAGAAGAGCGGCTCGGCGCCCTGCACGACGAGATCGTTGACGCACATCGCGACGAGATCCTGACCGATCGTCGCTTGGCGCTCAGCGGCAATCGCGATCTTCAGCTTGGTGCCGACGCCGTCGGTGGTCGAGAGGAGGATCGGGTCCTTGAAGCCCGCGGCTTTCAGATCGAATAGCGCGGCGAAGCCGCCGAGCCCGGCATCGCAGCCCGGCCGCGCCGTCGCTTTGGCGAGCGGCTTGATCGCCTCGACCAGGGCTTCGCCGGCATCGATGTCAACGCCAGCCGAGCGATAGCTCTCGCCGGTCATTTCTTTCCTTGGCTCGCGCGCGCGGCGCAGCCGAGCAGAATGCCGGTCAGCGCCTCGGGCAGATCGAGCATCACATTATGGCCGCAGGGCACTTCGAAATATTGCCATTTCGGATCGCGCTTCGCCGCCTCGGCGAATTGCGCGAAGGTCGGACGCGGCTGTCCCGCGGCGCGGATATAAACGAGATGCGGGATGTTTCTCCACGCGCCGGTGACCGTCGATTTCTGGTCCATCGTCGCCGCCGGCTGATCGACGGCGCGCCGATCGAGCCGGGCGATGTCGTCGCTGCCGACGACGCGGAATTCGGCGGCCGAGATGCGCGGGATGCGCCAGCCATCCTTGGCGCTGTTCTTCTGCGTTGCGGCGCCCTCGGGCGGCAAGAAATCCCACAGCGACTTGCCGGCTTCGGGCACGAACGCATCGAGATAGACGAGCGAGGCGATCTTCGCCACAGCGCGATCGGCCGCGCCGCCGACCACCATGCCGCCATAGGAATGGCCGCAGAGCACGATATTTTCGAGCTCGTGATGCTCGATGACGCCGAGCACGTCGGCGATATGCGTGTTGAGATCGACCTCACGGCTGGCGAGATGCGCGCGCTCGCCGAGGCCGGTGAGCGAGGGCGTGTAGACGCGGTGGCCTTGCGCGCGCAGCGCTTCGGCGACGCGTTCCCAGACCCAATTGCCTTGCCAGGCGCCATGAACGAGAACGAAAGGTGTGTTGCTCATGCGAAGCTCATCTTCAGGAGTTTCTCGGCATTGCGCCGCGTGATCGTGTCGTAGGTCGCGCGCTCGAAATCGCGCGTATCGATCGCGTCCGTATGGAGCTTGATCGGGCCGAAGGGCGAGTCCGACGCGAAGACCATCTTATCAGTGCCAAAGAATTTCAGCGCGCAATCGAGGCCCAGCGAATCGCCGAAGAGCGCGGTGTCGGCGTAGAAATCGTGGAAGTAATCCATAAACGGACGCTTCAGCGATTTCAGCACGCCGCTGTAATCCTCTTCCTTGGTGCGGCCGCCCAGGCTCGCGAGCCCATTCTCGATCCGCTTGTCGAAGAAAGCGATCATGCCACCGCCGTGATGGGTGATGATCTTGATTTTCGGATAGCGATCGAGCAGTCCGGTGAGGACGAGCCGCGTCATCGCGACCGAGGTCTCGTAGGGCCAGCCGAAGCACCACCACATCTCGTAGCGCGAGAATTTCTCGGTCGTGTAGTCGGGGAAATCCGAGGTGCGCGTTGGATGCAGCCAGATCGGCAGGTCGTACCCTGCAGCGAGGGCGAAGAGCGGCTCGTATTCCTGGGCGTCGATCGGCTTGCCGTTCACATTGGTGAAAAGCTGGATGCCTTTGGCGCCGAGCTGATCGATCGCGCGCTTCGCCTCGGCGAGCGACGGCTCGACCTCATGCATCGGCAGAGCGGCGACGAAAGCCGGGAACCGGTCGGGATGCTTGCGGCAAAGCTCGGCCAAGCCGTCATTCGCGACTTTCGCGAGCTCGATCGCCTGGCTTGGCGTCGTAAAGGCCTCGAGCGGCGGATTGGGCAGCGAGATGATCTGGCGATACTCCTTCACCTCGTCCATCGCCCGGAATCGCGAGTCGAAATCCCAGACGTTGCGCACCGCTTTCATGCGCATGGCGATGCCGAGATTGGAGCCCATCGCCTCGAGGGCGCTTGCGACCTTCGGCGGCAGGATGTGGGTGTAGATATCGACGAACATGAAACACGCCTCAACTTTATTTTCGCGCCGCAGTCTAGTCCGCGCTTAGCGCCGTCTCAACGCCGCGCCGCGCGCGCATGCGCTAGCGCCGGGATACGAAGCCGCGCCCCCGTGTTGTAGCAGCGGGGAATGGAGACGGCGCGATGCAGCTTTTCGACGAGCTCCGGCAATTGAATGGCGCGCAGCGGCGGGTGGTGACGGCGAGTTTCCTCGGCTGGACGCTCGACGCCTTCGATTTCTTCATCCTGGTTTTCGTCGTTAATGCCATCGCGAGTGATTTCCACACCGAAATCGCCGATATCGCCTACGCCATCACCTTGACCTTGGCGATGCGCCCGGTGGGCGCGCTGATCTTCGGTTGGCTCGCCGACCGCTACGGCCGGCGTCCGACGATGATGATCGACGTCCTCCTCTTCTCGTTCTTCGAGCTCGCCTCGGCGTTCGCGCCGAGCCTTGCCGTGCTGCTCGTGCTGCGCGCCCTCTTCGGCATCGCGATGGGCGGCGAATGGGGCATCGGCTCGTCGCTCGCGATGGAAAGCATCCCGGCGAAAAGCCGCGGCATCGTCTCCGGCCTGCTGCAGGAAGGCTATGCCGTCGGTTATCTCTTCGCGGCGATCGTCTATTGGGTCGTCTTTCCCTGGGCGGGCTGGCGCGGCATGTTCGCGGTCGGCGTGATCCCGGCGCTGCTCGTTCTTTATATCCGCCGCGGCGTCGAGGAATCGCCGGTGTGGCGCGAGCAGAAGCATACCAGCGGCGCGATGTGGCGTTCGATCAAGGAGCAGCGCTGGCTGTTCTTCTATGTCATCGTGCTGATGGCGTGCTTCAATGCCTTCAGCCACGGCACGCAGGACCTCTATCCGACCTTCCTCAAAATCCAGCACGGCTTCTCGACGGCGCAAGTCAGCACGCTCGTTATCATCGCGAATCTCGGCGCGATCGCGGGCGGTATTCTTTTCGGCGCGTGGTCCGAGCGCATCGGACGGAAAACGGCGATCACGCTGGCGGCGATCGGCGCGCTGCCGATCGCCTGGATCTGGGCCTATTCGCCGGGCATCGTCGGCCTCGCTTTCGGCGCCTTCCTGATGCAGTTCATGGTGCAGGGCGCCTGGGGCATCGTGCCGGTGCATTTGAACGAGCTCTCGCCCGACGACATCCGCGGCACCTTCCCGGGCTTCACCTATCAACTCGGCAATCTCGTCATCTCATTGCTCGCGCCGCTGCAAGCCAAGCTCGCTGTCGCCGACGGCAACAACTACGGCTTCGCGCTTGCGATCGTCGCGATCAGCGTCGCGGCGCTGATCATCGTCGTGATCTCTTTCGGCGGCGAGCGGCGGGGCATCGCCTTCGGGCGCGGCGCCGCGCCGGACGACGCGTTCCACCGCGACGCCGCCGCGTAGGAGGGGCAGATACAAACCGGCTGACCAAGCATCGTCATTGCGAGCGAAGCGAAGCAATCCAGGATGCACCCGGGTGCCGCCCTGGATTGCTTCGTCGCTCCGCTCCTCGCAATGACGTTAATTTTATTGGCGCTGTCTACAGGATCGCCGCGTGGGCGCAGTTGGCGATGAGCTCGAGGCGGCGCGAATGCCAGGGATCGGGGATCTTGGTGTTGGAGATATAGGCGAAGCTCACCCCTGAATCGGGATCGGCCCAGCAATAGGAGCTGCCGACGCCGCCATGGCCGAAGGTGCCGGGATGCGCGAGCGAGCCGAGACCGCGGATCACTTCGCTGACGCCGCGGCTATGCGGCCCCAGGCCGCGATGCATCGCGATGCCGCCCATGCCGTCATCGCCGCGCTCGCCGGTGAAGTTGCGCGTCACATATTGGATCATGCGCGGCGAGAGGATGCGCTTGCCGTTGAGTTCGCCGCCGGCGAGCAGCATCTGATAGAACGCCGCCATGGCGCGCGCCGAGGCGAAGCCGCCGCCCGAAGGCACGCCGGCCTTGCGGAAAGCCACTGTATTCTCGGCCTCGATCAGGCTCGAGCCTTTGCCGCTCGGGGCGGGATCGTACATCTCCGCGGCGCGCGCTTGGTCCTTCTCCTCCATGCCGACATACATCTCCTCGCCGAGGCCCAAGGGCTCGATCAGGCGGCGGCGGATGAAGGCGCGGAAATCCGTCTTGGTCAGCGCCTCGATGATCAGCGCCAAGACCCAATGCGCGGAGTAGCTGTGGTAATGGAGACGCGAGCCCGGCGTCCATTCGAGCGTATAGTCGCAGACGAGGCGCTTCAAGAGCTGATGATCCTCCCAGCTCTCAGGCGGCATCACCCGCGCGTTGGGGAAACCCGCTTGATGCGTCAGCACTTGGAGCACGGTGATCGCGCCTTTGCCATGCGCCGCGAATTCCGGGATGTGCTCGGCGACGCGATCATTGAAACTGAGCAGGCCGTCCTCGACGAGAAGCCAGATCGCGGCGGCGGTGATCACCTTGGTGTTGGAATAGAGCCGGCAGGGCGTGTCCGCGCGCATCGCCATGTTCGTGCCGATGCGGGCGAGGCCGAATTCGCGCGCGAAGGCGAGCTTGCCGTGACGCGCGATCGCGATCTGCGCGCCGGGATAGCGCTCCTCGGCGATGTGCTGCTCGATCAGCCCAGTGAGGCGCTCGAGCGGCTCGGGGCGCAAAGCAGCGGCGGCGAGATCGGTCGTCGGCAGAACGAAGGGCATCGCGGTTTACCTCCTGATGGCGACGATACGTTTGATCCTTTTTCCGTCATTCCCGCGAAAGCGGGAATCCAGGAGGCGCCCCGTTGTTGCTCTGGACCCCCGTTTTCGCGGGGGTGACGATAAAAGGGACGCGGCGTGACTCTAACAAAGCCGCCTTCGCCCCGATACTCTCGCCGCCATGCTCGACCGGTTGCGCATTGCGGTCATTCTCTGCGGCCTTTGCGGCTTCCTCGATCTGTGGGCGACGCAGGCGCTGCTGCCGTTCCTCGCCGAGGAGCTGCACGCGTCGGCGCTGGCGGTCAGCTTCACGGTCAGCATGCCGCCGCTCGGCATCGTGCTGGTCGCGCCCTGGACCGGCGTCGTGGCCGATGTCCTGGGGCGCAAGCGCGTCATCGTCGCGGCGATGTTCGGCCTCTTCGTGCCGACGGTGATGGTGGCGTTCTCGACCACACTCGGCGCCATCATCTTCTGGCGCTTCGTCCAAGGCCTCTTTGTGCCGCCGATCTTCGCGACGAGCGTCGCCTATATCGCGGACGAGGCGCCGCCCGGCCAAGCGACCGCCGTCACCGGCATCTACACCGCAGCGAGCGTCGGCGGCGGTTTCCTGTCGCGCTTCTTGAGCGCCTTGCTCACCGATCATTTCGGCTGGCGCGACGCGTTCCTCGGCATGGCGTTGCTGACCCTATGCTTTGCCGTCGCCACGTTGCTCATCATGCCCAGAGAACGCGTCTTCCGACGCTCGTCCTCGATTGGAAGCTCGATCGAGGAGATGCTCGGCCATTTTCGCGACAGCCGGCTGGTCGCGACGTACGGCGTCGGTTTCTGCGTGCTCTTCACGATCAGCACGATCTTCACCTTCGTCGGCTTCCATCTCGCGGCGCCGCCTT
>DATNGE010000186.1:0-18961 GCA_035606035.1 Allostellaceae bacterium
GTCCGGAACGGTCAGGAAATCATCGGACAGCACGGCGAGATCGGCGTATTTGCGCGGCTCGAGCGAGCCGATGCGATCTTCCATGAAAGCGTTAGCGGCACTGCCCATGGTGTAGAGCCGCAGCGCTTCCGGCCGCGTCACCGCTTCTTCGACCCCGAGGACGCGCGTCGTGCCCTGCGCGTACACTTTGCGCGTCGTCATCCACCACATCGATTCGAAGGGATTCCAATCGACCACCGGCGCGTCGGTGCCGCCGCCGGCGGGGATGTTCTTCTGAAGGATGCTCTTGACCGGGATCGAGCGCGCGGCGCGCTCCTCACCCCAATAGCGCGTCATGTTATGGCCGAGCTTCACCGGATGATCCTGCACCGTGACATAAAGCCCGAGCCGCTTGATCTTCTCGAGCGCGGCCTCTGTTGGCAGGAAGATATGCATGATCGTCCAGCGCAGCTCGTGCAGCTTATATTTCTCGTTCACCTCTTCCATGAGATCGACGATGGCGGTGATCGTCGCATCGCCGACGGCGTGGACCTGCACCTGCCAGCGCCGCTCCGCCGCGGTCAGGAACATCTGCTTGAGTTCCTCGAGGCCGCCCGCCGGCAGGATGAGCTTGCCGACGAAATCGGGATCGTTCTGCTCGCCTTCGACGACGCGATAGCGCTCGCTCATATAGGCGGCCTCGATGCCGCCGTCGCTGAGGAATTTAAATCCGCCGATGCGCAGATAATCGTCGCCGAAATTCGGCGCCAGCACCGAGGAGAGCGCGGCGACGTCTTCCTGGCCGCTCACGCGCTGCAACAAGCGCACGCGCGTCGTCATCGCGCCCGAGCGCCAGAGCTCCATATAGGCGGCGATCTCGTCGAGGGAGAGTCCGGGCTCGAGCGTGGCGGTCACGCCCTTGCTGTTGAGCTTGGCAATGAAGAGCTTCAGACCCTTGATGCGACCGGCGCGTGTCGGCGCCGGCACGTGCTTGGCGACGAGGCTGAACGCCGAGCGCTCGATCAGCGCGCCTGTCGGCTCGCCGCTCGCCTTATCGCGCACGATGACGCCGCCTTTCGGATCGGGCGTGTCTTTCGTGATGCCGGCGATTTTCAGCGCGGCGCCGTTGGCGACGGCGACATGGCCGCCGCGCCGCAAAAAAACGGGATTGTTCGGCGTCACGGCATCGAGCTCTTGCCGCACAGGCAATCGGCCCTCGGCGAGCTGGCTTTCATGCCAGCCGCTGCCACCAAGGATCCACTCGCCGTTCGGCGTCTCCGCTGCGCGTTTGGCGAAAGCCGCCTGCACATCTTTCATCGAGCGCGCCTCGGCGAGCGAGACCGCGAGCTCGTCCGTCGCGCCCCCCATCGTATGGATGTGGCTGTCATGGAGCCCGGGAACGACGGTGCGGCCCTCGAGTTCGATCACCCGCGTGTTGGGACCGATGAGCGATGCGACATCGCTGTCGCTGCCGACGGCGAGGATATGCTCGCCTTGCACCGCGATTGCTTGCGCAATTGAAAAATCCTTGTCCACGGTCAGCACCTTGCCGCCCCGCAACACCATATCTGCCGAAACCATCGAGCCCCGCTTTGCGCGTCGTCGAAGACGCGGCTTTTTTTTAACGACTGATTCTCTAGCGCCGAGCGTAGACCAAAATCAAAGCTGCGCGCTATAAGCTCCGAAACCTCTCGATGGGGAAAATGCCGCTTGACGCGAGTTGGTCTAATACGCGCGATTCTCCTCGCGGTTGCGCTGCTCGCGGGTTGGGTATCGCAGAGCCCGGCCGAGCCGGCGAAAATCCGCATCGGCTGGGCGGTGGTGCCGGCGAATATCGGCCCACTGATGATCGCGAAAGCCGAGCTCGCCCCACACAACAGCAAAAGCTACGCCGCCGATTTCATCCATTTCGCCGGCGCGCCGCAGCAGCTCGCCGCGCTCGGCGCCAATGAGCTCGATATCGCTTCCCTCGCCTATTCGACCTTCGCGCTCGGCATCGAGAACGGCGGGATGAGCGATTTGCGCGTGATCGCCGATTCTTTTCAGGACGGCGTCGCCAATTACGACATCAATCAATATGTCGTCCTGCGCGACGGACCGATCAAAAAAGTCGAGGATTTGAAAGGCAAGGTGCTCGCGACCAACGGCATCGGCAGCTCGGGGGACATGGCGATGCGCGTCATGCTCGGCAAGCACGGGCTCGATCCCAAGAAGGACGTCAGTATCGTCGAGGCATCCTTCCCGGCAATGAAGGCGATGCTGGCGGAGAAGAAGGCCGATCTCATCACTTCGATCCCGCCTTTCTCGCTCGATCCCGCGATGCAGGAATTGGGGCGCACGCTCTTCAATCAGCGGGATTCGATGGGACCGACGCAGCTCGGCATGCTGGTCGCGCGCCAGGGCTTCATCGAGAAGAACCGCGCCGCACTCACCGATTATCTCGAGGACCTGGTGCGCGCGATCCGCTGGTTCTCGGACCCGGCCCACCACGACGAGGCTGTCGCGATCGTCGCCGATTTCACTAAGCAGCCGAAGGCGCAGCTCGGCGCGCTCTTCACGCCGAAAGGCGACTACTACCGCGATCCGAACGGGTTGCCCGATCTCAAAGCGCTGCAGACCAACACCGACACCGCCTATCAGCTCGGCTTCTTGAAGACGCAGCTCACCGTCGCGCCTTACGCCGAGCTGGGACCGGTGAAGGAAGCGGCGACGCGCCTCGGTCTGAAATAGCCATGCATTGGAGCGCAACGCTTCGCCGCTCAATTTTATCCAGACAGGTCACGTCGAAAAGAATGTCGCGGCGCACCTCGCGCTCGCTTAAGCTCCTACGCCGACGCTCCTAGAGCATCGCACTCGATTGCAATATATAATGGAGCTTCGCGAGTGATCGGGAGGAATGCCATGACCGACCAGGCGACGAAGCCGCGCTTACGCGTCGATTCATACGGCAATTGGATCAACGGCGAAGGCGTTCCGATCGCCGAGGATTACGCGCTCGATCTTTTCGCGGTCGAGACCAAGCCGTGGCCGCGCTTCGGGATGAAGGGCGCCGCGTGTCATCTCAAAGGCCGCGGCGATTTCGCCAGCATGTTCCTCTACGAGCTGCCGCCCGGCGCGGCCTCGATTCCCATCAAGCATCTCTATGAGGAAGTCACCTATGTCCTCGACGGGAGCGGGAGCACGCAGCTCGAATTTCCCGACGGCGCCAAGCGCAGCTTCGAATGGGGACCGCGCAGCCTCTTCGCGATCCCGCTCAATGCCAAGCACCGCCATTTCAACGGCAGCGGCCAGAAGCGCGCGCTGATGGTCTCGACCGTCAACCTGCCGCTGATCATGAACATCTTTCACAACGAGGATTTCATATTCAACACCGACGCGCCGTTCAAGGACCGCATCGGCAAGGACGAGTATTACAACGGCCAGGGCGATCTCATGCTGGTGCGCCAGGGCAGCCATGTTTGGGAAACGAATTTCGTTCCCGATCTCGAGCATCTCGAGCTGCAATCCTACGAGGCGCGCGGCGCCGGCGGCGCCAATATCAAGCTCGTCCTCGCCGACAGCTCGATGCACGCGCATATCTCGGAAATGCCGGCGGGCACGTACAAGAAGGCGCATCGCCATAGCGCCGGCACGCATGTGATGTTCCTAGTCGGCACCGGCTATTCGCTCGCCTGGTTCGAAGGGGATAAGGATTACCGCCGCATCGATTGGCGCCATGGCATCGTCTATCCGCCGGCGGAGCGCCAGATCCATCAGCATTTCAACACCTGCGATCGCCCGGCGCGGTATCTCGCGACCGGTGTCGGCGGCATCCGCTACCCGCTGACGGCGGCGTCGCGGCGCACCGGCGGCGACGGCGACGATTTGGGCGCGACGGCGAAGAGCATCAAGCGGGGCGGCGATCAGATCGAGTATGAGGATCAGGATCCGCGCATCCACCCGGAATGGCTCGCCGAAATGAAGAAGAACGGCGGCAGGGTCGATCCCCTGATGTATCGCTGGTTCTCGGAGA
Source organism: Allostellaceae bacterium (assembly GCA_035606035.1). GTDB lineage: Bacteria > Pseudomonadota > Alphaproteobacteria > ATCC43930 > CGMCC-115725 > CAIKMD01. The sequence goes on from DATNGE010000186.1 coordinate 3,992, forward strand.
AATCGGCGGCGGAATAGATGTCTCGCGCGCTTCCCTCTAAGCTTTCAGCGCTGCTGCTCGCCCTCGCGTTCGGCGCGACGAGCGCTTATGCCGGCGATCCCGTGCGCATTGGTTTTGTCGGTACCTCGCTGGCGAGCGTGCCGATTGTGGTCGCCGAGGCTAAGGGCTTCTTCGCGGCGCAGGGGCTCGATACCAAGCTCATGCCCTTCGAATCATCGCAGCCAATCGCCCTTGCTATCGCCAGCGGCGACGCCGATTTCGGCACGACCGGCCTCTCCGAGCCGTTCTTCGTCCTCGGCCACCAGGGCACGCTCAGGATCATCGGCGGCGACACCGTCGAGCGGAAGGGCTTCCACGGCCTCGGCTTCGTCGCTTCGAACCAGGCCTACGCGGCGGGTCTCACCTCGGTAAAGGCACTTGGCGGCCATTCGGTCGGCATCACCCAGCCGGGCTCGCCGCTCGAATTTTCGCTGGCCCTCGTGCTCGAGAAATACAGGATCGATTTCAAATCCGTGCGCGTAATGGGGCTGCAATCGAACTCCAACGTCGCCTCCGCGCTGACCGGCAATCAGGTCGATGCGGCGGTCATGAGCTCCGCCAATCTCTATGCCATCGTCAATCGCGGCGGCGCCAAGCAGATCGGCTGGCTCGACGAGGAGGTCCATGGCGCTGATACCAGCGGCACGGTGACCTCGACCAAATTCGCCAATGAGCGCCCGGAAACGGTACATCGCTTCCTCGCCGCGTTCCGCCAGGGCGCGCAGGCTTGGGATGCGGCTTTCCTCGATGCGCAAGGCAACCGCGCCGATCAAGCCAACGCACCGGAGATGATCGCTTTGGTGGCGAAAGGCCTCGGCCAGCCGGAAGAGGTCGTGCGCCGCGGCATCACTTATGCCGATCCCGAAGCGCGGATCGGCGTCGCCGATCTTCAACGCATGCTCGACTGGTACGAGGCGAGAGGCTTACAGAAATTCCATGTCGATGCGGCAACACTGATCGACCTGCGCTACGCGAAGCTGGCCGACCAGCGCTGAGCGCCGGCCGGCCCTGTTCAAGCTAAGCTCGTCGAAAGCTAGATCGTAGGTCCTCGTCGCCAGCCGCCGAAGAGCAGGCTGAGGATGAGAAGGACGACGAAGACGAAGAACAGGATTTTCGCGATGCCGGCGGCCGCGCCCGCGACGCCGAAAAAGCCGAAGAATCCCGCGATGATCGCGATGATGAAGAAGACCAAAGCCCAATAAAGCATTTCGTACTCCTCGTGCTTTGCCAAATGAACGAGGATTCATTGCGAGAGTTCCGGCCAGTCCCCAATGAGTGGCGCGTGCTTGGCAATTTCTGCGGCCATTTGCCTAATTGCGGCCACATTCCCGATGCGCGACACTCGTCGCCTCGGGGGAATAATGGAATCTCTCATAGACGAATTGCTCATCGCCGCACGCCGCCTGCTCGGGCTTCGCGCCGGGCTATGCATCTCCGCGGTTGCGGTCTACGGCTATATCTTAGGCTCGGTCCTCAGCGGCGGGGCGGTCGCGGATCTCGCCGGATTGGCGCTGCTCGGCGCGTTCACGATTGCCGCTGCAGCTTTCGCCATGCGCTCGGCCGAAATCCATGCCGAGCTGCAACGCAAAAAGAAGCTCAACGCCCTCTACGGACGGGATCCTTCTGCGTAAGGCGGATTGCCGACAGAAACCGCCGCGATCGCGCGGGCCTCGCCGCTGTCATAGCGGAGCGTAACGAGCGACCCCAGCGCGTCGAAAAACATGATGAGGAGGATCAATCCGAACGACGCGGCGGCGACACCGCGACCGGGTTCGGCGATAGGGCTGATGCGTCGTCGAAAGCTGAGCGTCCTTCGCATGGCTCGGTTCGCTTTTCTGGGCGAGAAGCTTTGCCTGAGAAAGTTTAATCCGTCGCTAACGCCCGCAACTCGCACGCCACTTGGGTGTTCACGCGACAGGATTTGGAGAGAACCATGTACCGAGTTGCTGGGCTTACCGCACTTTGCCTGCTCTTGGGTGGGTGCGTTTACTACCCGTATGGCTACGGCTACGGCTACGGCTACGGCTACGGCTATCGCTATAACTACAACTACGCACCACCGCGTTATGGCTATCCGCCGCCCTCCACCTATCCGGCCCCGGCCTATCCTTATGGCGGGCCGGCGCAGCCTTACCCGGCACCGCGCAGCGGCTATCCGCAGACCTTGGGGCCCAGCGGTGATACGTCCGGCCCGACCGGCGGCAATTAGCTGGCAAACAGTATCAGGAGGAGAGCGCCGCCTAAGGCGGTTTAGGGCGTCCCGCCGCTCGAATTGGCCGCTTCGGCGCCGGCTTCCCATTCGCGGAGCGCCTTCGACAGCGCTGCCGTGGTCGGCGGACCGGGGTCACGGCGCCGCCGGGGCCCGAGATAAATATCGGGGGACGGCGCTTCCACGATCGTATCGATGTGCAAATCGGAAACTAGACCAATATTAATGATCACCGAGGTCCCTCTCGAAGGTCCAACACTGGCAAGCCCATGAAGTAGCGCCATAACGCGCTAAACGCTACTTCGTTTTGCCAGAATTATAGCTACCGCCCGTACTATAGCCGCCCGCTTCGGCTTTTTCCCTGCGCAAGGGTCAAATCAGGGCTGCGCTGCCGTCTGCGCTTGCGCCGCACCGCGCCCTCGGCACAAACTGAGCCGGCGCGGGATGACCGGTAACCATGGTTAATGCCGGTCGCCAGACGGGAGGAGTTCATCATGGACAGCAGCGGCGGCAGCAGCAAGCTCGGCTTTTCCGGCTATCGCCACACCACGACCGGCAAGCCCGATCTGTTCCTGACCCAAGTCGGTCCAGGGACGCCGGGCGGCGAATATCAACGCCGCTTCTGGCAGGCCGCCGCCTGGGAGCACGAGATCAAGGACCTGCCCTTCGTGCAGCGCGTGCTCGGCGAGGATCTCGTCCTCTTCCGCGACAAGAGCGGGCGCTATGGCTGCATGCATCCGCATTGCTGCCATCGCAACACGTCGCTCGAATTCGGACAGATCGAGCAGCGCGGAATCCGTTGCTGCTATCACGGCCGGCTCTACGACATCGACGGCACGATCCTCGAAGCGCCGGGCGAGCCGCTCGATGTGCTGCAGCGCCAGGTCGCGCAGCCGGCTTATCCGACGCATGTCTTCTGCGGCATGGTCTTCGTCTATATGGGGCCGATCGAGCAGAAGCCGCCTTTCCCCAATTACGACCGCTTCAACGTGCCCGGCATCCGCATGGCCGCGGGCGACCGCCTGCCCTGGACCTGCAATTGGCTGCAGCTCAAAGAGAATGTGATGGACCCGGTGCATACGGCGACCTTGCACGTGCTGCCGGGCCAGCCCAATCCCTTCGGCGACGGCTTCGGCGTTATTCCCGAGATTGAATGGGCGGAGACGCCGGTCGGCTGCATCTACGTCGCGGTGCGCCGCGTCGGCGAGAATATCTGGGCGCGCTCGACCGATGCGCTGATGCCCAACATCCACAGCATCACGACCGTGTTCGAGAGCGGCCGCCAGCGCAAAGTCTCGGCGCCGCCCTGGCTGACGCTCTGGACGACGCCGGTCGATGACGAGAACTGCATCAACTTCACCTTCTTCCATCTGCGTGACGACGAGACCCGCGAGAAACGCGTCGCCAGCCAGTTCAACAATTTCGGCCAAAGTCCAAATCGCCCTTACGAGGAACGCCAGCGCGTGCCGGGCGATTACGACGCGATGACGAGCCAGGGCGGGATCACGCCGCACAGCAAGGAGAATCTGGGTGTCGGCGATACCGGCGTCGCGCTGTTCAGGCGGCTTCTGCGCCGTGGCATCGAGGCGACGCAGCGCGGCGACAAGCTGCCCTTCCTTTACGATTTCAACGGGACACCGACTCCGACTTACGGCAACGACCGCATCGTGCCGCTCTCGGCCGTCAACGGCGATCCCGACGACAAGCGCGTGTTGCGCCAATATGCACGGAATATCGTCAAGGACTATCTCGATAATCCGCCGCTCAAGGCATTGAGCTAAGCGCCGCGCCAGCGGGCGCGGTCAGTCGTCCGCTTATCAATCAGTCTCTGGCGCGCGACTGGGCTTGAGGCTGGCATTGGCGAAATCGAGCATGAGGCGCGACAGCTTCTGCGCCGCCTCGGTATAGTCGCTGCCGGTCTTCGCGGCGAATTCGCTCTGGCACTGCAGCAACTCGGATGCGTCGCGGCAGCCGGCGAGCTTCTCCCACATCGCCGCCTCTTCCTTAAGGCGCGATTGCATGAACTGCCCCATTTCCTGCGACAGCTTCGACATGTTGCGCGCCCATGCCTCGAAGGCATTGCGATTGAAGGCGAAGATCGTATCGAACGACGCACCGGATTCGGGCGGCGCGTATTTCGGTTTGCTTGCGGGCATGGCGCTGTTTCCTTCCTCGGGCGAGCAAGTGAACGGGGATGATTCTACGTCAACTGGGCGGCCGGTAAAAAGAGGCTTGTGCGATCCCGCGTTCCAAACATGCGGCGATTTCCGTTACAATCCACTTAAATTTGATCGCTTAACGGGAGGGATCGCGGGTTGACGAGCGGCGCTTTGGCGCAGCAGCCGGAGACGACCCGCGGCGCGCGCCTCCTTCCTCGCATCGATCTCGGCGATTGCATGATCGTCCTGGCATTGCTGCCGGCGCTGATCATCATCGCGCTGCTCATCGGAACGTTCTGGATCAGCTTCCGCGCGACGCTCCTCGGCCCGGGACTGACCCTTCAGCATTACGTCGAACTCTATTCCGACCCCTTCGCCTATCGCGCCCTGCTCAACAGCCTCGGCTTCGCGCTCTGGACGCTGGTCATCGCCTTCCTCTTCGGCGTGCCGATCGCCTGGCTCACGGAGCGCTCCGACCTGCCGGGGAAATCCGCGATCTACGCGCTGATGACGCTCGGCATCTTCATTCCGAGCTTCTTCTCGGCGATGGGCTGGCTCTTCGTGCTCCATCCGCGCATCGGCATGCTCAATCTCTGGCTGCGCGGCATCTTCGGCCTCGCCGACGCACCGTTCAGCATCATCAACCTTTGGGGCATGGGTCTCGTTCAGGGACTCGGCCTCGCCTCGGTCGTCTTCGTGCTGACCGCGGCAAGCCTCCGGACCATGGACGCGCATCTCGAAGAAGCCGCGCAGATGAGCGGCGCGCGCTTCGGCGCGAGCCTCAGGCGCGTGCTGCTGCCGCTCGCCTGGCCGGGACTGCTCGCTTCCGGACTCTATGTCTTCACCATAGCGATCGGCGCTTTCGACGTGCCGCTCGTCATCGGCATGAGCAACCGCATCTACACCTTCAGCACCTATCTCTACGTCATGTCGAACCCGCTGAACGGCGAGCCGCGCTACGGCCTCATCTCCGCTTTCGCGAGCTTCATGGTCGTGGTCGCGCTGCTCCTGAGCTGGTGGTACAGCCGCGTCCTCCTGCAATCGCGCCGCTATCAGATCGTCTCCGGCAAAGCGTATCGGCCGCGGCTGGTGGCGCTCGGGCGCTGGCGCTTCCTCGCCTCGGGCTTCATCGCCATCTATTTCATCATCGCCAAGCTCTTGCCCCTGGTGATGATGATCTGGGCCTCGCTCCTCCCTTATTTCCAGCCCTTCTCCGTCAAAGCGCTCTCGGCGCTGTCGTTCAGCAACTACACGCATCTCAATTGGCCGCTCCTGCTGCGGGGGCTGACCAACACGGCCCTCCTGATGGTGAGCGTCCCGCTTCTCGCTTTGGCGATGAGCCTCATCTTCTCCTGGGTGGTGCTGCGCACGCGCAGCAGTCTGCGCGTCGCGTTCGATTTCGTCGCGTTCCTGCCGCATGCCGTGCCGAGCACGATCTTCGCCTTCGTCGCACTGGTCTTCGCCCTGGCGCTGTCCGGCGGCGCCTTCGACCTCTCGGGCTCGCTGCTCCTTATCGTGATCGTGATGGCGATCGTGATGCTGAGCTTTGGCAGCCGCATCACCAACAGCGCGCTCATCCAGATTCATATCGAGCTCGAGGAAGCGGCTTACATCGCCGGCGCCTCGCTCATCGGCACGCTCAGGCGCGTCATCGTTCCGCTGCTCTTGCCCGCTTTGCTGTTCGGTTGGCTCTGGATCGCGCTCCTTACCTTCCGCGAGCTGACCATCCCGATGATCCTCTTCTCGGCCGGCAACATCACCTATTCCGTGGCGGTTTGGAGCCTCTGGTATAGTGGCAGCTTCGATGCTGCCGCGGCAGCCAATCTCGTCATGATGGCGCTGCTTCTGCCGCTCGTGGTCGTCTATCTGCGCTATGCGAGAAGAACCGGCACCGGCCCGATGTGAGAGAGGAAGCGATGAGATTGATTCGTATCGTCAGCGGCTTTTTGCTGGTGATGACGCTCGGCATCGCATCGGCGAGCGCCGAGCCGGTGAAGCTGATCTTCACGACGCTGGCGGCGCCTGATTCGCGGGCCGCCGCGGCGGTGTTTCATCCTTTTGCCGAGCGTATCAATGCCGCGGGCAAGGATGTGGTCCAGCTCGACGTGCGCGATGGCTTCGCCCTCGCCAATTTCGACAACGCCTATAGCCGAGTCATGGACGACGTGATCCAGGTGAGCTGGGCGCTGCAAGGCGCGATCGGCGGCAAGTTCGTACGCTCGGCGATCGCCGGGCTGCCCTTCGTCTCGGACGATTGCGAGACGGCCTCGACCGCGTTCTGGCGCCTTTACCAGTCGGGCGCGCTCGGTCCCGAATACGCCGACATCGTGCCTTTGGTGCTGATCGCTTTCCCGCAATCGGGTATCCATCTTTCGCGTCCGGTCGCTACGATCGACGATCTCAAAGGGCTGAAGCTCATCGCCCTCGGCCGGGTCCAAAGCCAGGTGGTGACGGCGCTCGGCGGCGCGCCGCTCTCGATCCCCGGCCCCGAAATCTATGAGGCGCTCCAGCGCGGCACTGCCGATGGCGCGGTCGCGTCGTGGTCGGCCTTCGAGCCGTTCCGCCTCGGCGAGGTGACGCGCTATCACCTCGAGACTCAATTCGGCACCTCGACCACCATGATTTTCATGGCGAAGAAGAAATTCGATGCGCTGCCGGTAGCGGCGAAAAAAGTGATCCAGGAGAATTCCGGCGAGGCGATCTCGCGCAGCTTCGGCGCTTATTTCGACAGCGATGTAGCGCGGGTGCGGGGCGAGGTGAAGAATGCGAGCGGTCAGGTCTTGGCCGAGCAGACGTCCGAGCGCAAAGCGGCTTGGCGCGAGAAGCTCGAGCCGATCAACGCCGCTTACGTTGCGGGTGTTCCCAATGGCCAGGCGATCCTTGATCAGTATCGCCAGCTCCTCGCCGCGGCAAAGGCGAAATAGCGTCTGCACGTTGGCGCGATAAGATGACAGGGACGAAGGAGGAGCCTATGCAGCAAAAGCCGCAAGCCGATTACGGCAAGATCATCCATACCGGGCCGGGCACGATCGGCGGGCGCTATCTGCGAAGCTTCTGGCAGCCGATCGCGCGCGCCGAAGATATCCCCGCCGGCCGCGCCAAGCCGCTCCAGGTCATGAGCGAGGCGTTCACGCTTTATCGCGGCGAGAGCGGTGTCGCACAGGTGCTCGCGCCCTATTGCGCGCATCGCGGCACACTGCTCGCGACCGGTTGGGTCGAAGGCGATGCGCTCCGCTGCTTCTATCACGGCTGGAAATATGGGGCCGACGGGCACTGCATCGAAGCGCCGGCCGAGCGCGAGGGCTTTTGCAGCACGGTTGCGATCCGCTCTTATCCGACACGCGAATATCTCGGCCTGATCTTTGCCTATCTCGGCGAAGGCGAGGCGCCGCCCTTCCCGCGCTATCGCGATCTTGAAACCGAGGGCGTGCGTGAGACCTCGTCCTACCGCCGCGATTGCAACTTTTTCAACAATCTCGAAAACCAATGCGACCCGGTGCATGTCGCCTTCGCGCATCGCACCTCGGCCTTCACCGAAGGCGGGCTCATCGGCGTGCCGCAGGTCTCGGCCGAAGAGACGGATTGGGGCTTGGCGCTCAAGGCGCAGCGGCCAGGCGGCGGCATGCGCGTGACGCAATTCGGCATGCCGAGCATGATCCATATCAAATCATCGCCGACCGGTCCCACAGGCGATTGGAGCGACATGGTCGCCTGGCGGGTGCCGATCGATGATCTCTGCCACAACAGTTTCAACATCCATCTCCATCACCTCACCGGCGCGGCGGCCGAGCGCTTTCGCGAGCGGCAGGCGAAAAAGCCGCGCGATCACCGCCCGGTCGCGGAGCTCGGCGCGGCGGTGCGGCGCGGCGAGATCCATATCGAAGAGCTGAAAGATCATCCCGATATCGTCGGCATTCAGGACGATGTCGCGCAGCTCGGCCAGGGCGTGATCGCGGATCGCGAGCACGAATATCTCGGCCGCTCCGATGTCGGCATCATTCTGTTGCGCAAAATCTGGCTGCGCGAGCTCGACGCGTTCGCCGCCGGCAAATCGACCAAGGCATGGCACTGGAGCAGCGGTCTCGATGCGACGGCAGGCGCTACCGCCGATGCGTAATCTTGTCCTTACCCTCGTCGCGGCGGCTTGCGCCCTTAGCATCCACGCAGCCGCTCATGCCGAGGCATCCGCCGACAACGCCAAGCTCAAAACGATCATCGACGGCGCGCGCAAGGAGGGACAGCTCTCGATCGTCGTCGGCGAAGGCACACTCGGCGGATCGAATTCCGGCCTCGCCGCCGCCTTCAATAAATATTACGGCTTCAACCTCGACGTTCGCTTCACGCCCGGCCCGCCGATGCCCAATGTCGTCGCGCAGGTGGTGCAGCAATATCAGGCGCATCACGACGCGGTCACCGACGTCATCGTCGGCTATGCCAATCACATGATGGATCTGATCGCGGGCAAGGCCGGCGAGAAGGTCGATTGGCAGGACTGGGCGCCCAATCTCCAGGCGCCCGGGCTGGTTTCGCCGGAAAGCATCGCCGTGCCAGTCATGAGCAGCACGGTCGGCATAGCCTACAACACCACCGTCTTCAAGGGCGCGGACATCCCGACGAAATTCGCCGATTTTCTCGATGCGAAGCTGAAAGGCCATGTAGCGACGACGCCCTACGCCTCGTCCTTCGATCGTCTGGCCACGCCGGATATGTGGGGCGCGGAAAAGACGCTCGACTTCGCGAAGAAGCTCTCGGCTCAGGTCGGCGGCTTGATCCGCTGCAACGAGATCGATCGCATCGCGAGCGGCGAGTTCGACGCCTTCGGCCTCACCTGCAGCCAAAACGACGCGCTCGCCACTGCGGCCAAAGGCGCGCCGATCGGCTTCACCCTCGCCAGCGACGCGCCGATCGTCATGCCGCTTTACGAGGCGGTGCCGGCGACGGCGGCGCATCCGAACGCAGCGAAGCTGTGGATCAACTTCATGTCGTCGCCCGAGGCGCAGAAGATCCTCTACGAGGTCAGCTTCGCCGATCTCGACGCGCTGCCCGGCTCGAAAACCGGTCAAAGCATCAAGGCGCTGCAGGACAAAGGCGTCAAATTCCTGATCGTCGATACGGATTTCTATCGCCATCACGACCAGGCGGCGATGACCAAGGCGCTCGCGGAAGTGCAGAAGATTTTCCGCGAGCGGTAGGCGTGAAGTCCGATGCGTAACTTTTACATTCTTGTTATCGCCGCAGCCGTGTTCGCCGGCCCCGCATCGGCCCGGGCCGATCCGGCGCCGACGCTTCAAACAATCCTCGACGGCGCGCGCCAGGAGGGCCAGCTGTCGATCGTTGTCGGTGAGGGGACCCTGGGCGACAATTCCGTCCTCATCGCCGCATTCAATAAATATTACGGCCTCGACCTCGACGTTCGCTTCACCCCAGGCCCGCCCATGCCGAACATGGTGGCGACAGTGATCCAGCAATATGAGGCGCATAAGCCCGCGGCCACGGATGTGATCCTCGGCTATCCCAATCACATGGTCGATCTGAGCAACGCTCATGCGATCCAAAAAGCGGATTGGGAGAGCTGGGCGCCGAATCTTAAGGGCCCGCATCTGGTCTCGTCCGAAGGCGAAGCCGTGCCGCTGGAAAACAGCCTGCCCGGCATCGTCTACAACACGAATGCGCTGCACGGCGCGGAAGTGCCGAACAAGCTGGCAGATTTTCTGAATCCGAAGCTCAAGGGCCGGGTCGCGACGACGCCTTATGCCTCTTCCTTCGATCTCCTAGCGACCGCCGATATGTGGGGCCGGGAAAAGGCGTTCGATTTCACGCGCAAGCTTTCGGACCAGATCGGCGGGCTGATCCGCTGCAACGAGATGGCGCGCATCGCCAGCGGCGAGTTCGAAGCCTTCGGCATCAGCTGCAACCAACACGACGCGCTTGCGAATGCGGCAAAAGGCGCGCCGGTCGGCTTCGTCCTCGCAAGCGACGCGCCGCTCACGACACTTCTCTACGAAGCGGTGCCCGCGACGGCGGCACATCCCAATGCAGCGAAGCTGTGGATCAATTTCATGTCCTCGCCGGAGGGGCAAAAACTCCTCTACCAAGCCACGTTTGCCGATCTCAGCTTCGTTCCGGGGTCGCAAACCGCCAAAAGCATCGACGCGGTCGAACGGAAGGGCGCCAAGGTCCTGGTCATCGATACCGACTTCTATCGGCACCACGATGCGGCGGCGATGGATCGGGATTTGGCCGAGTTGCAAAAGATCTTGCGCACGCGGTGACGATGATCAACGACCCGATTAACCGGATCTTCGGTCCCAAGGACTTCGTCCGCACCGGCCCGGACACGATCATGGGCCGCTACATGCGGCTGTTCTGGCATCCGGTCTATCTTGGGCGCGAGCTCAAGCGCGGCCGCGCCGTGCCGCTCCGGATCATGAGCGAGGATTACACCCTTTATCGCGGCGAGAACGGCGTCGCGCAGATTCTTGCGCCGCGCTGCGCCCATCGCTGCACCCAGCTCTCGACCGGCTGGGTCGAAGGCGGCGCGCTGCGCTGCTTTTATCACGGCTGGAAATACGACACCTCGGGCCAGTGCATCGAGGCGCCGGCCGAGCACGAGGGCTTCGCGCGGAATGTGCGCATCCGCTCTTATCCGACCGAGGAATATCTCGGCCTGATCTTCGCCTATCTCGGCGAAGGCGGCGCGCCGCCGCTGCCGCGCTATCCGGTCTTCGACAAGGAAGGCGTGCTGACCACCAGCAGCTACATCCGCGACTGCAATTGCTACAACAATCTCGAAAGCAACATGGACTCGCTCCATACCGCTTTCGTGCATCGCTCCTCGTCTTTCACCACGCATGGGCTCAACTGGGCGCTGCCGGAGATCTCGGGCGAGGAGACGGAGTACGGCATCGTCAAATACGGCACACGGCCCGACGGCAAGGTTCGGCGATCGCCGTTCTTCTGGCCGAACGCGCTCTATATCCGCTCATCGCCCGAGGAAGGCGAGCCGGAGGTGTGGGCCGATCACCTCGCCTGGCGCGTGCCGGTCGATGACGAGCACCACAAGAGCTTCATGAGCAATCATGTCGCGCTGACCGGCGAAGCGGCCGCGCGCTATCGCGAACGGCAACAGCAACGTCGCGCGCAGCGCCAGGGTTTGAGCGACGGGAGCGCAGCCGCGCAAGCCGTGCTGCGCGGCGAGATTCACATCGATGAGCTGAAAGACCGGCCGGATGCCGTCAACATCCAGGATTACGTCGCGCAAGTCGGCCAGGGCGTGATCCCCGATTTCGACCACGAGCGGCTGGGACGCTCCGACGTCCTGGTTGCGCTCTATCGCCGGCTGCTCGCGCGTGAATTGCAGGCGTTCGCCGAAGGCCGGCCGCTCAAGGCGTGGAAGACCGCGGCCGACGTCAGCGCCAGCATCGGCCTCTAAGAAAACGTTGTTAACGGCGTCTACGCCAACACATTTTTTACGAGGGCCGGTCCATAAGAACACCCGTGGGCTCGTCTTCCGGAGACTAAAGAATGTTGGCGGCGTTGGTGATGACGGGAAGCGTCAGTGTCCTCGGCGGTGGGCTCGTCGCCGCCTTATCGGATTACTGGCCGAAGCGTCAGGTCCTCATCGAGCAATGCGGCGCCGGCCTCTTCCTGATCGGCGTCACCCTGATCGCCTGCTGCTTCCCGCAGATGTGAGCCCTGGCGTGCCTCAAGGCGCGATCAGGCTCGCCGGATCGGGATTGCCTTTGATCAAGCCCTGATCTCGCGCCGCCGCTATCCAGAACGTCAAACCATCCGGCTTCGCTTGCGGCTCGAGATCGTCGGGAATGGCGATGCTCGCCGCGGCCTGCGGCGGCAGCTTCGTCCATTTCGTGATGCTGTCGCGCACCGCGGGCAGATGTGACGCATCGTTGATATAGGCGATCGCGTCTTTGAGCGACGCGCGGAAGCCGGCGACGCCTTCCTTGTTCTTCGTCGCCCAGGCGCGCGTCGAAGCGTAAAGCACGATCATCGTGCCGTTGGGCGCGCTGCTCCACGGATTGCCGATATCGGTGCCGAGCTTGTTGTCGAGAATGCGCGCATAAAATGGATTGACCGCCAAGGTGGCGTCGACCAGGCCCGATTTGAGCGCGTCGCCCATCTGCGGGAATTGCACCTCGACCCAGTTGACCTGCTTGTAGTCGCCGCCATTCGCTTTCACCCAGTAGCGCGTCACGACGTCGAAGCTGCCGCCGAAGCCGGGCACGCCAACTTTGTGGCCGACGAGATCTTTCGGACCTTTGAGATTGCTGCCGTCGCGCGCGATCACGCCGGCCGCGTTTTTGGGGAAAGGCAGCACGGTCGCGCCGGCGATCGCGACGAGATCGAGCCCCTGCTCGTTCGCCTGCAGCAGCACCGGCGGCGTCGGTACGCCGATCTGCGCCTGATCGGCCGCGAGCGCGGCCGAGATCACTGAGCCGTTCTGCGCGATCGACATGTCGACGTCGAGACCATGGCGCTCGAATATGCCTTGATCCTTCGCGACGAACACAGGCACGAAATCGCCGCCGGGGATGTAGAGCAAATTGAGCGTGGTTGCCGCGACCGCCTGCGGAACGGCCAGTCCGATCGTCAGCACAGCGATCGCGATGAGCTGCAGAAACTGCCCCATATCCCCACCCCCGATCCGATCAATATTGTCGCTCAAAACGCCCCACGCCGCTAGCGCGCGAAAACTGGCGCGACTTCATTCATGAAGCGCGCCATCTCGTCGCGCACCTGTTGCGGCGGCTTCAGGCCGAGATTGAAATAAAGAATGACCTCGTCGAAACCGGCGGCTTCGACCTTGGTTTTGAGCGTGTCGATGATCTTCGCCGCATTGCCGATCAGCACCGCATTCTCGTTGAAATCCTCCGCCTTCATCGTTTTGTAGCGCTCGACGATCTTGATGAAATAGCGATAGTCCTCGGGCGCAGTCTTGGGATCGCCGGGGAAGGCCGGCGAGGTGCATTCCTGGTGATAGCGGAGCTGGCGCTCGCGTGCGGCGCGCTCCTCGACCGGCGTGTCGGCGAGATGGATGAAATAAGACGTGACGAGCCGTTTGGGCGGCTTGCCCTGCGCGGCGCAGGCATCGCGATAAAGCTGCGCCACCTGTGCGAGGCCGCCATGCACCGAGGCCGCGGCCCCGGCCGCGACGACGAGGCTGGCGCCGAGCTTTGCCGCGAGCTCGATCGAGGGCCGCGAGAAGGACGCGACGTAGATCGGCATCGGTCGCTGCACCGGCTTCGGGGTGATCCAGACATCGTCGAAGGAATAGCGCTTGCCGTGATGCGAAATCGGGCGATCGCTGGCCCAGAGGCGCTGCACGATCTCGAGCCCTTCGGCGAAGGTCGCGGCATTGTCCTCGAAATCAGCGCCGAAGGGCCCGTATTCGCGGCGGTCATAGCCGCGGCCGCTGGCGAAATCGACGCGCCCGCTGCTCAACAGATCAAGCGTCACCCATTGCTCGGCGACGCGGATAGGATGGTGCAGCGGCAGCACGTTCACCGCGGGCGCGAGGCGGATGCGCTGCGTCTTCGCTGCGACCCAGGTCAGCACCAGTTCGGGCGCTGAATTGACGCCGAGCGAGCTGAAATGGTGCTCGCCGACCCAAGCGGAATGAAAGCCGAGCTCTTCGGCATAGATCGCCTCGCCGACGATCTGCTGCACGAAATCGTTCGGCGTGCGCCGGTTATCGCGATAGTTATTGTCGCTGAGCGTGAAATAGCCGAATTTCATTCCGCCTGACCTTTTAATCCGGCCGCACCCTAGCATGCCGCGGGGCTTGATGGGCTACTCGCGCGGAGAGCGGCCGCGCTTCAGGCAACGATCCGACGCCGCAGCGTGTTCTATGCCAGGGACCGAGGCGAATGATGACGATTGTCGAAGACGCGAAACGCTTGCTCGAGCGGATGACCGGTATCGGCCGGCCGAAACCGAAGCAGCTCGCCGGCCTGACGCGCGCCGTGACGCCGCGGCGCCATCGCTTCAAGGACGACGGCGCGACGCCGAACAATCCCGGGCTGCCGCTGCTGCATTATCCCCAGGCGATCGTGCTGCCGAAGGAATTCGATCCCGCCGCGGTGATCGAGACCCTGTTCGCGCGCCATGGCTGGAAGGATTCCTGGCGCGACGGCGTCTACGATTTTCTCCATTTTCATACCAAGACGCATGAGGTCCTCGGCATAGCCCGTGGCTCGGTCCGCGTTCGCTTCGGCGGCGCCAAGGGCAAGATCATCGCCCTGAAAGCGGGCGATGCCGTCGTCCTGCCCGCCGGCACCGGCCATGAGCGCATGTCGCAAAGCGACGATCTCCTGGTCGTCGGCGCCTATCCGGCAAGCGGCCGCTACGACGAGCCGCAGCCGGACGACGTCGATCACGACGAAGCGGTAGCGGCGATCGCGAAAACGCGGCTGCCGGCCCAGGACCCGGTCTATGGCCGTAGCGGGCCGCTGCGGAAATTCTGGCACGCGCCGCCGCGCCGCTCTTCCACCAAGCGCCGCTGAACGGCGGCACCAAGAGCTTCATCCGTGTTAGCATGACACGGAT
>DATNGE010000187.1:0-31011 GCA_035606035.1 Allostellaceae bacterium
GTCGATGCCGCTCTCGCGCGGCTCACGCCCGGCGGCACGCTGCTGCTGTACACCGGTACCGCGATCGTTGGCGGCCTCGATCCGTTTCGCGAGGCCGTCGCGGTCCGCCTCGCCGGCAGCGGACATTCCTGGCGCTACCGCGAGATCGATCCCGATGTCTTTGGTGAAGAGCTTGCGCATTCGGACGCCGACCGTATCGCTGCGGTCTTCCTCACCCTCAAAAAAGCAAAGTGAGCCATGGATTCCCTAGCTGTATTCGATGAACGCGCGTTGCGACCGCAATCCATTCAGGATCGCCTGCATCGGCGTCTGGCGATGCTCAATCGGCGCCGCTTCATGCCGGCGTTTCCAGATGCGGATTGGCAGCAGGAAAGCGCCGCGTCGCTGCCGTTGCTGCGCGAGGAGCAGGACTTTCTCGAAAGCCTGCGCGCCGAGGTGCAAGCCGAGGCCGCGGCGGCTCCGACCGAGCCGGAACTCTTCCGGGAATGGTTCGAAGATCTAAAGCTGACGGGACCGGGGCAGCGCGATCCGCTCTTCCCATGGCTCGCCGAAAAAGCCAGTCGCGACGAAATGCGCTGGTATCTTCGTCAGGAGGTCGCGGGCGAGGCAGGGTTCGACGATCTCGTCGCGCTCACGCAGGTGAAGCTGCCAAAGCGGCCAAAGCTGGAGCTGGCACGCAATTACTGGGACGAGATGGGGCGCGGCAATATAAAAGGCATGCACGGTCCCATGCTCGAGAAGCTCGCCAATGCCCTCGCGCTGCAGCCTCGGGTGGAAGAGACCGTGTGGGAGTCACTGGCGCTCGCCAATACCATGGCCGGGCTCGCCGCCAGTCGCTGTTATGCCTATCACGCGGTGGGCGCGCTCGGCGCGATCGAGCTGACGGCTCCAGGCCGGTCGACCTATGTCGCGGCTGGGCTGCGCCGCCTCGGCGTTCCGGCGGAGGACCGGCATTATTTCGATCTCCACGCCATCCTCGATGTGAAGCATTCGGTCGCTTGGAACGAGGAAGCGATCGTGCCGCTAGTCGCTGAAAATCCCCGCATCGCGACCGCGATCGCCGAGGGCGCGCTCATGCGTTTGAGCTGCGGGGCGCGCTGCTTCGAGCGCTATCGCTCCGTGCTTTGGTCGGGATCGTAATCCACGGGGCCGCGCTAGGGCGACGAGGCGAGGCCGGCCGTCGAAGCCGGCCTCGCACCACGCTTATTTTTTCTTGCGGCCGATGCCTTCGGGACCGGCCCCGAGCTCGGCGCCGGTGGTCGGATCGGAATCGGGATTCGACATCGTCCGCGCCGCGACATGTTCGAGCGCAGTCTTCTCGGCCCGGTCGAGCTTCACGCTCGCCGTGCCATCGCCGCCGTCGACGGCGACAAGCTCGGGCCCATTGGATACGAATTTCCACTGATCGCCGGAATTCCAGGGCCCGCGAACATCGCCGCCATCGCCCTGCGACAGATCGTAATAGACGCTCGCGAATTCCGGCTTGGGCGGCATCTTGCCCGGCGGAAAATTCGGCTCGATGGCATAGAGCGCCTTCTCAAAGGCTTTCTGATGCGCGACCTCGCGGGTCATCAGGAAGCCGAGCGCATCCTTGATGCCGGGGTCGGTGGTCACGTTGATCAGCCGCTCATAGACGATCTTCGCCCGCGCCTCGGCGGCAATGTTGGAACGCAGATCGCAGGTCGGATCACCGATCGAATCGATATAAGCGGCAGTCCAGGGCACGCCCGCCGAGTTCACCAGCGCCGCGCCGCCGCCATAGAGAATCGAGGTGGTGTGGCTTTCGCCGCCTTGGGTGATTTCGGCAAGGAGATCGGCGGCTTTGCCGACGCCCTCGGCGAGCTTGCCCCGGGCGCCTTTGTTCATCATGCAGAATATCGAGCCGATGATCTCGAGATGGCTCATCTCCTCGGTGGCGATGTCGTAGAGCATGTCCTTGCGGCCGGGATCCTCTTCGGTCAGCGCTTGGGTGAAATAGCGCATGGCGGCCGCGAGCTCGCCTTGCGGACCGCCGAATTGCTCCAGCATCAACGTGGCGAGCTTTGGATCGGGCTCCGACACGCGCACCGTGTATTGCAGGCGCTTGTTGTGCATGAACATAGACAAACTCCTCCAGGGGCTGATTTGGCTTCAGCGATGGGATTGCCGGTTGGTCGAGCCAATCGGTCGATGCAGATGCGAATGAGATTTCTTCACAAGTCGGCGCGCCGCCGGCTTGTTCCGATGAGACGGCTTAATTCATTTCGAAATCCGCCGCGCCGCAGCCTGGAGCACAAGACGAGGAGCTGCCCGGGTTTAATCGCCGGGCAACGGAACCACCCCGCCGACCGCCCATTGGATTCCCACCTGCCGCCAGACAAAAGGAACGACCATGGCCGTGCAATCACCCGAAACTGTGCGCGACTTTCTGATCGAAGGCTTACGCAACGCGCATGCGATGGAAAGCCAGGCGATCACCCTGACCAAGGGCCAAGCCGACCGCCTCAAGCACTACGCCGATCTCGAACAGCGCGTGCGGCAGCATGTCAGGGAAACGGAAGGCCAGCGCGACCGGCTCGAGCGCTGCCTTGAGAAGCTCGGCACGAGCGCATCGACGCTCAAGGATGCGGCGTTGAAGACGGGCGCCAATCTGCAGATGCTGCTGCACAGCACGGCGAGCGACGAAGTCGTGAAGAACGTGCTCGCGTCATACGCCTTCGAGAATTTCGAGATCATCGCCTACAAGGCGCTGATCGAGACGGCCAAACTCGCGAGCGAAGCCGAAATCGTGGCAGTTTGTCAGCAGAATCTCGTGGAGGAAGAGGCGATGGCCGATTGGCTCGAGCATCATCTCCCCGACATCATCCACAAATACCTCTCGCGCGCCTCGGCGGATGTCGAAGCGAAGCGCTAGTCCTAAGATCGAGGCCTAGAAGATCGAAGCCTTAAGAGCGGCGGCGTTCGCCGCCGCTTACCATTTGCAGCGCAGACCTTCGGCGAAGGCGTCCTGCCAAGCGACGCCGGGCGGCACGATGCCGTCGTAGGGACGGATCTGGGCGTGGGTTTTGGGATCGGCGCCCGGCGGCGTCTCGCCGCGCTCGACCGCATGCGTCGCTTCGAGCAGCATGCGCCGCATCGCCACGATCGCGCGGTCGGTCGTGCCGAGATATTCGGCGGAGCGATCAACGATCGGGCCCATGCCTTCCTGGATCGCCATATCCTGGGTGTTGACGCCATCGATACCCGTGAAGGTCTGCGTCTTCTGAATCTGGCGATCGATCAGATAGTCGTTCGACGGGTTGCGCTTCAGCTTGAATGTGCCGGGGATCAGATCCTGTTGGCCGCGGCCGGAATGATGCTCATGCGCTTCGAAATATTCGGCCGACATCGCGATCGCCGGATCCGCGCTGTAGCACCAGTTGTAGACATTGGTCTGCTCGTCGTCGATCGGCACCCAGAGATGGCCGTCGAGTTGCGGTACGCGGTTCTGGCCTTCCACGCCGTTGATGCCGCCGCGCATTTGTTGCGCCGGCATCATGTACTGATAGACGCGGATGTAGTTGCCGTCCTCGCCGAGCCGTCGTGTCGAGATATAGGAATAGCCGTAATCGCTCCGCAAAACCTCGAGCTGCGGCGCGCGATCGCGCTGGCGCGGCAGCGATTTGTTGCCGAGATTGAGATTGTGCAGATAAGAGGAGTGCGCCGTGTCGAGGCCGCCTTCCAATCCCTGCAGCCAGTTGCAGGCCTCATAGGTCTTCGAGATATGGCCGTGGGTGGCCGGGCAGCGCATCCATTCGTAATCGGGCCACGCGGGCATTTTCTCCACCGGGCCGAGATAGGCCCAGATGACACCCCCGCGCTCGAAAGTCGGGTAATGCTTGACCTTGATGTTGTCCTTCATCGGGCTGCTGGCGGGCTCGCTCGGCAGGTCGACGCAATTGCCGTCGACATCGAATTTCCAGCCGTGATAAACGCAGCGCAACCCGCATTCCTCGTTGCGGCCGAAGAACAGAGGCGCGCGGCGATGCGGGCAATAGGCGTCGACCAGGCCGACGCGGCCGTTGGTATCGCGGAACGCGATCAGGTCCTCGCCGAGCAGGCGCACGCGTACCGGCGCGCCGTCCTTCTCGGGCAGTTCCACTGAGAGGCAGGCCGGCTGCCAATAGCGCCGGAAGAGCTCGCCCGCGGGCGTGCCGCGACCGACCCGAACCAGACGCTCGTTATCCTCACGGCTCAACATCAACCGTCTCCACGATCTTTGATTGCGTCCCTCTATCGTAGGCCCGCCATTGGAGAGGACGCAAGATCGACTCAGGGCGCAATCGCCTGTTTGGCGCGCTCGACCAAAGCGGGCGGCAAATTCATCAGCTTAGCCATCAGCCGCGCCAACTCACCGCCCGAGACCGGCGCGATCTCAATGCCAAGCTTTTTCGCATCTGCGAGAAAAGCGGGGTCTTGCAGCGTCGCCGCATAGGCGCCGCGCAGCGCCGTCACGCGCGCGGCCGGCACTTTGGGCCCGACCGCCGTCGGCTTGCCGATCGTATAGGGTGCCGAGAACAGCTCCAGCAGCGCTTTGTCGTCGCTGTTGCTGGCGAGGTCGACGAGCAGCGGCACGTCCGGCAGATCGGGCGTGCGGTTGCCGATCAGGGTGAGCACCCGGATCTTGCCCGCCTTGTACCAATCGTAAGTCGTGCCCTGGCCGCTGAACCAGGTGTCGCCGGCATCGCCGTCGACTTCGCCTTGCTCCATCGCATGCGTGACGCCGGCGGCGCCGTCATAGCCCGTGACGACGCGGAACTTCGTGTTGAGCGCGTAATTCATGACGCGCGGATAGATAGCGCCCAGCGCCATCGGCGAGGGGGCCCCGATCACCGCGCTCGTGTGCTTCGCATCCTCGAGCGTCTTCACCGGCGATTTTGTCGTGACGATCATGTCGCCGACCTCGCGCGTCATATTGCCGATCCAATTGAAGCGCGCCGGATCGACCTTCACCTCGCTCTGGCCGAGCGCCTTGATCAGCGGCAGCATGTTATGGAGATTGGCAAGCACCGTGCCGTCTTGCGGTCCGATATTGTAGACGTAGTTCGCCGCCAGCATGCCGGTCGCGCCGGCGAGATTCTCGACCACGATCGTCGGATGGCCGGGGATATGATCGCCGAGATGGCGGGCGAGCAGGCGCGCGTGGTTGTCGTAAGGCCCGCCCGCCGGCGTCGCGACGATCAGCCGGATCGTGTGGCTGCTGTAGAAATCGCTGATCGCGTCCGCTTGCACGCGCGGCGAAAGGCCGAGGGAGGCAAGCAGCGCCGGCAGCGCATAGAAAATCCGTCTCATCCTAGCCTCGCACGCCGAGCCGTATGCCGCAGAGCCGCGCCAGAAAGGCGGCGCCGGTCGTCACCAGCATCACGACGACCGAGACGACGGCCGCGTCTTCCCAGCGCCCATCGACCATATAGTCGAGCTGCAACAGAGACAGGGTCTTCGATGTGTTGGAGGAGAGGAGCGCGATGCTCGCGATGTCGCGCGACGCGGCGATGAAATTGATGACCCCGACCAGCACCAGGGTCGGCATCAGGATCGGCACGATGATGTGGCGGAAGCCATACCACCAGGAGGCGCCGCAAGTCCGCGCCGCCTCTTCGAGCGCCGCGCCGAGCTGAAGGAGCGTGGTTTTCAAGATCTGCGTGCCGAGCGTCATGCCCGCGATCACCATGGCGAGGATCATCAGCGCGACGCTGCCATAAAGCAATTTGAGCAGCGGATTGCCGAGGAAGACATAGAGCAGGCCGACGCCCAGCAGGATGCCCGGAATGGCAAAGGGCAGCCAGGAGAGGAAATCGAGCAGATTGCGCCCGAGGTAGCGCGAGCGGATCGTAAAATAAGCGGCCAGCGAGCAGAGCACGATCGCGCCGAGCGCCGTGCCGGCGGCGAGCATCAGCGTATTCATCAGCGAATGCGTGAAGAAATCGTCGTTCAGCACCGAACCCCAATGCGTCGTCGTCCAGGGCGAAGCGATGTTGAAAAAGCCGAAAAGCTTCATGAACGACGCCGCGAGCAGGAAAGTGACCGGCAGAACGGTGATTGTCAGGGTCAGCAGCGCGAGGAGCCCGAAGATCGGCCAGCGCCACCGCCCCAACGGCGTCGGCTGGCTGCGCTCGCGCCCTGTGACCGAGGTGTAGTCGGTGCGGCGGGCGAGCCAGCGATGCAGCGCGATGAGCGGTGTGATGATGACGAAGCCGATGACGGCGAGGGCGGTCGCCGAAGCGAATTCGGGCGGGACTTGCGCCACGAGGACGTAGATCTTCGTGCCGAAGACCCAGAAATTGAACGGCGGGCCGAGCACCATCTCGATCTCGAAGGTCTGCATCGCGCGGATCAGCGAAAGCACGAGCACCGTGAGGATGCCGGGCGCGACCGCGGGGATGACGATGCGGGTCAGCGTCATCCAGCGGCCCGCGCCGGAGCAGCGCGCGGCTTCCTCGAACGCCGCATCGAGATTGCGGAAGAGCGGCGTCAGCAGCATCACCTTGATGGCGAGCGAGCTGGTGCTGATATGCGCCCAGACGATGCCCCAAAAGGAATAGATGTCGAACGGCGCCTTGCCGGTGAGCGCCAGCGCGATCTGATTGAGGAGCCCATTCTGCGGGCCGAGCAAAACGATCCAGCCGAGCGTGACCGAAAGCGATGGCAGGAAGAAGGTGATCCAGAAGGCGAACTCGAACGTGCCGCGCAGCGGCAGGTCGGTGCGCGCGAGCAGCCAGGCGAGCAGCACCGCGCTCGGCAGCGTGATCGATTCGTTGGCGATGAGGACTTTCGCGGTGTTCTGCACCGCGCGGAGCATCGTCGGATCATCGAAGGCCGCGCGCCAGCCATCGAGACCCCAATTGCGCGCGCCGCCGATCGGTCCGACGACGAAGCTGTCGACGAGGATGACGAGCACCGGATAGAGGACGAAGAGCCCGACGATGCCGAGCACGATGAGGAACACCGCATATTGCGGATCGATCGCGCGCGTCGATGCCGATTGGGCGGATTGCGGCAGGGCCGGTGCCGTGCTCGCCATCAGGCGGCTCCGCTCGGCTTGGCCCAGAGCCGCGCCGCGCTGGGCTCGATCGCGAGCGCGATCTTGTCGCCCGGCGCCGCCCTGCTGCCCGAAGGCAGGTAAACGCAGAGCGCGCTGCTGCCGATCTTCACCTCGCATTCGGAGCGTTCGCCCTGATAGAGCACCGCTTCGACGATGCCGGTGAGAGCGCCGCCCTGGCCGTTAGCGAGGCGGATCGCTTCCGGCCGCAGCGAGACTTCGACCTCGCGATCGGCGGCGAGATCGAGCCCGGCAGGCACCGGGCATTCGATCAACGCATTGCGGTCGCCGACGAGCTCGATCGCGGCGTGACCTGCGGCGAGGGATCTGACGCGACCGGGCAAGGTCACAGATTTGCCGAGGAAGTCGCGCACGAAAGGTGTCTCCGGCCGTTCGTAGAGCGCGCGCGGCGTGCCGATCTGCTCGACGTGGCCACGATTGAGCACGGCGATGCGGTCGGACAGGCTCAAAGCTTCGCTCTGGTCGTGCGTCACGTAAATCAAGGTCAGGCCCAGCCGCGCTTGCAGCAGTTTCAGCTCGACCCGCATCTGCTCGCGCAGCTTCACATCGAGATTGCTGAGCGGCTCGTCGAGCAGCAGCAGCGCCGGCTCGTGGATCAGAGCACGCGCCAGCGCGACGCGTTGCTGCTGGCCGCCGCTCAAGCGCGTCGCCGGCCGGTCCTCCAATCCGCCGAGGCCGATCATCGTCAGCGCCGCGCGCACGCGCTCGCGGATCGTCGCCGCATCGAGCCGGCGCACCTTCAGCGGAAAGGCGACGTTCTGCGCGACGGTCATATGCGGCCATATGGCATAGGATTGGAACACCATGCCGATATTGCGCTTTTCAGGCGGCAGGTTGATGCCGTCGGCGATCGAGACCACCGGCCTTCCGTCGAAGCGGATCGCCCCCACATCCGGCCTCTCCAGCCCGGCGACCATGCGCAAAGTCGTGGTCTTGCCGCAGCCCGAGGGGCCGAGCAGGGTCAGCGATTCGCCCTTGGCGATCTCGAGCGACAGTTCCGCGACGGCGGATACCGGACCGTAGCTCTTGCTGAGCCGGTCGAGTTGGATGAAAGCCTGCGCCAACGCGCCTCCCTGTCGCCCCGATCTATCGGCCTCGCCGCGCGGGATCGATAGGCGAAACTCTATCGTCGCCGCCGATCAACCGTCAACGCAGCCGGCGCGAAGCGCAGGGCGGGAAAAGCTGCTAGAATTGCCCGAAGCCTGTCGCGGTTCGCCGATCGCGCGGTTGATTTGCGGGAGGAGAACGATGGGTCGAGGTGATGGCGGTGGGCGCGCTACCCTGATACGCGGCATCGCCGCCACCCTGGTCGGCTTGGGCGCGATCATGGTCGCTCCGCTGGCCTCGGCCGGCGAGGCATCGTGGGACGATGTCGTCAAAGCGGCGATTGCCGAGGGCGAGGTGGATGTGCATGGCGGGCCCGGTGAGGTCTTCCATCACATTCTCGTCGATGGTTTCCGCGAGGCTTTCCCGAAGATCAAGGTGAACTTCAGCGGCCTCAGCGGCCGCGACGCGATCCCGAAGATGGTGCGCGAGCGCGCCGCCGGCATCTACAGCACCGATGTCTATGTCGGAGGCTCGTCCTCGCTGCTGCAAAGCCTCAAGCCGATCCATGCTTTCGCGCCGATCCGGCCCGCCTTCATCCTGCCCGAAGTTCTCGACGACAAGGCATGGTATGGCGGCTTCAACGGCGGCTGGGTCGACCGCGACCAGGAATTCATTTTCGGCTTCGAGGCGACCGTGACCGAGACGACGGCGGTCAACCGGGACTTCGTCTCGCGCGATATCATGAACACCTATGACGATCTGCTGAGCCCCAAGCTCGCCGGCAAGATTGTGTTCGACGATCCGCGCCTGCCGGGGCCCGGCCTCGGCGCGGCGCAGCGCTATCTGCTCAATTTCGGCGAGGACTGGCTGAAACGCCTCTATAGCGAGCAGAAGATCGTCTACATCGCCAACCCGCATCAGGAAGCCGAATGGCTCGTGAGCGGCAAATACCCGATCGGTATCGGGGCGTCCGCCGACGAGATCGCGCGCTTCCAGCAGCATGGGTTGGGCAAGAACGTTGTTTCTTTCGAGGCGCCGATGCCGCGCCCGACGATGGATTTCGCTTATGGCAGCGTCGCGCTGATGGACCACGCGCCGCATCCCAATGCCGCCAAGGTCTACATCAACTGGCTGCTCTCGAAGGCGGGGCAGAGCGATTGGGGCAAGATCGGCGGCAACAGCCGGCGCATCGACATACCTTATGCCGTGCCGAAACTCGCGCCCCAGCCCGGCATCACCTACATCAACGAACAGACCGAGGAAAATCTCGCCAATCGTCAGGAGGCGGGAAATCTCGCCAAGAAGTATATTCCGGCCGGCCCCTGATCTGCGCCAGCAGGTTGTCTCGTTTGGGACGGCTTTCTATTATGTCGGAGCGCAATGAGTAATAAAGACGAAGATATGCACGACACCGAGTTCGAGCACGAGCATTTCGGCGAAGCAATGTCCGAAGAGCAGCGTGCTGCGCTGGCCGCCTTCATCTGGAGCCAGGAGCATGTCGAGCTCAAGACCGTCGGCATCGATATCGGCAGCTCGACCTCGCATCTGCTCTTCGCGAAGATCGTGCTGCAACGGCAGAGCCAAGGTCTGTCCGCGCGATTCACGGTTGTCGACCGGCAAGTGCTGTGGCGCTCGCCGATCATGCTGACGCCCTTCCTGCCCGACGGGCTGATCGACGCGCAGGCGCTGAAGGGTTTCATCGACAAATCCTATAAAGAAGCCGGCTTCGAGCGCACCGACATCGATAGCGGCGCCGTGATCCTGACGGGCGAGGCGATCAAGCGGAAGAATGCGCGCGCGATCGACGAGCTCTTCGCCGATGAGGCGGGTAAATTCGTCTGCGCCACGGCCGGCCATATTCTCGAATGCCGCCTCGCGGCGCATGGCTCGGGCGCGGTGAAGCTGTCGCGCGACCGCAGCCAAAGCGTGCTTCATGTCGATATGGGCGGCGGCACGACCAAGCTGACCTTGATCGAGAAGGGCACGCCGGTGAGCTCGTCGGCTTTCGCGGTCGGGGGTCGGCTCATCGCGACCGACGAGCATGGCAAATGGACCCGCATCGATGATTCGGCGCGGCTGACCGCCGAGGATCTCGGCTTCGCGCCGACGCCCGAGTCTTTTGCCGATCCGCGAAAGCGCGAAGCCACGGCGCAGCGTCTCGCGAAGGTGGCGGCGGATTACGTGCTCGGCGCCAAGCTCGATCCGCTCGGGCAAAAACTGATGCTGACCGAGCCATTGCGGCGCACGGTCGAGCCGACCGCGCTGACCTTCTCGGGCGGCGTCTCGGAATACATTTTCGGCACCGAGCCGCAGGAATACGGCGACATCGCCATGCCGCTGGCGCGCGCGATGATCAAAGAGCTGACGACACGCGCCAAGCTGCCGCTGATCGATCCGGGGCAGCGCATCCGCGCGACGGTGATCGGCGCCTCGCAATTCACCATCCAGGTCAGTGGCAAGACGATCTATCTCTCCGATCCCTCGATCCTGCCGGTGCATGGCGTGCCGGTGATGCATGTCGGCCGGACCGCCGAGGATCATCCCGAGAAGCTGGCCGAGGCGATCCGCCAGGGCTTCGTCGGTCTCGATCTCGAGCCCGATGGCCGCGCCGCGATCGCGTTTTCGTGGCAAGGCGATCCGAGCTATGAGCGGCTCGCCGCGACCGGCAAGGCCATCGTCGCCGCCGTTTCTCTCAAGCGCACCGAGCCGCTCTTCCTGATGATCGACGGCGATATCGGCCGCACCATCGGCCGGCTCCTGCATGAGGAGCTCGGACTGCCCGGTCCGCTCGTCTCCATCGACGGCGTGCAATTGCAGGATCTCGACTATGTCGATGTCGGCGAGCTGATGTCGCCGCCGGGCGTCGTGCCGGTCGTGATCAAATCGCTATTATTTTCTTAAGAGGATTGCCCAGGAGGAAACCATGTCAGACGATCGAGTCCCGCGTTTACGCGTCGATTCTTATCAAGAGTGGATCAAGAAGGAAGGCGTGCTGGTCCATGAGGACTACGCGATCGACACCTTCGCGGTTCAGACCGCGCCGTGGGCGCGCTATGGCATGAAAGGCGCCGCTCTTCACTTGAAGGGCCGCGGCGATTTCACCAGCATGTTCCTGTTCGAGCTTCCGCCCGGCAGCAGCTCGGCGCCGCAGCATCACATCTACGAGCAGGTGACCTACGTCCTCGAAGGCTCGGGCAGCACGCAGCTCGAATTCCCGGACGGCGCCAAGCGCAGCTTCGAATGGGGGCCGCGCAGCATGTTCGCGATCCCGCTTAATGCGAAATACCGCCATTTCAACGGCAGCGGCCAGAAGCGCGCGCTGATGGTCTGCACAACCAACATGCCGATGATCATGAACGTCTTCCACAACGAGAATTTCATCTTCAACAATAGCGCGGTCTTCGCCGATCGCATGGGCAAGGACGAGTATTACAACGGCGAAGGCGATCTCACGATGGTGCGCCCCGGCAACCATATGTGGGAGACGAATTTCGTTCCCGATCTTGAAAATCTCGAGCTGCAATCCTGGGAAGATCGAGGCGCCGGCAGCTCGAACATCATGTTCGTTCTCGCCGACAGCTCGATGCACGCGCATATATCGGAGATGCTGCCCGGCACCTACAAGAAAGCGCATCGCCATGGCCCGGGCGCGCATGTCATGTGCGTCGTCGGCACCGGCTTCTCGTTGCTCTGGTTCGAGGGCCAAAAAGATTGGTTGCGCGTCGATTGGAAGCACGGCGTGCTTTTCCCGCCAGCCGATCGCCAGCTCCATCAGCACTTCAATACCAGCAACCGCAATGCGCGCTATCTCGCGACCAATGTCGGCGGCATCCGCTATCCGCTGACGGCGGCGAGCCGGCGCTCGGGCGGCGGCGAAGACGGGCAGAAACAAGCGGTGTCGCTCAGCATTAAACTCGGCGGCGACCAGATCGAATACGAGGATCAGGATCCGCGGATCCATCCGCTCTGGCTCTCCGAAATGCGGAAGAACGGCGGCAAGGTCGATCCGAAGATGTTCAAGTGGTTCCCGCAGGCCCAATACGAGGCGGCTGAGTAACCTCGAGCCTTTTGCAGCGTTGAACGGCCCGGCTTTTGCCGGGCCGTTTGCTTTCAGAAGCTATCTCAACATCATTGCGAGGAGCGGAGCGACGAAGCAATCCAGAACAACCCGTTCACACGCTCTTCGCGTGTGAACCCGAAGGAGCCAACAGCGAAGAGGCGTTGGCAGGGTTGTTCACGTTAAAAACCTGGATTGCTTCGCTTGGCTCGCAATGACGACCCAGAATTGAGCTTTTCGTCGCAGCCCAAACCGGAACGAATAGCTCCTCGATCGGCCTCGACGATGCGATCATCGCCTGCTCGTGAGGATAGGAGATGCAGGCCTCGAGCGTCTTGCGGTTGGGCTCGACGCCTTAAGGCGGCGCCGGTCAGTTCGGCGTCACACCGGTTTGCGTCGTGAGCGCGTTCGGCACCTGCCAGCGTTTCAGCGGCCGGCCCTCGGTCAGGGCGCCGAGCTCGCGCAGCCAGATATTGCGCCAGAGGATCACGCCGCGATCCGAGCGGCCGAGATTCTCGTAAGGGCCTTCCTCGATCTTCGGCTGGCCCATCTGCGCGACGCAATCCTGGATGTTGACGAGGTCGGGCCGTGCCAGGATGTCGTCATCCTCGAGGCTGCGGCGGCCGGCGAGGATTTGCCGCGCCACCTCGTCGACCGGATCGAGCTTCAGTTTCTTCATCTGCGCGCGCTCTTCTGCTTGCGCATCGCGATAGCGCTTCGCGGCGTCGCCTTTGAGATGCCTCAGATCGATGCCGAAGCTCATATGCGTGTCGTCGTCCTGCGGCACCCGCCAGGCGGCGCGGTCGGAGAAGCCTTCATCGCCTTTCGCCGGCGAGGATTTGAACATGATGATGTTGGGCATCAGCAGCTGATTGGCGCGCGGATTGCCGTTGGGATAGCGCGCGACGACGCGCAGGCCGTAATCGGTTTCCTCCGCTTCGATCGTCGGCACGTCGCGCAGGCCGGCGCGCGAGAAATTCGTGTTGCGATGAGTGAACACGACGTGGACTTCGTCGCTGTGATTGTCGAGCGTGTAGAAATAATTCGAGTAGCGGAGATAGGTATCCGCCTCGAGCACGCCTTCTTCCTCGAACCAGGGATAGCGCGGCAAGGGCGGGGCCGCGCCTTCGCCGAGCCAGGCGAAGATCAGGCCGAGATATTCCTCTATGGGATAGCCTGGAATCTTGATGCGCTCTTTGAATGCCGGCGGCTCGGCGGGCTGCTCGACGCATTGTCCGGTGCCGTCGAACATCCAGCCGTGATACATGCAGCGGATGCAATCATCCTCGACCCAGCCGGCGGAAAGCTGTGCGCCGCGATGCGCGCAACGCGCGCCGACGAGATGCGCCTTGCCGGAGAGGCCGCGATAGAGCGTGTAATTCTCGCCCATCACGCGGACCGGCTTGGCCTTGCCTTTCGCGAGATCCGAAGAGACACAGACCGGCTGCCAGAACGTCTTGAGGTAACGGCCAGCGATAGTGCCCGGCCCGGTTTTTAAGAGGTCTTTTTCGGTGATTTCCGGCATCCGCGTTACCCTCCCATACGCCTGTCACCGGCCGAGGATGCGGGCGCGGCGCGGCGTGGGCAAGGGCAAAATGCGCGCTCAGGTCAGGCCGCGAACAGCTTCGATTTGAAATCGATATCGGTCTTTAAGAGTCCGTTCTCTTTCATCAACGCGACGAGCTTGATGGCCGGCTCGACGCCGATGCTGAGCGGCTGCTCGGAGGCGACCATCTGCGCGATCAGCGCCGGGTCGGTCTTGGTGTAGCTGGCGACGAGCTGGTTATAGGCGTCGTCGCGGAGATGGGCGTTGATCCACTGGCCGCCTTTGAGGAAGGCTGCCTGATAGCGCCGGATCGCGTCTCTCTTCTGCTCGGCGACGGCCGCCGCGACGATCCAGAACGAGGTCGGCAGGCCGGGCATCGCGGTCGAAAGCGGCCAGCCGGCGCGCTCGAAGGCGGGATCGCGCAGGCCAATGGTCATGAACGGATCGAGCACCAGCGCGCCATCGACCTGCTTGCCCCGGATCGCATCCAGCATCGAGGGGAGCGGCACTTCGCGATAAGTGATCTTGTCGACATCGCCGCCGGTCTTCTTGACCCAGCCCTGCATCACCAGCCACTGGATGTCGAATTTGGCGTTGACGCCGATGATCTTGCCTTCGAAATCCTTGCCGCTGTGCAAGGGCTCGCCCTTGCGGATGAGCAGCGCGCCGGGATCGGGCGGCTGCAGCGGGACCGGCGCGCCTTCGGCGATGAAGCGGAGATCGATGCCGCGCTCGAGCGCCGTCATGCAGGAGATCGAATTGGCATAAAGCACATCAAAGCTGCCGCTGACGAGGCCGGGGATGCCGACGGCGCCGCCTTGCACCGGCTGGGTCGACACCGAAATGCCTTGCTCAGCGAAGTAGCCTTGTTTCTCGGCGGCGAAATGCGCGGCGACCGCGAAGATCGGCACGATGCTGACGCGCACGAGCGGCAGATCGGCGGCGCGCGTCGGCGCGATCCGCGCGACGACGAGGCCCGCGCCTAAGCCGGCCAACGCATCGCGGCGGGAGATGACGGAAGCCATCGGATGCTCCTTCAAACGCGCCCGGCTTCTTCTGCGGCCTTGTATTCCGGGGATACTTCGGTCTGCGTCATCTCCGAGGCGACATAATCGCGGGTCGGCGAATGGATGAAGGCCATCCACAGCGCCGGCTTTTCGGGATTGGTGTTGAAGTGCTGGTGCTCGACGCCTTTCTCGCGCAGCGGCAACAGCACGAGATCGCCCTTTTCCCAATCGTAGCGGACGCCGTCGACCACCGAATAACCGCTGCCGTCGATCACATAGATGATCAGCCCTCCTTGGTGGCGATGCTTGCCGGAGACGGTGCGGACCTCATGCGTGAAGACGATCCAATCCTGGAGCGGCGTGTCTTCGATGGTGAGGCCGAGATAATTGCGCAGCCGGCCCTGCCGCGTGAGGTTCTGCGGGCAGTCGGCCAGCTTGCACACGATGCGGCCGGTCATCTGCCGCTCGGCGCGATCCTTGTCTTGTTGGATCGCGAGCTCATAAGAATTTCGCTTGGGCGCTTCTTTTTCACGGACCCGGGTGCGCTCGAATTCGGCCATTGCTCTCAATCCTTAAGGAACGAGATTCAATCTACAAATCGTGTTTCCGGCGTTCAAGCGCCAAGGGACAAAAGCGTCCGACGATTTCATCGGACGCGCTCAAGCGCTCAGGCCGAAAAGAACGTATCCGGCGCGGCCATGATGACAGCGGCCGAGTTCTGGATGTGCTGGCGCATCGCGCCCTCGGCGCCCGCCGTATCGCCTTTGAGGATCGCCCGGACGATGCGACGATGCTCGAGCCGCGAGCGCCGCGTCGCGACCGGCGTCTGCAGGATGGCATGGAATTGCAGGCGGAAAATCGAGAGCTGCGCCTGCTGCACGAAATTCGGCAATTGCTTGTGCCGGCTCGCCTCGACGATCAGCGTATGGAACCGCTCGTTGTATTGCGCGTAGGTGAGGTTCGGCGTGCCGCGATCCCAGAGCTGCTCCAATTCGAGAAGCTTTTTGCGCTCGGCCCTGCTCATCCGCTGCGCCGCGAGCGCTGCGGCGTAGCCTTCGAGCAGCGCGCGGATCTCGTTGAGCTCGACGAATTCGCTGCGCGACATTTTGCGGATGCTGGCGCCGCGATAGAGCTCGACCGCAACGAACCCCTCGGCGGCCAGGCGGCGCAGCGCCTCGCGCACGGTGCCGCGGGAGACCGCGAAATCGCGCATCATGTCGGGCTCGACCAGACGCTGGCCGGGCACGTAGCGGGCATTGCGGATACCCGCCTTGATCGCCTCCATGACCTGATCGACCGCGGATAGGCCGGCGTCGAGGTCGCGCGGCTCGTCCGCGCGGAGCTTGATCGCGGTTTTGGGGGCTGCCATGGGCGCGATTCATGGCAGATGCATCAAGGCGCGACAAGCGCCTAAATACCCGCCGGGCCGGACGTTTGACGATTTCATCGAACGATGACTATTCTGGCCCATCGGCGAAGGAGCAGTGGTGATGTCGGAAGAGCGGACGAAACGCTTGGCGCAAACCAATTTCTGGGACGAGATCCTGAAGCTGCGCGACCAGCAGCGCGCGCAGCGCAAGGACGGGCTGATGGTCATCAAAGGCTCGCAACTGCCGCAGGAGATCAACCGCCAAGGCCTGATGCGCTGGTATCTCCATCCCTCGATCACCGATACGGTCCTCAACACGCATATCTTCTTCGAGCAGGAGATACCGCCCGGCAGCCGCTCCGGCATGCTGAAATTCCAGGGCGAGCAGGTGATGTATATTCTCGAAGGCAAGGGTTACACGCTGATCGACGGCGTAAAGCATCACTGGCAAGCGGGCGACGTGCTAAACCTGCCGCTGCGCAAACAGGGCATCATCGTCCAGCACGTGAACGAAGATCCGGAAAAGCCGGCGAAATTCGTCGCCGCCGAACCCAACCTCTATGCCTGCGCCAGCGTCGACCGCGGCTCGGGCTTCGAGCAGATCGAAGACGCGCCCGAATACCGGCGCTGAATATTTTGCCGCTTTGATTTCGCTTTCATTGGACAACAAGCGCCGTGCCGCACGACGATCATAGCCACGACCACGGTCACGGCCACATCCACACCCATCCGCGCCGCAAATTCACGGCGACGGTCGATCATCTCGCCAATGATTACGCGACCGCGAGCAAGCTGCTCGTCGCCATCGACGAGGAGCTGATGCATCGCTCGGGCGTGGTGCCGGACGAGATCGTGCGTATCGCGACGGAGCGCGGTCGTGCCGTGCTCGTGCGGCTCGACAAGCCGATCGGCGGCGACAAGGGACGCGGCATCGTCCGCATGGATCGCTTCCTGCGCCAGGCCCTCAAGGCGCATCTCAACGAGACCGTGGAGATCGAGCCGGCCGAGATCGGCCCGGCGAAGATCGTTGAGCTTAATCCCGCAATCGATGTCTCGACCGCGCACAACCTCGTGCCGCATTTGAAGAAGATCATGGTCGAGAACCGCACCCCGCTCAGCATCGGCGCGGTGCTCTATATTTCTTTCCCAGGCACGCAGGCGGGCACGACCTACGACGTCAATCGCCTGCCCGATGGCGTCGGCTATGTCACCGAAGAAACCGATGTCCGGCTGCATTTCCACGATGAGCACGTTCCGCAAGGCGTCTTCGAGGTCACTTTCGAGGATGTCGGCGGCTTGGGGCGCCAGATCAAGCTGGTGCGCGAGCTCGTCCAGCTGCCGCTGAAATTTCCGCATGTCTATCGCCAGCTCGGCATCAACCCGCCGCGCGGCATCATCCTTTACGGGCCGCCGGGCGCGGGCAAGACGCATCTCGCGCGCGCCGTCGCCAACGAGGTCGAGGCACGCTTCTATTACATCAACGGGCCCGACATCATCGGCACCTATGCCGGCGAGACCGAGGGCAATCTTCGCCGCATCTTCGGCGAAGCCGCGCATCACGCGCCCTCGATCGTCTTCATCGACGAGCTCGACGCGCTGGCACCGAAACGCGGCGAAACCGGCGCGCATTCCGACATCCGCGCGGTGACGCAGCTGCTTTCGCTGATGGACGGGTTGACGCGCGTCGATTCTGTCATCGTCATCGGCACGACCAACCGCGTCGATTCCGTCGATCCCGCGTTCCGCCGCCCCGGCCGCTTCGATCGCGAGATCTTTGTCGGCCCGCCGGACGTGGCGGGGCGGGAGGAGATCCTCGAAATCCAGACGCGTGAGATGCCGTTGACCGAAGACGCGCAGGACGCGCTCGCCGATGTGGCGAAACGCACGCATGGCTTCGTCGGCGCCGATCTGATGGAGCTTTGCCGCAACGCCGGTCTCAGCGCGCTGCGCCGCTCGACGCTCAATCTCGAAGACCCGAAAGCCGCCTTCCGCATCGACATGACCAATCTGCGGGTCGACCGCCAGGATTTCGACAACGCGCTGGCGCAGGTGCGGCCTTCGGCGATGCGCGAGACTCTGATCAGCGTGCCCGATGTCAAATGGGAGGACATCGGCGGGCTCGATGCGGTGAAGGAGCGCCTCAAGGAAATGATGGAGCAGCCGCTCCACAATCCGCAGGTGCTGCAGGAGATGGGGCTCGCGACGCATGTCGGCGCGCTGCTCTATGGGCCGCCGGGCACCGGCAAGACGCTGCTCGCGAAAGCGTTGGCGAACGAATGCGGCGTCAATTTCATCGCCGTCGACGGGCCGGAAATTTTCTCCAAATGGCTCGGCGAATCCGAAGAGGGCGTGCGCCAGATTTTCCGCATCGCGCGCCAGGTGGCGCCGACGCTCATCTTCTTCGACCAGCTTGATTCGATCACGCCGGTACGCGGCGCGCATGACGGCTCCATGACGACCGAGCGCGTCGTCAATCAATTGCTCGCCGAGCTCGACGGGGTCGAGCAGCTCGCGCGCGTCATCGTCGTCGGCGCGACCAACCGCATCGATCTCGTCGATCCGTCGATCCTCCGGCCCGGCCGCTTCGGCGTGCATATCCATGTGCCGTTGCCTGATGCGAATGATCGCCGCGGGATCCTGCGCATCCATCTCGGAGGCCGCGGCAAGGCCAATCACGCGATCGAGCCGATCGTCGAGACGCTCGCTACGCGCACCGAAGGATTCTCCGGCGCGCGGCTGCGCCAGCTGTGTCACGAGGCCAAGCGTCTCGCCTTGCGCGACACGGGCTTCACCCATGCGGTGACGCCGACGCTCGCCCACGCGCTCGAAGCCCTCACCATCGAAGAACAGCGCAAGGATTAGCGCCACGCCGCGCGGCGGCTCGTTGCGATCGTCGGACGAAATGGTAGAGTGGCTGCGGGGAGAAACCAGCGACAAAAGCGTGAGGCGATGGCACAGGCGCACCGTATCGACGTTCATCATCATCCGTCGCCGCCGACTTATCTCGCTTCGCGCTTCGAGCGCGACAAGCAATACGAGCCGCAAAAGAATTGGAGCATCGCGAAATCGCTCGAGGACATGGATCGCGGCGGCGTCGCGACGACGCTGCTCTCGCTGCCGCATTCCGTGCAGATCTGGCCGGGCAATAACCAGGAGGCGCGCGCGCTGGCGCGGGGCTGGAACGAGTTCATGGCGCGGATGGCGGCGGACCATCCCGGCCGCTTCGGGATTTTCGCCGCGCTCCCGATCCTCGACATCGAGGGCAGCCTCAACGAGATCGAATACGCGCTCGACACGCTGAAGGCCGACGGCGTCGCGCTGATGACCAATATCGGCGATAAATGGCTCGGCGACCCGCATTACGCGCCGGTCTTCGAGGAACTCAACCGCCGCGGCACGATCCTCTACACGCATCCGGTCGCACCGAATTGCTGCCGCGATCTGCTGCCGGAGCTCAATGATTCCGTGATCGAGTACGGCGCCGACACCTCGCGCGCCATCGCCAAGATGGTCTATGGCGGCGCGGCGGCGCGCTATCCGAAAATGCGCGTGATCTTCTCGCATGCCGGCGGCAGCCTGCCTTATTCGGCCTTCCGCTTCATTCGCCATTCCGGCCGGCTGAGCCCTGAGCTCAAAAAGAATATGCCCGATGGCTTCGCCGCTATGCTCAACAAATTCTATTACGACACGGCGAACACTTCGAACCGCTACGCGATGGGCTCGTTCCGCGAGCTGATCGCGATCTCGCAGCTCATGTTCGGCACCGACTTCCCGTTCGGCAACGCGGCGCATGACGCGAAAGCGCTGCACGACTGCGGCTTCAGCGATGCCGAGCTGCGCGCGATAGAATGCGAGAACGCCTATCGCCTATGGCCGCGGCTGAAGCCAACCCCATAAAGCAAGTCCAATAATCAGAACAGGGATCAGGGATAGGAGAGATGAGACACGATCATGGCCGCCTTTTGCTTTTCGGCTTGGTTGCCGGATGGACGACAGTCGCGGCTTCCACCGCCGTTGCGGCTGACGACTGGCAGGCCGGCGCACCGCCGGAATGGGCTAAAATCATCGCCGATGCCAAGAAAGAAGGCCATGTCGCCGTCGTTGGCCCCTCCGAACTGGCGGTGCCGATCGCCGAAGGTTTCTTGAAGGACACCGGCATCCAGGTCGATTTCCTCGGCGGCGTCGCCGCGGTCAATCAGAGCCGCGTCGCGCGCGAGGTGCGCTCGGGGAACGTCACCGTCGATTTCATGTTCACGGGCACCGCTGAGCTTCCTCTCATCAAGGAAGGCTTGTTCGAAGACGAGAAGGCGCGACTGCTGCTGCCCGGCACGGCCGATCCCAAGAACTGGAAGGACGGGAAGATCACCTGGGTCGACAACACGCAGAAATACATGCTGCGCACGCAAGCAACCGTGCAGTCGATCCCGTTCTTCAATCCGGAGACGGTGAAGCCGCCCCTGACGAGCTGGAAGCAGCTGCTCGAGCCCCAATTCAAGGGCAAGGTCGTCGCTTACGACCCGCGCGCCGGCGGACCGGGCCAGCAGATGGTCGGCTATATCGGCGCGACATTCGGCATGGATTTCCTGAAGCAGCTCTATATCGGCCAACAGACCGTGTTCTCGCAGGACAGCCGGCAGATGGCCGAGTGGATCGTGCGCGGCGTCTATTCGGTCGGCCTTGGCGTGCTGCTGCCCGATTATGTGAACCTGCACAATGCCGGCATCACCAATCTCGTGCCGGCGGAGATGACTGATGGTCACGGAACGCTGTCGGGCGGCTTCAGCGTCTTCATCATTCCGAAGAACGCGCCGCATCCCAACGCCCAGACCGTTTTCCTCAACTGGATGGCGAGCGAGCGCGGCCAATCGATCTATTCGCATGTCGAGCATCAGCTCAGCCGCCGCGTCGATGTGCATGAGCCGAGTGTGCTCGATTTCACGGTGCCGAAATCCGGCGTCAATTACCTCGATCAGTACACCGAGGATTGGGCGCTCAATCAGCGCAAGAAGATCATCGACGAGGTGCTGGAGGCGCTGGGCGGGCGCTAAGGACCACCGCGCGCCACGCGTCAGCTGCGGATTCCCATCTGGCCGCCGAGCCGGAAGGAAATCGTCGTCACGATCAGGCAAAGCACCGCGATCACCACGCCGATCACCGAGGCGACTTCGAGCTGGCCCGATAGGGTGAAGTCGAACATCAGCAGCGACATGGTGCGGATGCCGGGCGCGGCGATCAGCACCGTGGTGCTGATGTCCTTGAGCGTCGCGGCGAAGACGAGCAGGAAGACAGAGGTCAGCATCGGCATCACGAGCGGCAGGGTGACGCGGCAGAAGATCGTGGTGAAGCGCGCGCCGCACATCATCGCCGCCTCCTCGAGCTGCGCCGAGATCTGCGCGATCGCGGTGCGCAAGAGCTGCACCCCGATCGGCATCTGCTGGACGATCAAAGCGATGACCAGCGGCACGATCGTGCCGTAAAGCGTCGAGAGGCCGGGCGTGCCGAGAATGATGCTGAGGAAGCTGACGCCGAGGACAATGCCGGGAATGGCCCAGGGCAGCCAGACCATCACGGCAATCCAGTGCCGCCCGGCGATTTTGGTGCGTACCAGCACCCAGCCGAGCAGACCGAAGAGCAGCGTGCCGACCAGTGCCACGGTGAGGCCGAGGCCGAGCGAGGTCGCGACGGCATGGATGAAGCGCGTATCGGCGAATGCGTCGTGCCAATGCACCGTGGTCCAGGCGTCGCCCAGGAAAAAGAAACCAAAGAGCTTGGTGAAGGAGCCGAGGACCAGCACGATCAGCGGTAAGAGCAGGGAGAGACAGAGATAGGCGATGATGATCGCCGAGGCGGCATAGGCCCACCAGCTCCGCATCCGCGGCTGCAGCCGCACGCCGCGCGCGCCCAGGGTCGCGCGCTCGCCGCTGCGCACGAGATAAAATTGATAGACGATGCCCAGCGCCAGGAGCATGGCGAGGAACAGCGCGCTCAGCGCCATGGCCTGCGCAAAGAGCGGCGGCTCGAGGCTGACGAAATCATAGATGCGCGTGGCGTACACATCCACTTTGACCGGCACACCGAGCACGCGCTCGACCTCGAACGCTTCGAGGCTGCGGATGAGGGCGAGGACGAAGGCGGTGAGGATCGAAGGCGCGAGCAGGGGAATGGTGACGCGGCGCAGGGTTGCCCAAACAGTCGCGCCGGAAATCTCGGCCGCTTCTTCGAAGGACGCATCCATCTGGCGCAGCGCCGGCGTCAACAGGATCACCATGATCGGCACGGTGGTCAGCGTCAGATGGACCCAGATGATGCCGGGGATCGAATAGATCGAGAACGGTGCGTCATGAATGAATGGCAGCTTCTGCAGCGCGATATTGAGGAGCCCGTAATGCGCATCGAGCAGCAGGATCCACCCCATCATCATCGGGAAAACGGGCAGCAGGAAGCCGAACCAGAAAGCGAGCTCGATGAAGCGCTGCCCCGGCAGGTGCACGCGCACCAAAAGCCAGGCAATGGCGAAGGCGAGGACCAGCGCGATCGGCACGCGGATGACGAGCAGGAAGGAATAGCCGATCGCCGCGATAGTCCGCGCGCTGGTAAAGATGTCGTGCCAGCCGTCGAAGCCGAAGCGGAATTTCGCGCCGAGCTCCGAGACGTCGAAGCTCGCCGCGATGACATAGAGCACCGGCGCCAGGGTGACGGCGCCGATGACGACGATGAAGGCCGCGCCGAGAAGGGTGTGGCGCAGCGGCGCCGTCGCGCGGCTCTCCCGCACAGCGATGGTCAGTGACCGAATGTCGCGCGGACTTGGCCGAGGCCCTCGATGCGCGCTTCGACGATATCGCCGGGGGCGACCGCGACCATCGGGCCGAGCGCGCCGGTCATAATGACGTCGCCGGCCTGCAGCGGACGGCCGTATTGCACCATCGTATCGGCGAGCCAGACCGCGGCGTTGAGCGGATTGCCCATGCAGGCGGCGCCGGCGCCGGTCGAGACCGTCTCGCCGCGCCGGATCATGGTCATGGCGCAATTCACAAGATCGGCTTGGGCCAACGGCACCTTGCGCGCGCCGAGGACAAAATGGCTGCTCGATGCGTTATCGGCGACGGTATCGGCGAGCTTGATGTCCCAATTGGCGATGCGGCTGCCGACGATCTCGATCGCGGCGCAGACGTAATCGGTCGCGGCGGCGATATCGGCGATACTGTGCTGCGCCTTGGCCAGCGGCTGTTTGAGAACGATCGCGATCTCCGCCTCGACTTTCGGCTGCATCAGTTCGGCGAAGGGGATGGCGCGATCCTCGGCCGCGAGCATGTCGTCGAACAGCAGGCCGAAATCGGGCCGATCGACGCCGAGCTGCTTCTGCACCGCGACCGCGGTCAAGCCGATCTTGCGGCCGACGAGCTTGCGGCCGCGGCCGAGCCAATATTTGGTGTTGATCTCTTGCGCCGCATAGGCGGCCGCGACATCGGTCGGCGCGATCAGGTCGCGGATCGGCGCGCAGGGTTGATGCTTTTCGCCGGCTTCGCGCAGCCGCAAAGCCGCTTGCTCGATCGCGTCGCTCATTTAACCCTCCCGTAACCTCACGCCTTCGCGGCGTTTTGCAAATTCAGGAACCTGGCCGCATTGCCGCCGCGCAGCCGCTCGAGCTGCTCGGGCGAAAGCCCGATCCCCTCGAACATCGCCGCCGAATTCTTTTGCCCGGCGGTGAACGGATAATCCGAGCCGACGAAGACCTGCGTATCGCCGTAAGCATCGATCAGGTAGCGCAGCAGCGTCTTGTCGAAGACGACATTGTCGTAATAGAGCTTCCGCGCCGCCTCCGCGGGCGAAGCGAAGGCGTTCTTGAGCGCCGACAGCTTCTGCCAGCCGCTCTCGAGCCGGGGCAGGAACATCGCCAGCGTCCCGCCGCCATGGCTGAGGCCGATGCGCAGCTTGGGGAATTTCTCCAGCACGCGGCCGGTGATGAGCGACGCACCGGCGAGGCCGATATCGGTAGGGAAAGCCACATAAGGCGCGACCATCGCCGGGCCGGTGAGGCGGTCGGTCATCGTCGGATGGAGCGCATGGACGAAGATCGCGAGATCGAGCCGCTCGGCCTCGGCATAGAAGGGATCGAAGAACGGATCGCCCGGCGATTTGCCGTTGATGTTGCTCCCGATCTCGATCCCGACGAGGCCATCGCGGCGCAGCGCGGCGAGCTCTTTTGCCGCGAGCTGCGGGTCTTGCAGCGGCACCATGCCGATACCGACGAAGCGCTCGGGCGCGGTGCGAACGAGCTCGGCGATCGTGCGGTTCATGTAGCGCGCCATTACCAGCGTCGATGGCGCGTCGATCCAGTAGGAGAGGATTTCCGGCATCGGCGAGATCGCCTGCATGCCGACATTCTCGCCATTCATATCGGCGATGCGGCGCGCCGCTTCCCAGGCGCGGTTGTCGACGACGCGCATCTCGCGGCCTCCGACCATCATTGCGCGCTGGCCGCTGCCGCGATCCTCCATGCGCGGCCATTTCTCGGGCGCGCAGCTCGACGGCGCGGCGGGAAAATCGGCGGGGACGATGTGGCAATGGACGTCGATGACTTTCATCTCGCCCCGCCTTATGGGATCTGGTCGAGCGCGGCGCCGAGGCGCTGCGAGAGCTTGCGCGCGGTATTGGCGAGCTCGCGCGCCGGTCGGCTGTCGGCGTCGAGATCGAGGCGGCCCTGCATGCTCACGACCGCGATGGCGGCGACGATACGGTTGTTGTGGTCGAAGATTGGCGCGGCGAGGGCAGCACGGCCCGGTGTGCTGAGATTCTCGGCGACCGACATGCGCCGGGCGCGGAACTGCGCCAGCATCTTCTCGACATCGGCGAAAGTCTTCAGGCCGGCCTGCGCGGCGAGGCCTTTCGGATCGGCGAGCTCGGCCTGGATCATGTTTTGAGTGATGCGGCGGTCGAGATAAGCGGCGAAGATGCGTCCGAAGGAGGAGGTAAGCAGCGGCATCACCGTGCCGAAACGAACGGTCAGCGACATGATATCCGGCGTCTCGGCGATGCGCATGATCGTCGGGCCGTGATTGGCCCAGAGCGCGAGCGAGACCGTGTAGCCGAGCAGATTGCGCAGCTCGTCCATGGCCGCTTGCGCGATCTCCATCACGTCGATGCGGCGCATCGCGGCGACGCCGAGTTCGAGGGCGAAGGGCCCGAGATCGTAACGGCCGCCGCTCTCGTTTTGCGTGACCAAGCCGGCGCGAATATAAGAGGCGAGGTATTTATGCGCTTTGCCCGGTGCCATGCCGGTCGCCGTCGCGATCGCGGTGAGGCTCAGCGGGCCTTTGGCTTGAACCAGGGCGCGCAGAACCGGCGTGCCGTTTTCGATCGACTGGATGCCGGTGCTGGCCGGACGCTCGAAGATGTCGAGCTCGTTGACATCAACCGCCAAGCATGTTCTCCTAACGGAAAGTCGTTACGTAATCCGTAACAGATTTTTCTTATCGCGTAAAGTTGCTCAAAAAGGGAGTCGAGATGCTGCACGAGATCCGGTCGCGTTATGTCATGGCGAATGGCGTGCGCACGCATTACTGGGAATCCGGCAATAGCGGGCCCACGGTCGTTGCGCTTCATGGCGGCGGCGCCGGATCTTCGGGTATGGCGGGGATGGGGCCACTGCTCGAGCGCCTCGGCGGCGATGCGCGCTGCATCGCGCCGGACTCCGTCGGCGGTTTCGGCCTGACTGATCCTTACGCGCCGGTGCCGCACGGCTTGATGAGCCGCGTCCAGCACCTCGCCGATTTCATGGACGCGCTCTGTCTCGACAAAGTGTCGCTCATCGGCAATTCGCAAGGCGCTTGGGCGGCGGCGCAATACGCGATCCGGCATCCCGATCGCGTCGAGAAGATCGTGCTGATCTCCTCGCTCACCATCGCGAATTCGCTCAACATCCCGCAGCGCCCGACCGAAGCGCTGAAGGCGCTCAACGATTACGACGGCACGCGCGAAGGCATGCGGCGCATCCTGCAAGCGCTGATCATCGATCCGAAGCGCATCACCGATAAGCTGATCGACGATCGCCAGGCGGCGGCGACGCGGCCGGGCGCGCTCGATGCCTTCAAGGCGTTTGGTCGCGGCACCGCGGCGCTGCGCCAGAATCCGCTCTTCGCGTTGCAGAACGACATGACGCGCAGCCTGCCGGTCATGGTGAAGACGATTCCGACGATCTTTATCTGGGGCGACAGCGATACGTTCGCACTGCCCGAAACCGGCAAGAAGATCGGCGAGTTCGTGCCCGAAGCCACATTCCATTGGGTGCCAGGCGCCGGCCATCAGGTGCAGACCGACAAGCCGGATGAGGCGGCGGCGATCATCCGTGAATTCCTCGGCTTCAAATAGCGGCAAGCGAGGCGTTGCCATGCTGACCAAAGAGCAGAACGAGCGTCTCACCCAAGTGGGGCCGGGCACGCCGGGCGGCGAGCTGCTGCGTTGCTATTGGCAAGTGCTGTGCCCGGCAGGCGAGATCACCGAGGCCCGTCCGAAGAAGCGCGTGCGTCTCCTCGGCGAGGATCTGCTGGTCTACCGCGGCGCCGATGGTGCGGTCTATTGCATCGAGGAGCATTGCCTTCATCGCCGCGCCTCGCTGTTCTACGGTTTCATCGAGCCGGGCGGCATCCGCTGCTGCTATCACGGCTGGAAGTTCGATTGCGCCGGCAAATGCCTCGAGCGGCCTTTTGAAAAGCAGACGCCAGATAACCTCGCGCTGAAAGCGTATCCGGTGCAGGAGCTCGGCGGGCTGCTCTTCGCCTATATGGGCCCGGATCCGGCGCGCGCGCCGCTGCTGCCGCGTTGGGATGTGCTCGCGCGCAACGATCGCCGGCGCACAATCATCGTGCTGCCGGTGCATACCTGCAATTGGCTGCAGATTCAGGAGAACACCGTCGATTCCGTGCACACCTACTATCTGCACGGCCATATGTCGGTGGTGAAGAACCTGCCGACCTTGGGCCAGGGCGCCTATTTCTATCGCCCGATCGCCGGTTACGACTGGGATGTGTGCGAATGGGGCATCGAGAAGACGCTCGAATATGGCGGCGATAAGCCCGAGATGGAGATCCGCCCGCCGCTGATCTTCCCGAACATCCTGCGCATTCCCGAAGGGCCGGTTGAGGCGCTGCATTTCCGTGTGCCGATCGACGACACGCATACCCGCATCTTCTGGGTCGGGCTGATACCGTATCGCGGCGAAGGCACCGATCCGGGCGCCGGCAAGACGAGCTACGAATACTCGCCCGACAAGCCGCTGACCGAGAGCGATGAAGAGCTGATGACCTTCTACGGTCAGGACCGCGTCGTCTGGGAGACGCAAGGCGCGGTATTCGATCGCAGCACGGAGACGCTGGGCGCGTCCGATCGCGGCATCGTCATGTTCCGCCGCATGCTCGAAGAGCAGATCGCGCGCGTCGAGCGCGGCGAGGAGCCGAATGTCGCCGTGGTGCGCGATCCGGCGAAGAATGCGATGATC
This sequence comes from Allostellaceae bacterium, assembly GCA_035606035.1. GTDB lineage: Bacteria > Pseudomonadota > Alphaproteobacteria > ATCC43930 > CGMCC-115725 > CAIKMD01. The sequence continues at coordinate 27,599 of DATNGE010000187.1, forward strand.
ACTTTCGAGAGCGCGACCAAGCCGCGCGCCGGCAGCGACGAGCAGCACGTTTTCGCGGCAAATTAGCGCCGCACCGCCGCGACGGCGAGAGATAGGGAGACACGCGATGGCCGAAATCATGGGGATGGGCTTGAGCCACTATCCCGGCCCGCTGGTGGCGGTAGAGCATTGGCCGAGCATGCTGCAGCGATGGGTCGAGCTCGGCCGCGTGAAGGCCGAGGATTTCGCCGCGCGCGACCGCTGGCCCGAGGCGATGCGCCGCGAATGGGGCAATGACGACGGCGTCGCCGCAGCGCGCGTGCATCGCGAGCGGCTGCTTGCCGGCTATGCGCGGCTGCGCCAGGCGCTCGACGCGTTCAAGCCCGACATCGTCGTCATCTGGGGCGATGATCAATACGAGAATTTCAAGCGGGACTGCATTCCCGCTTTCTGCGTCGGAATCTACGATAAGGTCGTCAGCAAGCCCTATGGCGGCGGTCTCGCCGTCTTCAAGACCGATCAGAATGTCTGGGGCCTGTCGAAAGATACCGAGCTGCCGATCGTCTGCCATGCGCAAGGCGCGCGCGGGCTGACGCAGGCGCTGATCGGAGGCGGGTTCGATGTCGCCTATTCGCAGCAGGTGCGCCATCCCGCTGGGCTCGCGCATTCCTTCAACAACACCGTGATCTATCTCGATTACGAGCAGAAGGGGTTCGGCTTCCACTATCCGATCATCCCGTTCCATGTGAATTGCTACGGCAGCCAGCTGATCAAGACCAGCGCCAGCGTCGTGGGCGAAGGCGCCGACGAGATCTCGCCGCCCTCGCCGAGCCCGAAGCGCTGCTTCGAGATCGGCCGCGCCACGGCGCGGTTTTTCGCCAACTCGCCGTGGCGCGTCGCCCTCATCGGCTCGGCGAGCTGGTCGCACGGGTCCCTCACGCAAAAGCATGGCCGGCTCTATCCCGACATCGTCACCGATCGCACCCGCTTCGAGCAGCTACGCGGCAACCATTTCGGCGATTGGGGCAAGCTGACGCAAGAGGAGATGGAGGATTCCGGCCAGCATGAGGTGCTGAACTGGATCTGCCTCGCGGGCGCGATGACCGAGCTCGGCCAGAAGGCCGAGGTCGTCGATTACGTCGAGACGCACATCTTCAACTCGGCCAAATGCTTTGCGCTGTTCCCGCCGCAAATGGCGGGAACGGCGGGCGAGGGAGCGCGGCGAGCGGTTTCGTGACGCAGGCTTTTTCGTGACTCAGGCGGTACTGGATCCGGGCGCGCGCAGCTTGCCACGGCTGCGCGTTTCGCGCTGGCGCGACACGCGCGCGACCGGCGTGCTGTTGGTGCTCGCGCTGCTCGGGCTCTGGGAAGCGAGCGCGCGTTTCGGAATCGTCCAGAGCACCAATTGGCCGCCTTTCAGCACCGTGCTGGTGACTCTCGTTGCCGGGCTCGGCGACGGCGAGCTGCTGCCGCTCGTCCTCTCGACGCTTTGGCGCATGGCGCGCGCCTATGCCGTCGGTTGCGGCATCGGCGTGAGCTTGGGCTTCGCGATCGCGCTTTATCGGCCGGTGCGCCAGCTCTTGCTGCCGACCATCGAGCTGCTGCGGCCGATCCCGATCCCGGCGATCATCCCGCCGCTGATCTTTCTCTTGGGCCTCGGCGATGCGCTGCGGATATTCGCCGTCGCTTTCGCCTGCTTCTTCCCCGTCGCGCTCAACACAATCGCCGGCGTGCAGTCGGTCGAGCCGGTCTATCACCAGGTAGCGCGCACCTTCGGCGTGCCGCGCGTGACGGCGCTGCGTCGCGTCGTCTTTCCGGCGGCGCTGCCCTTCATCCTCGCCGGGCTGCGCACCAGCCTCGGCATTGCTTTCGTCGTGACCGTGATCGCCGAGATGATCGTCGGCAACGAAGGCCTCGGCAATTATCTCGTCACCATGCAATTCGCGATGAAGACGTCGGAGATGTATGCCGGCATCATCCTGCTGACCGCGATCGCCTATCTGCTCAACCGGCTGTTCGTCGCCTGGGAGGCGCGTGCCATCCGCTGGGCGCGGCTGGTCGAAGCGATGCGCGGCGAGCCGGCATGAGCATCGTGACGCACCGGCGTTCAATGAGGACGGGTGCCGGCGCCCCGGTCGCGGGCAGTCGTTTACTCGTCGACGAGATCGGCAAGAGCTTCCTTGGCCCCGATGGCGGCACGATTGCGGCGATCGGCAATGTCAGCCTCGATGTCGCGCCGGGCGAGTTCCTCGCCATCGTGGGCCCCAGCGGCTGCGGGAAATCGACGCTGCTGCAGGTCATCGCCGGGCTGATGCTGCCGTCCTCGGGCAAGGTGCGCCTGGGCGAGCATGATGTGACCGGCGAGCCGGCGCATATGGTCTACCTCTTCCAGCAATACAGCAAATCGCTGCTGCCCTGGATGACCGTCGCGAACAATGTGATGTTCGCCTTCAGCCATCGCCTGAAGCTGAGCAGCAACGCGGCGGCGGCGCGTTGCCGCGATTACCTCGCGATGGTCGGGCTCGCGGATTTCGCGCAGCATTATCCCTGGCAGCTTTCGGGCGGCATGCAGCAGCGCGTCGCGATCGCCCGCGCGCTCGCCGCCGAGCCGCAAGTCCTGCTGATGGACGAGCCGTTCTCCTCGGTCGATGCGCTGACGCGGCTCGATCTCCATGCGCTGATCCTCGATCTCTGGACCGAAAAGCGCTTCACCGCCGTGCTAGTGACGCATGACGTCGACGAGGCGATCTTCCTCGCCGACCGCGTGGCGGTGCTAACGCAGCGCCCGGCGATGCTCTCGGAGGTGATCGAGACCAAGCTGCCGCGGCCGCGCCACGCGATCGAGACGCGCGAATCGCCGGCATTCCTCGCGCTGCGTCATCGCCTGCTCAAATATCTCCTCGCGCGCAATCAGGACGGCGCGCATGGCTAGCTTCCGCCGGCACGTGATCGCGGTCGTGCTCGGCATTGCCGTGCCGCTCGCCGGCCTCATCGCGCTCGAGATCGCGTCGCGCAGCGGCCGGGTCAATCCGACCTTCCTGCCGCCGCCAAGCACGATCCTCGCGACATTCTGGGGCATCATCGCCTCGGGCAGCTTTATCGCGCCGCTCGGGCAGACGCTGCTGCTGCTCTTTACCGGTTATGGCATCGGCTGCGCTGCGGCGATCGCGCTCGGCGTGCTGATGGGTTCGTCGCGGCCGGTGTTCAACCTCTTCGAGCCGCTGACCGAGCTGCTGCGCCCGCTGCCGAAGCCGGCGCTCCTCCCGGCGCTAATCCTCTTCCTCGGCCTCGGCGCGCGGATGGAGATCACCATCGTGGCACTCGGCTGCTTCTTCCCAGTGCTGATCAACACGATTCAAGGCGTGCGCGCGGTCGAGCCGACGATGATCAACACGGCGCGGACGTTCGGCCATGGCCCGATGGCGATCTGGCGG
>DATNGE010000188.1:0-8942 GCA_035606035.1 Allostellaceae bacterium
CGCGCCGGTCGGGTAGCAGCCGGGCACGGCGACGAGCCGCGCATTGGCGATCGCCGAGCGCGCGATCTCGGTCAGGCCATAGACGGCTTCGCGCTGTAGCCCGACGGCACGATGCGTGTGGCCATACCATTTCGCATAGACCTCGGGATCGGCGAGGCGGAAATCAGCCGAGAGATCGAGCACGCGGAGATGTGCCGGAAGGGCTGAAATCACGTCCTGTGTCGTGCCGTGCGGCAGACAACAGAAGACGAGATCGAGCTGGCTCCTATCGACATCGGAAATGGCGACGAGATCGGGCAGGTCGTGGCGCGCGAGATGCGGGAAGACCGCACCGATCTTCTTGCCGGCCTGGCGATCTGCGGTCAGCGCGCCGATCGCCGTATTCGGATGATGTGCGAGGATGCGCAAGAGCTCGGCGCCGGTATAGCCGGACGCGCCCAGGATGCCGATCCGCGTCTTGTCAGAGCTCGAAGCCATGAACTCCTCCTCTCATGAACCAAGATAACCTGAAAAAGAAAGGGCGTCCCGCAGGACGCCCTCGATAGAGAACACGCCGATGCCTGCGGGATCAGCGCTTCGAGAATTGGAAGCTACGTCGGGCCTTCGCGCGGCCGTATTTCTTGCGCTCGACGACGCGGCTGTCGCGCGTCAGGAAGCCTTGCGCCTTGAGCGCCGGCCTGAGGCCCGGCTCGTAATTGAGTAGCGCCTTGGAGATGCCGTGGCGCACCGCGCCGGCCTGGCCCGAAAGCCCGCCGCCGATCACCGTGCAGTTCACGTCGAACTGGCCGAGACGATTGACGACGGCGAAAGGCTGATTGATCAGCATGCGCAGCACCGGGCGCGCGAAATAGATCGGGCTGTCGCGGCCGTTGACGGTGATCTTGCCAGTGCCGGGCTTCACCCAGACGCGGGCGACGGCGTTCTTGCGCTTGCCGGTCGCGTAAGCGCGGCCCTGCGCGTCGAGCTTCGGCTTGGCCTCGATCTGCGCCGCCGCGCTCGGCGCGGCGGGTGTCGGCGCGTGACGCAGCTGCACGTTCTGCAGCGCATCGCGCATCGTGCCGAGTGATTGTTGCGGTTGATCGGCCATCGCTTAGGCCCTCTTGTTCTTGGGATTCATGGCGGCGATATCGAGCTTCGCCGGCTGTTGCGCTTCATGCTCGTGCGTCGGACCCGCATAAACGCGCAAATGCCCCATCATGCGCCGGCCGAGCGGACCGCGCGGCATCATGCGCTCGACCGCCTTCTCGATCACGCGCTCGGGATGCTTGCCCTCGAGGATCGCACCCTTGCTGCGGTCCTTGATGCCGCCGGGATAACCGGTGTGCCAATGGAAGATGCTGTCCTGCCGCTTATTGCCGGTCAGCGCGACCTTCTCGGCATTGACGACGATGATGTGATCGCCGCAATCCATGTTCGGCGTGTAGGTCGGCTTGTGCTTGCCGCGCAGCCGATCTGCGATGAGGGCGGCGAGCCGGCCGAGCACGAGCCCGTCGGCGTCGATCAGCAGCCACTTCTTCTCGATCGTGGCCGGCGTGGCGGTATAGGTCTTCATCCCAGTCCCTCGGGTAAGGCGCCGCAGTATGCCGTCCGCCGCGCCGGAGTCAAGGGATGAGCCGGTAAAACCGGGACTTTTCCTCTATGGTATTATAATACCGTGACCGGCGCGCCGACGGCGGCGCGTGCCAGCCCGGTGAGCGCGGCGACCAGTGCTAGGGCGCAGACCACCGCCGCCCCGGTCGGCAGGTCGAACAGCGCCGAGGATAAGAGGCCGAGCGCATAGCCGACCAGCCCGATTGCGTAGGCATAGACCATGGCGCGCGGGCCGCGGATGCCGCGGACGGCGAGCGACGGGATGATGAGCGAGGCGAAGACCAGGAACACGCCGACGAGCTGCACTGACGCCGTCACCGTCACGGCGAAGAGCGCATAGAACAACACCCGCCAGCGCGACAGATCGACGAAGACGATGAAGGCGATGACGATGGCGTAGAGGATCGCGGCCGGAATGAGATCGCTCGGGACGACCCAGAGGATCTGACCGACGAGGAGATCCTTGAGTTCATCGGCGCCGTGCGGGTTGTAGCTGAGGAGCACGATCTCGGCGCTCGCCGCGACGACGAAAACCACGCCGATCACCGCTTCCTGCAACGCCGCCAGGCGGCGCTCGGTCCAGATCAGGAAACCGGCACCGGCGAGCGCCGCGATCACGGCGGCGATCTGCACCGACCAGCCGCTCGGCTCCCAGCCGAAGAAATCGGCGATGACGACGCCGAGCCCCGCAACCTGCGCGATCGCGAGATCGATGAAGACGATGCCGCGATCGAGCACCAGCCGGCCGAGCGGCACATGCGTCGCCAGCACCAAGATGCCGGTGAGCAACGCCGGCAGCAGAATGTCCAGACTGTGATCAGCCACCCTTCCCCCCGAGCCCCGCCAATAAGCGATTCACCGTGTCCTGATAGAAGCCGATGATATCCTTCGCTGCATCGTCGCCGCCGACGGTGAACGGCAGCATCACCGCGGGGAGATGACTCTTCTCGGCGACGAATTGCGATGGTTTAGGATCCTCGTAAGCGGCGTAGACGATCATGCGCGTTTTGAGCGACGGGATCTTGTCGAGCAGCTCGGCGATATAGGCGCTGCCCGGCGGCACGCCCGGCTTCGGCTCGATATTGGCCGCCTCCGTCATGTTGAGCCAGCCGGCGAGATAGACCCAAGATTTGTGATAGGAGACAAAGGCGACGCCTTTGAGCGGCGCGGCTTGCGCTTGCAGCCGCGTCATCGCCGCGCCGAGCGTCTGGTCGAAAGCTTGCTCACGCTGCTGGTACCCGGCGGCGTGCGCGGAATCGAGCCCCGCCAGTTTCTTCGCCAGTGCCGCCGCGACCACCCGCATGTTGCGTGGATCGGTCTGGATATGTGGATTGCCGGCAGGGTGAATATCGCCCTCGGCACGATCGAGGCGCGACGGCTTCTCGAGCAGGTTGATGACGGAGGTCGCTTCGAAATAGCCCGGCTGACCCGGCTGCACCTTGCCGTTCGACGCTTGGCGCAACAGCACGGGCAGCCAGCCGATCTCGAGCTCGGCGCCGGTGCAGACGAGCAGATCGGCGTTGCGCAGGCGCGAGATCAGCGCCGGACGGGCTTGGATCTGGTGCGGATCCTGCAGCGCGGTCGTCGCGGTGAAGACGTCGACATCGTTATCGCCGATCACTTTCGCCAGCGCCCCCCATTCCGGCTCGCAGGCGAAGACGTTGAGCGCCGCCTGCGCCTCCGCCGACGCGAAGAGCGCAAAGCCGAAGCTGGCGACGGTGAGAAGGAATTTGTTCATGACGCGACTCTCAATACTGATGGGCGCCATGCGCGCCGAGGCTAACGGTGTATTGGAGAATGAATTCATTATCGGGATTGGGCCGCGCTTCGTCGCGATTGTATTGCACGCGGAAGCGGCCGAACTCGCTGGTCGAGTAATCGATCATCGCGGAGTAACGGCGCGGCGTCAGATCGCGTGAATCGAGCGTGGTCCCGGCGAAACCGGGCCCCAGCGACGGCGCATGCACCTGGTCGTAGCGCAGACCGACGCGCCAGAACGGCATGAACTGGTAGACGCCCTGCACGTAAAAGCCGCTCTGGAGGCCCGAATTCAAGGAGTGAGTCGTCGCCACGCCAGGCGTGCCCGCGAAATTGAGCGCCGTGAAGGCGCCGGATTCCTTGCGCAGGAAGCCCTCGCCCTGCAGCTTCACATAGCTCTGCGCGAAATTGCCGTTCGGCGCCCATTTGTAGACCGCATCGGCGATCAAGGTGTGGTCGACGCCGGTGAACTGGTCCGAGCCTGGCGGGCCGCCGACCGGATCGGTCGCGCGGTTGCTCGAGCGTGTGCCGAGATAAGAGATGCCAGCGCTGTAGCTCGATGACTCGTTGATGTCGTCGCCGATATGGAGGAAGGCGCTCCAGGCGCCGAGCCCGGCATTATGATTGTTGGTCAGCGCCTCGCTGACGCTGTTGGCCGGGAAGGACGCGCCGCGCATCGCCTCGCCGCCGAGCTCGATGAACATATTGCTCGGCGCGAGCCAGCGCAGTTGGACGCCGTCATCGCCGTATTGCCCGTTGAGAAAGGCGAGATAGGGCAAGGGCGCGTCGGCGAAATCCCAGGTATGGGCGTGCTGCTCGTTGAGATAACCGATCCCCGAGAAAAAGCGGCCGAGCTTCGCCGTGAAATTCCAGGGCAGCGCCGTCGGCTGGACGAAGGCCTCCTCGATATTGACGCTGTTGTCGTTCTCGAAAGCAATGGTGAGGTTGCCGAAGAGCGCCTGGTCGACATTCGCCTGCAGATTGATCTCGCTCTCGCCAATGCTCGGACCGCGCGGCGGCGGCTTGGCCTGGTCGCCCAGCGCGAAGCCCGGCAAGCGCCAGGTGTTGGGATTATGGCTCGAGACCATGCCCTTGCCGTCGAGCACCGCGCCGATTGCCGGGTTGAAGGCGGCGGCGCTCGATTGCGGGTTGCCGCCGCCAGCCGCCGTTGCTGACACTGCGGGCGCAGGAGCAGCGGCGGCGGTCTGCCCCGATGCTGCCGACGCGGTTTGCGCCGCCGCAGCGGCCTTCTGCGCGTCGTCGGCTTTTTGCGTTGCTGCCGTAGCCTTGCTTTCAGCGGCGTCGAGGCGCTTTTCCATGGCTTGTAGCTTTGCCTCGTAATCGTGCTGCAGCTTCGCGAGGGCAGCCTGGTACTGGCGCTGCATCGCCTGCATTTCCTGCCGCATATCGGTGAGATCGCTGGCCTTGGCTGGGACAGCGGCGAGGGTCAGGGCCACGCCGCTTGCGGCGAGGGTCAGGGCCACGCCGCTTGCGGCGAGGCTCAGCCGGGAAAAATGTTGCGTAAGCATGATCTGCTCCATTGACTGGCATCGTGACCGCGCGCGTGAGGCGAACGGCAGGGAAAATCGATGTCAGACGACGGGCGGACCGCGGGTGGCGAAAAGAAGATGAGCCGGCGGTGTCAGGCGCAACGGCGCGACGCTAAATGAAATGCCGGCGTGTCGAATGATCGGCGCGCGCAAATGCACGCCATCGGGCAGTGCCGTGCTGCCGAGGAGCTGGACCGACGAACAGATCGGGCAATCGATATCGCCGGCGAGCCCCTGCCCGGCTCCGCCGGCCGCCCCTTGCGCATTCGCAAGGGCCAGCGGCTGATGCCCGCTCTGCAGTGCCGCAAAATTCTGCGCGTGGAAATGGCCGAAGCTCAGGACGAGTTGCAGCAGTATCGCCAGCAACGCCAAGTAATGCGGCGTGCGAAGGAGGTTTGTCCTCCCGATGGCTAGACGGCCAAGCATTGGCGGCAGCATAAGCGCAACTTTGCGGCGCTGACAACCGCCCCTCCTCGCGCTAAGCCTTGGGGCAAGCCGAGGAGATACCGATGAGCCAAGAGGCTTTGGTCCTGCGTGAGGATCGCGACGGCGTCGCGACGCTGATCCTCAATCGCCCGAGCGCCCGGAACGCGCTGTCCGTCGCCATGATGAGCGCGTTGGAAGCCGCGCTCGACGCGATCGCTGGCGATAAGAGCGTGCGCGTCGTGATCCTCGCCGGCGCCGGCCCGACTTTCTGCGCCGGCCACGATCTCAAAGAGCTCCGCGCCAATCCCGGCCGCCAGGCTTACGAAGCGGTCTTCGGCCAATGCGCCAAGCTGATGACCAGCATCGTCATGCTGCCCAAGCCGGTGATCGCGCGCGTGCACGGCATCGCGACCGCGGCCGGCTGCCAGCTCGTCGCCTCCTGCGATCTCGCGGTCGCCGCCGATGATGCGCGGTTCGCGACGCCGGGCGTCAATATCGGCCTTTTCTGCTCGACCCCGATGGTGGCGCTCTCGCGGGCCGTCGGCCGCAAGCAGGCGATGGAGATGCTTTTGACCGGCTCGCTGATCGACGCCGCAACGGCGCGCAACTGGGGCCTCGTCAATCGAACCGTGCCGGCGGCGAGCCTTGAGGAGGCGGCCGCTACGCTGGCCGTGGAGATTGCTGCCAAGTCGCCGCTCACCGTCGCGATCGGCAAGAAAGCGTTCTATGCACAGGCCGAGCTCGGTCTCGAGCAGGCCTATGCCTATTGCGCCGAGGTGATGACCACCAACATGCTCGCGCGCGACGCCGAGGAGGGCATCGACGCCTTCCTCGAGAAGCGCAAACCGGTCTGGGAAGGTCGATGAATCACGACCGTTACAGCGACGACTATATCCGCGGCATCTTCGCCCGGGTGAAGACCATCGCGCTGATCGGCGCGAGCCCGCGTCCCGACCGGCCGAGCAACCGCGTGATGGCGTTCCTGCAGCGCAAAGGCTTCCGCGTCATCCCGGTCAATCCGCAAGCCCTCGGCCAGACCATTCACGGCGAAAAGGTCGTCGGCTCGCTCCGCGATATCGGCGGGGCCGTCGACATGGTCGATATCTTCCGCCGCTCGGAAGAGGTGGCGCCGGTGGTCGACGATGCGATCGCCAAACAGGCGAAGATCGTCTGGATGCAGCTCGGCGTGCGCGACGACAAAGCCGCTGCGAAGGCCGAAGCTGCCGGAATCGATATTGTGATGAATCGCTGCCCGGCGATCGAGATGCCCCGCCTCGGCCTCTAGTGAATCTGGCCGGCGCTCTGCCAGGCTTTGATCCATTCCATTGGGTGCAGCAGCATGATGATGTTGAGCGTAAGATTGTCGCGGATCGCGTAGCCGACGCCGATTTCCAACGCGATCGTCAGCAGCACGATCACGGTCACCGGCAGGAAATAGGCGAGCCAGAATCCGATCGCCGCGGTCAGCGTGTCGCTGACCGAATTGATGATGCTGTCGCCATAATAATCGAGCGAGATGGTCTCGGCGCGATAGCGCTCGATGATGAAGCTGGTGTTCTCGATCAGCTCCCAGGAAATTTCGAGCGTCAGCGCCGCCAGAAATCGCTGGCCGATCGGCCAGCGCCGGCCGACGAGCCAGAACAGCAGATAGAAGCCGAAGCCGTGGATTAGATGCGAGAACGTGTACCAATCCGTCAGGTGCTGCGAATTGCCTGAGCTGTTGACGTCGCCTTCCCACAATTTGACGTAGCCGCAAGTGCAGATCGCCACGCGGCCCATCGCGTGCTCGACCAGTGCTTGCACGGCAATCAAGCCGAGCGCGATGAAAAGATAATGCGCCGGAGTGAGTTTGCCGGCGGCGCGCATCGCGTGCCGCGCGTTCAGACCCGTTTAACCGCGACGACGGCGTTGTGGCCGCCGAAGGCGAAGGAATTCGAGATCGCGACACCGATCGGAGCGGTGCGCGCCTCGTTCGGCACATAGTCGAGATCGCATTGCGGATCGCGCTCGGTGTAATTCGCGGTCGGCGGGATGAAGCCGCCGCGCATGGCGCAGATGGTCGCCGCGACCTCGATCGCGCCGGCCGCGCCGAGTGTGTGGCCATGCATCGACTTGGTTGACGAGACGGCGAGCGTCTTCGCATGCTCGCCGAATACCTTGTGCAGCGCCTTGGTCTCCGTGATGTCGTTCGCGGCCGTGCCGGTGCCGTGCGCATTGACGTAATCGACCTGCTCGGGGGCGAGCTTCGCATCGGCGAGGCAAGCCGCAATCGCCCCCGACGCACCCTCGAGCGCCGGCGTCACGATGTCGCTCGCATCGGAGGTCATGCCGAAGCCTGAGATCTCGGCAAGGATCTCGGCGCCGCGTTCTTGCGCGCGCTCATAGGTCTCGAGCACCAGCACCGCCGCGCCCTCACCCAGCACCATGCCTTTGCGGCCGAGCGAGAATGGGCGGCAGGTGTCGGGCGCCATCACGCGCAAGGCTTCCCAGCCGCGGATCGTGCCGAAGGTGAAGACCGCTTCCGTGCCGCCGGTCACCGCCGTCTCGACCATGCCGGAGCGCACCATCTGGAAGGCGACGCCGATCGCGTGATTGGCCGAGGAGCAGGCACTCGCGACGACGAAAGACGGGCCGGTCAGGCCATGCTCCATCGTGATGTGAGCGCAGGGCGCGCTGATCATCAGCTTCGGGATGGTCAGCGGGTGGAGCCGCTTCATGCGTTCGAAATAGAGTCGTTGATAATTCTCGTCCTGTGTCCCCTGCCCGCCAACGCCACAGCCGATGATCGTCGCGGTGCGCGCGCCGAGGCCGGTGCGGAAATCGAGCTTGCTCTGCGCGATCGCTTCGCGTGCCGCGACGAGCGCGAATTGCGTGCAGCGATCGTAAAGTGACAACTTGTTCTCTTGAAAATGCGCGAGCGGATCGAAGTCCAAGACCTGCGCGCCGATCTTCATGATCAGCCCTTCGGTCTCGATGATCGAGATCGGGCCGATCGCGCTCTTGCCGGCTTTGAGGCCGGCGCTGAATTCAGCGGTATTCTTGCCGAGCGCCGCGATGACGCCGAGCCCGGTGACGACGACGCGATTCATGGCAGGCTGTTCATCCGCAGCGGCGGATCAGGCCGCCGAGCCTTTCTGCTCTTGGACGAGCTTGGCGACCGCATCAATGACATCGCCGGCAGTCGTGAAGCTGATGCCGGCCGAGGTCGCCTCATTGGCATTGTAGGGGATCTCGATACCGAACTTCTCTTCGAGCGCGAAAATGAGCTCGATCGTGTCGAGCGATTCGAGGTTGATATCGGCCAATTCGGTGTCACGCGTGACCTTTGCGGGGTCGGTTTTCGCCTGCTTTGCAATCACTTCGAGAACATTACTCGCGACATCGGCCATACTGGACTTTTCCCTATCCACCCCGCGGCGTCCTAGCACAGAAGCCCGGGCTGCGACACTGGTAATCGTTAACGTCCTTAAAACGCGGGCTATTCCGCGGCAGCGGTCATCGCGGCGTGGGACGCACGGCGCTCGCGCGGCAGGAGCAGTGCGGTCGCCGCGACGAGCGCCGCCAGGACGCCGAGAATCGCAAAAAGCCAAACGAAGTCGCCGGTCCGGTCATAGACCG